>CAZBAN010000027.1:0-24740 GCA_964489895.1 uncultured Dehalococcoidales bacterium
CCGCCGCACAAAGCTTTGGCAGGCGGGAGACTTTGGCAGGCGGGGGTGAGGTTAAGATTCACATCAGATTGCAGACAGAATAAGTGTAAACCTATGTACAATTTTAAGCAGAAACTTTAGAAGGAATAACGAATGTACTGATAATCGTTATTGACATTATCACGTAAAAACAGTTAAAATTTTGAAACGTTGAGAGCCGAGGTGCAAAATGAAAATAGTGGTTATTGGTCTGGGACAATGCGGTGGCAGGATTGCTGATGAGTTTGCACGGTTGAATAGTAGAGCACGCAGCCGCCGGGGTATTGAAATTGTAACCGGTGGTTTTGCTGTTAATACAGATGCTGCAGATTTAAGTGGATTAACCGCAATAAGGCGTGATTACCAGCACAGAATACTTATCGGTGGACGGAAGACAGGTGGTCACGGTGTCGGTAAGATAAATGAGCTCGGTGCCGAGATAGCTAAAGAAGATTCCGATAAGGTCGTGGATGCAATAAGAACTACCAAACGTTTCTATGAAACGGATGCCTTCTTGCTGATTGCTGGCGCTGGTGGCGGGACCGGCTCAGGGAGCTTGCCGGTAATGGTGCAGCACATCAAAGAACGCTATTCTGATAAACCGGTATATGCCGCTGTCGTCCTTCCTTTCGAACATGAAGAGCAGACGGAAGAAAGAACTATATATAACACAGCCACCTGTCTTAAATCTACCTACTCGGTGGCTGACGCGGTAATACTCATTGATAATCAGAGGTATATCAGAAAGGACTCCTCGCTTGCCAACAACCTGGCTAAGATAAACAACCTTATAGCCGAACCGTTCTATGGTATCCTCTGTGCCGGCGAAGAGAAAAAGCCCAAATACATAGGGTCGAAGCTGCTCGACGCCGGTGATATTATGCAGACGGTTGTAGGCTGGACGGTGCTTGGCTATGGTACGTCGCAGATTCCGCTGCTTAGATTCCCCGGAGAGCGGACGCGCGATTTCATTAAAAAGGGAACTGAAACTCAAAAAGGAATCCAGGCGATGGATGCAGCCATAAGCGAGCTGTCGCTGAACTGCAAACCCGAAGATTCACGGAGAGCCCTCTATCTGATATCGGCGCCTTCGAGAGAAATGAATATGGACCTGATAAAAGAACTGGGTGATTACCTGAGGAGTTTAGCCCCGCAGGCTACGATAAGGAACGGTGATTATCCCAGACGGAGGGGCTTACTGGACGTTAGCGTTATCCTGTCAGAGCTCAGCGACGTGGAAAAGGTAAGGAATTACTATACTACGTCTGCAAGTCTTATTCCTGCCATGAAGAAGAGGCAGGAAGAAACTGTTGATAAGCTTAAGATAATCGAGGAAACCTCAAAGGATATTCCATCGCTATTATAACGAGATAAAAAGAGATAACTTTGCCAGCTTTAATTTCCGTATTAACCCGGCATATCAAGGCAAATTAGAGCTGGCATATTTTTTAATAAAAACAACTAATTCAAATATTTACTTCTTGGGAATCCAGCGCTTCATGGGTTATAATGGATAACGAAAGCAGGATGACTTCTCAGGTCTTTTATCGCAAATGGCGCCCCCGGAATCTATCTGAGGTAATCGGGCAGGAGCCGGTAACAAAAACTCTGCACAATGCGCTTAGCAGCGGTCGTATATCTCACGCTTACCTTTTTTGCGGACCGCGGGGAACGGGCAAGACCAGTACCGCTCGCAGCCTGGCTAAAGCGGTTAACTGCCTTAACAGCACCGACGGTGAACCGTGCAATGAATGCGATATGTGCCGGGCGATAACCGAACTCAGAGCACTTGACGTTATAGAAATCGATGCCGCCAGCAATACGGGCGTCGATGATATCCGCAGCCTGCGCGAGAGAGTTAACTATGCTCCCAACCAGGCGCGTTACAAGGTCTATATCATAGACGAAGTGCATATGCTCAGTAACAACGCCTCCAACGCCCTGCTTAAGACCCTCGAGGAACCGCCGGCGCACGTGATTTTCATACTCGCCACCACCGAGGTCCATAAAATCCTGCCCACCATCCTGTCACGTTGCCAGCGTTTCGATTTCCGGCGCCTTTCCCAGGCGGATATAATCCTGAAACTGGAACGCATCTGCCTGGAAGAGGGTATCAAGGTAGAGCCGGAGGGGATGCAGCTTATTGCCAAAAGTGCTACTGGCAGCCTCCGGGACGCAGAAAACCTCCTTGAACAGATGACCACCTACTACGGTTCGGAGATAAGCCTGGCGCAGGTACAGGCGGTCCTTGGTATTACCGGCGATAGACGGACAAGAGAACTGGTCAGGCACATTATGAATAAAGACGTATCCGCCGGACTGTCTACCATAAACGCCGTTAACAGCGACGGGCTGGACTTGAGGCAGTTCAACCGGGAACTCGTCGAGTACCTCAGAGGATTACTGCTGATAAAGACCGGCTCCGATGAAGCTGTGGACCTGGTTGCGGAGGACTTGGCTGAACTGAAGGAAATAGCCGCCGGGGTTTCGCTGGAGCAGATATTAACGGCGGTCAGGCTCTTCGGTCAGATTGAACCCGGCTACGATAATTACCCCACCTTGCCGCTGGAACTGGCGCTGGTCGATTGTGTTCTCGCCCCGGAGGGCGAAGAAGAAATATCTGTGAAACAGACCGAACAAAAGCCGCCAGAACCAAGAAAAGCGGCTGTTCCGCCTCCCGAGCCGCAAGTTTCGGAAAAATCCGAAGCCATACCGGAGCCGGTGAATGAAAATGAAACTGAAGTAGAAGTGGCTGAGACGGTAGTATCTGAAACAGAAGCGGCTGAGACCGAGCCCGCAGTGGCGGAAGCCGAACCTGTATCGATTGAGCCGGAACCCGCTGTGGCTGCCGCCGGAACTCCGCCGGTGGAAGCCGGCAGCGAGGTTGAAGACCTGAGAATGAACTGGAAGCAGGTTATCGAGCAGGCGCCGCAGGATACCAAGAGAACACCCGCTCTCGCCATAATGAGAAGTGCCGGTATAAGTCCGGTATCGTTTGAAAATGATACGGTCATTCTCGCTTTCAGGTATAACAACCACAAGGAATTGATGGAAAAGGTGGAGAACCACCAGGTAGCCGAGAAGATTATCAGCAATTACCTGGGACGTCCCTGCCACGTGACCTGTGTCCTCGAGGATAACCCCCTTCTGAAGGCGGCGTTGAAGATGGGCGCCCAGATCATTGACCAGGAGGAAAAATGAATTTTTCACTGCTAAAGCAAGCCCAGGAACTCAAATCGAAGCTGGACAAGGCTCAAAAAGAGCTGAGCAAGACCATCATCGAGGCGGAAGTGGGAAAAGGGGCGGTTAAGATTACCATCGACGGTCAGCAAAAGATACGCTCCATTAAAATATCGCCCGAGGTAATGGACCCCGACAAGCCGGAGGAACTGGAAAAGCTGATTATGAAAGCGATAGGTGAAGCCAGCGATAAATCCGAGAAACTCGCCGCCAAGCAGCTAAAAGGGCTGACCGGCGGACTTAAAATACCGGGCTTGACTTAACTATCTTAAAAAAGGGGAGTGCTTTGCATCAAATGTCATTCTGAGCCCGCCTGAGGCGGGCGAAGAATCTCCTTCGATATAACAAGGGGATTCTTCGTCGTCCCGATTATGTCGGGACTCCTCAGAATGACACGAGAGAGGTAGAATAATTGAGTGATAACCTCCAGTATACCGCCGAGCCGATAAACAGGCTCATCCAGGAACTGAATAAACTGCCGGGAATAGGACCCAAGAGCGCCCAGCGTCTCGCCTATTACCTGCTGCGTACCCCCGAAGAGAATGCCAGGATATTATCAGACGCCATATTATCGGTCAAACGGCAGATTACCCTATGTTCCTCCTGTTTTAATGTCACTGACTCCGACCCGTGCCGCATCTGCAGCAGCGCCGAACGCGACCGGAGTCAAATCTGCATCGTGGAGCAGCCGCAGGACATCCTTGCCCTCGAGCACACCCGGGCTTATAAAGGCTTATACCATGTCCTGCACGGTGCCATATCTCCCACCGAGGGAGTGGGTACCGGCGACATACGGGTGAAGGAGCTTCTGGAAAGGCTCAGGGAGAACAAAGTGGGCGAGGTTATCATGGCTACCAATACCAACCTCGAGGGTGAGCAGACCGCTCTCTACCTGAACCACCTGATTTCGGGCATGGGAATCAGGGTTACCCGCCTTGCACGGGGGCTGCCCTTCGGCACCGAACTGGAATACGCCGACGATGTCACCCTCACCCGCGCCATCGAGGGCAGACAGGAACTGTAATCACAAGGACTGATCGGTCGGAATATAAAAGGCATAATATGAAGGAACGGATTGCCATCTTCATTTTTCTTTTACCTGATATCAGAGAGAGTATTTACATTCGACGAAATAAAGTAAAAAGGGGAATCTAAGAGGGGCTTCGCCCCTCTTCTTAATCTATTCCCTCCCGATTGTATCGGGAGGGAAGCAGGGGGATAGGATAGATAAACGGGAATAAAAGTGACCGATGATATAAAGCCCCGTTTTTCGAAGCCGGTTGCCTTCTTCTGGCTGCTGCGGCTTAACCGCACCGTGATGGTGGCGGCGATTACCGGGTGCTCGGCTTTCGCTTCCGGAGCCGGCGTGGCTGATTCCCTGTGGATGACCCTGGCAGGCTGGCTCCTGGCGGTGGGCGGGTTCTCCCTGGACTTCCTGGCTGACCGCGACCTCGACGTGGTAGGACCGCGCGCCGAGATACGCCATAATCCGTATACAGACGGCTCTCTTCCATCGAAGACGGGACTCGTCTTTTCTCTAACCTTTATCGTAACCAGCTTTATTATCGTGATACTGGTATCCGCCTGGGCTCTTATCCCGTGGGGTATCGCTCTGGCAATCATCGTCGGTCTGGCTCTGCACTTCTTCGAGCAGCCAATTACCCGCGCCCTTACGCTTGGACTATTGCAGGGTCTCTACGCTCTTATGGGGGCAGCGTCGGGCCTGCTGAGTCCCGGACTCTGGTTTATCGCCGGTACTTTCTTCTTCGCCATGTTAGGCGGAAGGGGAATGACAGATGTCAGGGATTTCCCGCAGGACGAGGTCACCCGCGTGCAGACCCTGCCGAAACGGTACGGTATAAAGAATACGGCGAGGCTAACCTCCGTCTGTTTACTTATCTCCTACGCAATGAGTCTGTCGGCTTACTTTACCGGCGAGTTCGGTAATATCTACCTGTACCTCGATATAGTCTTTATCGTCGTCGGGCTTGTCTGCGCCTGGCTTTTCGCCACCCGTCCCAGCCCTCAACTCGCCTACCGGCTGACCCTCGTTTCTATGATGGGAATGGGCACCGTAATCTGCCTTGCCATGATTCTGGGCAGCGTGTAAACTTGAGGAAGAGGTGTGAAATGACCGGAAGGTACGGGGGGTATGATGAGGAAGAGTTTACCGCCGAGTACTACGACTCGGCATACGACCATATCCGCACCGGAGACATCGTTTTTTATATAGACTATTCTAAAAATGCTGGCGGTCGAACGCTGGAGCTCGGCTGCGGAACCGGTCGCTTGCTTATACCGACCGCTGCCGCCGGCTGCGAGATTACCGGTTTAGACCTATCGCCCTATATGCTCGCTAAATGCCGGGAAAAGCTGGAAAAGCAGCCCAAGGAGGTGCAGGAACGGGTTAAGCTGGTGCGGGCGAACATGACCGGTTTCGATACCGGCGAGACATATAAATTGATTACTGTCCCGTTCCGGGCTTTTCAGCACCTGCTTTCCGTCGAAGAGCAGAAAGCCTGCCTCTTCTGCGTCATCAAACACCTGGAACCCGACGGGCTGTTCATCCTCGACCTATTCAACCCCCGTTTCGACAGGCTGTATCAGACGAAATACGAGGATGAAATAGAAGACCTGCCCGAAACGCAATTGCCCGATGGCAGGACCGTTCATCGTACCAGCAGATTAGCAGGTTTCCATCGACATGAGCAATACAACGACGTCGAAATGATTTACTATATAACTCATCCTGACGGCAGGGAAGAAAGGCTGGTGCAGGCATACCCGTTTCGGTATCTATTCCGGTACGAAGTAGAACACCTGCTGGAGCTGTGCGGGTTCAAAGTTATAGACCTGTTCGGTAACCACGACAGGTCGGCGTATTCCGATGATTCGCCGGAGATGATATTCATCGCCGGTAAGAAGTGATAACTATGACCGGAATAAGCGGGATAAAAGCAATCGCTTTCGGAGCTGCCGGAACTTCTCGATGATGAACCCGTTATGGCGGGTGGCGGTTAATTGGTAATTGAAAATGACAGGTCAGCGAAATTATCAGACAGACGCGATAGTTATCAAGAAAACAAAACTTGGGGAGGCGGATACCATCCTCACCTTTTACACGCCGCACCTGGGTAAAATACAGGGTTTTGCCAAAAGCCTCAGGAAAACAAAAAGTAAAATGGCAGGGCACCTTGAGCTTCTCACTCACAGCATGGTATCGCTGGCTCGCGGCAGGAACCTGGATACAATCATCGGCGGTCAGACCATAGACAGCTTCCTTCCACTGAAAAGCGATTTTCATCTTACCTCTTATGCTCTTTACGCCACCGAGCTGGTCAACCAGTTTACCGCCGAACATGATGCAAACTATCCGTTGTTTCAGTTGCTGCTGGAGGCCCTGAAATACCTGTGTCAGGCTGAAAACAACGATATGGTATTGCGCTATTTTGAGATACACCTTCTTGAGAGGGTCGGGTACCGTCCTCAGCTTCAGCAGTGCGTTTCCTGCCGGAGCGCTCTGGAGCCTGTTGCCAACTCGTTCAGTCCATCAAGCGGTGGCGTGCTGTGCCCCGACTGCAGCTACCGGAGCCAGTTACCGGCCTATCCTCTTTCGGTTAACGCTCTTAAGGTTCTCCGGTTTTTGCAGAGTCAAAGCTATGACGCTGCCACCAGGCTTAAGATAGAATCCGGTCTGTCTACCGAGCTGGAGGGTATAATGAGAGGTTATATCAGGTACCTTCTCGAAAAAGAAGTTAAGTCTACTGCCTGGCTGGATACTCTTAAAAACGAGACCGGCAGGTAGTTCTACCTGATATAAGCACCCTCCCTTTAGTTGCTGCAGCAGGTTCGTTCCTGTGAAAGACACCCCAGTCTTGACTACCCAGATAAAGTAGCCTACCATAAGATATCCATACAAGCCGAGGAGGAAGAGAGATGAGAAATACCCCGCTGATGAACGGAGGACTTATCGGTTTTGGCCTCGGATTTATATGTGCCAGCCTGGCACTTTACCGGGTAGTAGCCGACTACATGCCCAAGTCCTCGACGTCGTGGTATATCCAGGGGATAGCTATCATCGGAGGAGTCGGTCTGGTCATCGGTATCGTGTTTGAGGTAATCGAGAGAATCAAAAATAAAAAGCAGAGCGAGCCTGAGTAAAAAGGACTGAGATGACTTCGAGGCTTGAACGCATAACCAGGCAGCGTATTGAAAAGCTGGAAAACCTCCGTGGTTCCGGAATCAATCCCTATCCTAACCGTTTCCCGCGGACACATACCGCCCAGCAGGCGGTCGAGCAGCTCCAGAAAATTGAAGCAAAGGAAGCGGCTGAGGAAACGGTCAGAATCGCCGGACGTATCATGGCTAACCGTTCCATGGGTAAGAGTTCGTTCGTTGATATACGTGACGGCTCGGGGAAAATCCAGTTGCTGTTCCAGAATATTAACCAGCTCGATGATGACAGGTTGAGACTGTTTAAAGACCTGGACATCGGCGATATTATCGGGGTCGAGGGTAATCTTCTCAGGACAAGGACCGGCGAACCCACGGTCAGGGTGGGCGAGTTTACTCTGCTGTCAAAGTCGCTCCGTCCGCTTCCGGAAAAATGGCACGGGCTGAGCGACGTCGAGCTCAGGTACCGCCAGCGGTATGTAGACCTCATCGCCAACAGCGAAGTCAAGGATGTATTCAGGACTCGCAGCAGGATTATCAGCGCCACCAGGCGGTTCCTCGATGAGCGCGGGTTTATCGAGGTTGAGACGCCGGTGATGCATCCATCCGCCGGTGGCGCTCTAGCCGCGCCGTTCATAACCCATCATAATGCCCTTGACCGTGATTTTTACCTGCGTATCGCCACCGAGCTTCATCTCAAACGCCTGATTGTCGGCGGGATGGACAAAGTCTATGAAATCGGCCGTATTTTCCGGAACGAAGGTATTTCCACCGCCCACAACCCGGAGTTTACCTTGCTGGAAAGCTACGAGGCTTATGCCGATTATAACGACGTTATGAGGATGGTTGAAGAGATGGTCTGCCAGGTATGCGAGAAGGTGACAGGTGCCGCTGAAATCAAGTACGGAGATAACAATATAAACCTTACACCTCCCTGGCGGCGTATTACCCTGCGTGAAGCCGTTGAGGAGTATGCGGGGATTGACTTCGTCAAGTACCCCACCGCCGCCGGACTGCGGGAGAAGATGCGCTCTATGGACATGGAAGCCGACCCCGCCAAGAACTGGGCGAAGCTCGTCGACGAGCTTCTGAAGACCTTTGTAAGACCCGCGATTATACAGCCGACCTTTGTCTACGACTACCCGGCGTCGATGTCCCCTCTGGCGAAGAACAAGCCGGGCGAAGAGCGGGTGGTGGAGCGTTTCCAGCCTTACGCCGGGGGCCTGGAGCTGGGTAACGCCTACTCCGAGCTGAACGACCCCATAGAGCAGAGGGAGCGGTTCGAAGAACAGCTCAAGGAGCGTCAGGATGAGGACGAGGAACGGTGGACTATAGACGAGGACTTCCTGACGGCGATGGAGTACGGCATGCCCCCGACCGGCGGGCTGGGAATCGGCATGGACCGCGTGGTTATGCTGCTGACGGACAAGCAGTCAATCCGTGAAGTAATCCTCTTCCCCCAGCTGAGGGAGAAATAAGCTAAAAATGAAAAAAGACCTGGCTAAAGCGGTAGCCGTAAGGGGGTGAGTCATGACTGGAGTACCGGCTTTTGAGATAGACCTGTGGAATGCCTGGATGTATATGGTTGTTTTCGTAGTATATATTTATATCATATTTGCCATATTCAGACGTTCAAGTGAGAGGGTGGCTCACGGTAAGGAAGCGAAGAAATTAACCACGTTGCTGCTCCCTGTGACTCTGGTGATGTTAATATACTCCATTTTTCTACCTCTGGTGAGAGGGACGGCGTGGTTTTATGTCGGTACCGCCGTCTGCCTGGTCGGGTTTATTTTTGTCCTCCTGAGCAGGGCTGACGCCGATGCTGCACCGGAAGGCGAGCCTTTTACCGGCGGGATTTACCGTTACTCCAGGCACCCGTTTTACCTGGGATTCTTCCTGGTGTTTCTCGGTACCGGCATTGCCTGTGCTTCGTGGTTGTTTATAGTGCTTTCGGTCATCTCCATGGTCATGGCACACATCGTGATGATTGCCGAAGAAAGCTCCACTCTGGAAAAATACGGTGACTCCTACCGTGTATATAAGGAAAGAACGCCGAGGTGGCTCGGTTTACCTAAATCTGATAAAAAACCGGACACTGGCGAGAACGATTAAGGGGTAAGGTTATGCTGGACCTGAAATTTATCCGTGAAAATGTAGACCTGGTGAAAGAAGCGGTTGAGAAACGCCAGGACTCCGCTCCTCTGGATGAAATCCTGGGACTTGATTCCGAGCGCCGCAAAAAAGTCGCGCGGCTTGAAGACCTGAGGCATGAGAGGAAAGAAGCCGCCCGGGAGAGAAAAACGGATAAGGGGTTTGCCGAAGAAGGCCGTGACCTGCGGAACAAGATAAAAACCCTCGAAGATGAGGTAAGGGACATTGATAACCGCCTGGAGGAAATGCTGCTCCAGGTCCCCAATATCCCCCACCCCTCCTCTCCGGTGGGTGTTGATGACGACGATAACGTGGAAGTGCGTTCCTGGGGAGAAATTCCGGAGTTCGGTTTTACCCCTGCTCCTCACTGGGAGCTGGGAGAAAAGCTGGGCATAATAGATTTCGACCGGGGTGTAAAACTGTCGGGCAGCCGCTTCTATGTCCTCAAGGGTCTGGGAGCCCGTCTCCAGAGGGCTCTTATCGCCTTCATGCTGGACCTTCACACCAGAGAGCACGGCTACCAGGAGGTATACCCGCCCTTCATGGTGAAGAGGGAGGTTATGCTCGGTTCTGGTCAGCTACCCAAATTCTACGATAACCTTTACCATGATGATGAGGACGACCTCTGGTTCGTGCCGACAGCGGAAGTGCCGGTAACCAACCTTCACCGTGATGAGCTTATACTGCCGGGAGTCCTGCCCATCTATTACGTCGCCTATACCCCCTGTTTTCGCCGCGAAAAAATGTCCGCCGGAAAAGACACGCGTGGTATCAAACGCGGGCACCAGTTCGATAAAGTAGAGATGTACAAGTTCGTTGAGCCGGAAGAATCGGAGAACGAGCTTGAAAAAATGGTAAAAGATGCCGAAGATGTCTGCCAGAGGCTGAAGCTTCCCTACCGGATAAGAGAGCTCTGCACCGCCGAACTCAGCTTCGCCTCTAACAGGTCGTACGATGTCGATATGTGGTCGACGGGTGTCGGCGAATGGCTGGAGGTAAGTTCCTGCTCCAACTGCACCGATTTTCAGGCGCGGCGTGCCAATATCCGCTACCGTCCCGCTCTCGACTCAAGACCGCGCTTCGTTCATACCCTAAACGGCTCCGGTCTGGCTCTGCCCAGATTGATGATTAGCATAATGGAGAACTACCAGCAGGCTGACGGCACCATCCGCGTCCCCGAGGTATTACAGGACTTCGTGGGTACTGACGTAATCGGTTAGCCTTGACTTCTTCAAATTTTGAGGAATTTATACTCTATCAGTCGGCTTTAACCGGCACAGGCACTGGTTTGCCGGATGCTCCTTTAAAAACGGATTTCCCCACGCGGATAATCCACTTCCAGTGAAGTAGTACGTGCAGGACAACCAGCGCTATAAACGCAACAGCCATCCAGTCATGTATATCAATCCAGGTGTGTTTTGTCAGTCCCCAGAAAGTGAGACTGCCCGCTCCTCCGCCTCCTGCCCAGCCGCGACCGGCTCCACTCCCTCCTGCGGGGAAGCCCAGCCACAGTACAAAGCCTGATACCGCTTCTACAGCCGCCAGCATTGCCATAACGATTGCCAGAGTCCAGTATCTTCCTGCCTTCGTCATGCCGTGCTCTCCCTTCTTAAATACCGTATGTTAAGTATTCGGTGTCCTACTTAATATAACGAAAGAAAGCACCGGAAGTTGCTTTTAGAGGCAAAAAATCTTGAAATGAGGCGGATGCCGGCTGACCAGACGTCGACCTAGTCCAGGTATTTGAAGATTTTGACCTCCGGTACAACACTTTCATTAACCGTAGGTTTCGTGATTCCGGAACTGTGAATAAGCTCGTAGTGCTCCAGGGCTTCAAGGGGCACGCAGCTTAACATCGGGTCGGTGCTGACTATCCTGTAGTTGCCTGATTCCTGACTCGATAGGAATTCCTCCGCCTCTTCATAGGTTTCGTATTGTTCGGCAAAGGTGACTAATTTAAAGACTTCACCTGACTCATTACTTCTTTCCTGATATGAAATTACCCATACGCTTTCCGGAGCTACCGATTCGCAGTCGAAATTGTATAACCTGATAGCCATTGAACGGTAATATTCGGGGTAGAACAGCGGTCTGTATAAATACGAGTCCTCTTCCTCGTCAACCTTAATGAGGTACATTTCGAAAAATTCACTCACTTCCATCCCTGCCCAGGTAATTACTGCCCAGAATTTTCCTCCCAGTGTTACGGGGTGTATATAGGCTGTATCGTAATCGATGATTATATAGTCGGAGTCCATTGCCTCTATTACGTTATTAGCCGAGCCTTCATCCTGTGAGGTGAAAAACGCAGCTACATTTTCTATGGCACGGGGGTCCTGGCTCGGGTTGGCATTGGGTAAACGGTGGGCTATGCGGGTAATCCAGTAACCGTAGTCCCACCACGACAATACCCCGTACGCGGTATCAGGATAGGGGTAATATCGTTCGAGACCCTGATAGAAGGTCGGGTCTCCGGAGGGATTGGGAACAGAACGAATCAGGCTGGATAAACCGCTGTACTTACCGGAGTTTTCCAGTCTGTAATAAGCCTCCGGGTCACCAAATGGATCGGGAGTGTTTTCCTTCAGCCAGGAAAGTGAATTATACCAGGCATCACTGGGAGCATATTGCGTACTCCTTGCAGTACTGATTGCCGGCTCGATATTCCAGAAGTAAACCACAAAAAAGACGATGATTACCGCCAGGGACATGATAAAGTAGTTAACCCTGACAGGTAAATTACCTTTCTTCTGTCTGACCTTTCTTCTGACCGTCTCCGCTGCCTGTTTTATTGTCTCCCTTGCGTCGGTGGGGAATTTTCTGAGTCTTACCATCTCCAGAGCTATCCAGGAAAGATAACCGGTGAGTAAAGCCGCGTTTACGCCGTAGTAATAACCGAAACGGCGCTGCCCCAGATTGGCTATCAGTATTATCAGGCTCCATACTAAAAAGAGAGTTTTTTCTGAATTACCGTGTTTTATGGTGAGGTAAGCCAGTATTGCCAGCGAAATAAAACTGAGAAAAAAGCTGGTGGTATAGTTATTCCACGCAATCGTGAAGGAATTCCCGTATGTGGAGCTTATAAGGGGCTGCATTTCAACGGTGGTGAGCTGGACTCCGGTCGGAACGAAAATGGTGAAAGTGCCCAGCATCGATTTCATCAGTGACGGGAAGAGGAGGTAGAAGATTCCCACTCCGGCGGCGCCGAGCACAAGAAGGGTGACAGGATAATAGGCGGGCTTGAGGTTTTTTACTGCCATAAACCGCGATACAACGCTCAGTACTGCCAGTGAAATCATCGCGATAATGAGTGCATTCCGAATAATCGTGCTTGTTGGACCCAGCAACAGGATAATCAGGGTAACGAGAAAAGTAGTAATACCGATGACGGTGAGATAATCGGTGGTTCGCTTCTTAAGGTGGTCGATTATGAACTGAATTACCAGATAGACGAATATGATGAATACGAAAAGAGGCGCCCCCGTCCAGGTCAGACCGTAGAGTCCGAAGAAAAGACCGGCAAGCAGGCTGTAAATGAGAGGTTTCCTGATTTTTACCCAGTCAAGCTTTATAAAATGATTGTAGTTTAGTTCCGCCCTGTTCGCCGCTTTTATTGCCAGAATGAAAAACATCATTGTCATCGAGGTGAAAAACACCTCGGCAACGTGGTAATCGGTAAAGCCCAGTTTTGAACGCCCCAGGAATTCACCCGGTAATATAGCCAGCAGAGCGACTGCCAGTACTCCCGCCCACCTGCCGAAGAGTTCTTTGCCGATGACGTAGACGGCGATAATTATAAAGACCGCCAGTACCGGCGGTAAAAAGACGGCAATCGTATCGATAGTCTGCTGGGCTGGTTGGACAAGTCCGAAGAAGCTGCTGATGCTGGCGATTATGCGTACAAACATATGGGTGCCGCTGATTGCGGCACCGCCGGGATACAGCAGATAAGGGTCGAATGTTGATAGTTTGGGGAAGTTGTATACCAGGTTGTCAACCAGGCGCATCTGGAAATATGCATCGGCGCTGGTAAACTTTATCCAGTCGC
Organism: uncultured Dehalococcoidales bacterium; assembly: GCA_964489895.1. Classification (GTDB taxonomy): domain Bacteria; phylum Chloroflexota; class Dehalococcoidia; order Dehalococcoidales; family UBA2162; genus MGML01. The sequence goes on from CAZBAN010000027.1 coordinate 13,631, forward strand.
CGGAGAAAACCTTGTCATAGGGAAGACACCTTATCCAGAAGGCGATGGCGCAGAACGCTGCAACAAGTATGCCGCTTATTAGTGCAGGCGAGAACCTGAGTTTACTCACCTGGATAGTCCTTTTCTGAAGCTAAATCTTATAGACAACTTGATTTAGTATTACACAACAACCAGTCTTTGGCAAGAGTTTTCTCCTTCGGGTAACACTGCACTAAAGACGTAGCGTGATTATCCGCCTTCGCCTGCCTCAGCCATCATTTCTTTCATCAGGTTTACTATCCTGTGTGAGGCAGTGCCGGGCTCGCATGCCCACCTGCGGACAAATTCTCGTCTCCCTGACCTGTACCTGTTTTGAGTGTCTTCATCATACAGGACTTTCAGGATGGACTGCTCTATATCTTCATAGCGGTAAACTCCTGGAGCCGCCCCTTCCTCGACATATGGAACCGGTGTTTTTACGCCGGATAAATTGATAATCAGTACCGGTCTGTCAAATATCATCGCCTCCAGTGCGGTAGTGGAATACTTTGCTATCCACAGGACACTGTTGCTGATAAGAGCATACAGGTCGATATCTTTTACAACGTGGATTCGCGGGTTATGATATTCGTCAGCCAGCGCCTGGTAAGCTCCCATGTCTTCTCCGGGGTGAACTTTGACTACAAGATGGACTTTTTCTATCTTCAGAACAGCATCGATAACGCCAGCCAGCGCTTCAATCGTTTCACTGAGAGAAAGGTTTTCGGTGGCAAAAGTGATAATCTGCCCGTCCGGGTCAATGCCGTGCTCTTTAAGTATTCGCTTATCCTTTTCTTCGTCTCTATCCAGCAGTCTATCGAAGTGGGCTGTCCCGGTCACTATAATCCTCTCCGGTTCCAGACCGCTTTCAATGTAGGCATCCTTACTCGCTTCACCCATCGCCGCAATCTTGTCCGCATGCAGGTGCCTCATCTCCGCCCTTGAGAAGCCGGTGTCAACAGCCGCGCCGCACGCCAGAGTCGGGATGCCGGCATTCTTTGCCAGCTTTGACGCTATCTGTTGCCAGAAGCCGATGTTGGGCATCACGCACATCAGTTCCGGAGATATTTTTTTAATTATCTTCTCAAGAAAGATAATGTGGTGAATTGCCTGAAAACACAGATACGGCAGCTCATCGAGCAAAACCCTGCTGAGTAGATATTCTGGTGAGAAACACGACTCATTATCCGGGTGGCTGCCAGAATAGAAGAATGACCTTATATGTTTTTTCAGCCTGTAGAGCAGAAGGAGGACTTTACATGAGTGCAGAGCAAATGAAACCAGCGATGTCAGCCAGATATTCTTTGATTGCTTGGTACGGAAGTCCTGGAATATCGGCGCTAAAACAGGGCTGTACGGAGCGATAAAAGGAGAGAACCCGTTTTCCAGACATTCCCTGCAGATGGATGATGCAGGCGTGGCATATAAAGGAGCGTAAACGACGAATAATATATTCCTCTGTTCACCTGTCGCCCTTGTACTGGCAGGGTGTTTTTGCCCGGTTGAAGCTTCCGGTAATGAAGAGATTAGCTGCACCATATGGTAACGTCGTGCCGCCGTCACCCCGCTTTGACCGGCGGTACTCCCGTACGTGATTGTCTTAATTTCCGCAGTATTTATTCTCGATACCCAGGTTGTGTAAGGTTTCGTCAGGACAAGAATCACGGTATCACAGCCTTCTTCCGCCATACGCTGGCATAGAGTGGAGAATCTCAGGGTAAAAACGTAGTGAGGCATATTATTTTCGAGGGTCAGGAAGTTGATGCCGTGATACTTCAGTGAGCTGTAATTCTCGGCGGAGGAGTGCAGTTCGTCGGATATACTGTAAACCCTGTCCCAGGCAGCTTCATTTTCGTAGCCATAGAGGTTTTGAAGCTCGTGGGGGATTTCGTTTTCAATTCCAGCCTGATTAAGACGTTTCTGGATTCTTACATCAACGCACAGTACCTTTAAACCGTTACCGGTACCTTTGCTTTCCGTAGCGATGAGTTCTTTTACCGCGTGCTCGATGTCCTCCTCGCTGGTGAATTTGCATATAATTACGTTCATGGTTCAGTAAAACATAGGCAGTTTATATATTCAGTATCCTGGCCTTAAGAACAGGACGAAATCCGGAAACCGTATCAACAGGTATCAGCTTTTATTGAAAATTGCTTCTTATCAGTTCTTTCACGGCATCTTTAGTCAGCAATTCCTGATTACTGGAAATGTACCTGTCGGCCGGCGTTTCTTTGCTGCCGCGCTGCCCCGATTCCCGGGGTGATAATATAAACATATTATCGGTCTCGTATACATTCGCAGCCTCATCCTCGGTAATCAGTTCTTCGTAGTCCTTCTCGCCTGCTCTCTTACCAATTATCTTTACCTTTATTTTTTCAGGGCTGTATCCGTATTTAGGCGCTATCTCTTCAATCATTGCTTCGGTTAAGGTGCCAATGGAGAGGGCTGACATTTTGAAAATAAATATTTCTCCTCCCTTGCTCATTTCAGCGGCTGTCAATACCAGTTCCGCAGCCTTGGAAATATTCATCACAAATCTTGTCATTTTGGGGTCCGTGATAGTCACCGGGCCGCCGTTTATAATCTGTTCCCTGAATACAGGGACTACCGAGCCTCTGGAATCCAGCACGTTACCGAATCTAACGCAGGAGAATAAGGTTTTGCCCCAGCCTTTATATTGTTCCGCGGAAAGAGTTAACCGCTCGGCGAGTAGCTTGGTAGCGCCCATGACATTAACCGGGTTGACTGCCTTATCTGTGCTGATGGTAATCATTTTCTCCACTTCTTCATCCATTGCCACTTCGATAAGGTTTTGCGTTCCCAGTACGTTGGTCTTAACCGCTTCGAAGGGATTATATTCACTGAGTGGTACGTGTTTTAGAGCCGCAGCGTGGAATACGACTTGAACGTTTAGCACCGCTCTTTTCAGTCTATCTTTATCCCTGATATCACCGATAAGAGGCCTGAACCGTTCCGACTGCAGTTCCTGTTCCAGGTTAAAAACAGCGGTCTCATTGTTGTCGAGGACTCTTACCACCCTGGGGTTGCTTTTCAGGACGTTTCTGACGATAGCCGAACCGATTGTCCCGGCACCACCCGTGACCAGAATATCTTTGCCTGTAAATATATCCGACATTATTCCTCTCCTGACTGGAAGAAATCCGCAATACTATCCGTCATATAGTCCATCTCATCCTCCGTAAGGTCGGGATACAGAGGTAAAGTCAAAACCTGTCCGGAAATTTTATCTGTAACCGGCAGTTCATTGTCAATGGCTTTCATATCCCTGTAAAACCGGGTGTGATGGACGGGATGGAAGTATACTTTGCTCATAATACCTTTTTCCGAAAGGTAAGCCGATAATGAATCTCTTTTTTCCTTACCTTCCTGCACTCTGATGGTATACATCTGATATACGTGGTGAATATTCTCCGGTGGACCGGGCGGTATTATCCCCGGTACTTTATCCAGTTTTTTCGTAATATAATCTGCCCTGTCTCTCCGCATTTCTATTATTTTATCCAGCTTGTTAAGCTGGGCTATTCCAAGAGCAGCGGTAATATCGGACATGCGGAAATTGTAGCCTAAAGTGACGTAGTCCATATAATCCACAGAGGTAAAGTAGTTATCTGTTTCAGCCCTTCCATGAGACCTGACCAGCCTTAACCTGTCATATAACTCCCTCGAATTAGTAACGATTGCTCCTCCCTCGCCGGTTGTTATCACCTTATTGGAACAGAAACTCAGTACGGTAGTATTACCGTGTGCTCCTATTTTCGTATCATTAAGCCTCGCGCCCAGAGCCTCGGCGGCATCCTCGATAATCAGGAGTCCATGTTTACTGGCAATATCCGTTAACTGCTCAATCAAACAGGGACAACCACCGTAGTGAACAGGTATTATCGCCTTTGTCCTTGCCGTAATCTTCTTTTCAACACTTTCGGGACTGAGTCCGAATGTTTCCTCATCAATATCTGCAAATACCGGGGTTGCTCCGACGAATAACGCGGCGTTCGCAGTAGCTATAAAAGTGAACGAAGGGACTATTACCTCATCGCCTTTTCCGATACCGTGAGCCAGAAGAGAAGAGTGAAGAGCCGAAGTCCCCGAGTTAAAGGTTAAAGCGTATCCGGTGCCTATATAATCAGCGAGCATTCGCTCGAATTTCTCAACGTTCGGACCTATAGCCCAGGACATACCCCTCTGGATGGTATCCTTCACCATCGATACGTCATCGTCATCCCAGTAAATCTTAAATAAAGGAATTTTCCAGTCCACTTTTACCTGTTCCGTTCATTATTCACGCTTTTTTGCAGGTATGCCGTAGACCACGGTATTATCGTCAACGTCTTCGGTAACAAAACTGAAAGCACCGACAACGGCATTCTCTCCGATGGTGATTCCCGGCATTATCACGCTGTGGCTGCCTATCCTTGCGTTTCTCTTTATTACTACCTTGCCCCGTTTATTATCAATCGTTGACCATGAATATATTGAGCAGTGTGAACCAACCTGTACGTCATCTTCTATGTGGACACCGTGTTTCGCGTTTATGTACGTAAAAGCACCGATATCCGTGTTATTTCCCAGGACCAGATGCTCATGATACTGGCACATCCAGTTCCACCTGGTCATACCTTTTTCATCGAATTCCGGATATTCCCAGTCTTTAAATCTCTCCGCCATAATCAGTCCCCGCTCAATAGGCTATTTTTTTCTGAATCAAACGTGGTGATAGCTCTAAAGTATCTAAAACCTCAACAATTTTCTCGCTGGCACTACCGTCACCGTATGGATTGGCATTCTTATTATACAGATTCGGTTTATTTTTCATCTCCAGAGATTTCCTGACCGCACCGATTATCTCCGCTTTATTATGCGCCACATCGATAACATTATCACCCCGTTCCCGACCTTGCTGACGAATCCCGATATTCACCGATGGCAAACCTAAAGCCAGGGCATCTATAATACCGCTGCTTGAATTCCCCAGCATAACGCTGGCTATTTTCATAAGACTTAGATATTCTTTCCGGGGTAAACTCTTTATACTCTGGATAAACTTATATTTATCCTCGTACTCCTTGATAATCGGAATCATCCTTTTTCCCCCGGCATCCGAATTCGGATATATCACGATAGTCTGATAAGCCATTTCCGCAACAGCATCCAGGGTTTCCCTTATCTGCGATGGCGCTTCTTCTACCTGGGTTGTTACCGGATGCTGTACCATCAATATGAGCGGCTCCTGTAAATCCATACCGAGTTTTTCAATCAAAGCCTCTCTGGCCAGTATCTCCTCGTTCATAATAGCATCCAGTGCCGGAGAACCTACCATATGTATTCTCCATTCATCTTCACCCATTTTTTTAATTCTTTCGGCACTTGTTTTCGTTGCCGGGAAATGAATGTGAGATAGCTTTGTAATGGCGTGACGCGCATATTCATCCAGGCCGCCCCAGGAAGCATCACCTCCGTGAATATGGGCGACAGCGATATTCATGTAGGCACCGGCAATGGCAGCCGCCAGAGGTTCAACTCTATCTCCCAGCACAAGAATAATATCAGGCTTGAGTTTTTCCCACACCTGCACCATCCCTGTAATCCCGGTCCCTATAGACTTTGCCATAGCGCTTAACGTATCGTCTTCCGGCAGCATATTCACTCTCGCGGCTATCTCGAAACCGTCCTTTTCAATCTCGTCCACCGTATATCCGAAATCGTGTGACAGATGCATCCCCGTAACGACCAGACTGAGACTCAACCCCGGCTCGTTCTCAATAGCCTTTAAGACTGGCAGGAGAATCCCGTATTCTGCTCTTGTCCCGGTAACGACCGCTATTTTCCTCATGGCTTATCCAATCTTGTTAAAAGTAACCTTTTCTCCGGATTTAATTGGTCTGGTAGCTTTTTTGCCGATAACCTTATCGAGATATTTTGGCTCGATTCCTCCGGCGGGTCTTTTTGTTTCCAGCATTTCTTCAGCGATTATTTCGCTTTCAGCAATATCAACCTTGGCTACAATACTTCGTCTTACCAGTTTTTTATTCTCCTCTTCTTCGGCGGTTAATGTCTTGATTCCGTCACCAAGCGCTTTTTCAACATCCCTGACAGCTTCTATCATATTTATCAATTCCTCCGGCTCAAGTGAAGCTCTGTGGTCCGGACCCGGTAATTTTCTATCCAGAGTAAAGTGTTTCTCGATGACACACGCTCCCAGAGCCGAAGCGGCAATCGGCACGGTGATACCGGTGGTATGGTCCGATAACCCCACAGGTAAACCGAATGTACGTTCTAAAGTGGTAATTACGTTGAGGTTAATATCTTCCACCTTCGCAGGATAGGAAGAAACGCAATGAAGCAGGATAATTTCTCCAGACCCCTGTTCGAGAAAGATATTTACGGCTTCCTCTATCTCACCCAGAGTAGCCATTCCCGTTGATAAGATAACCGGTTTCTTTTTACGGGCAATATACCGGAGTAACGGTATGTTGGTTATCTCTCCGGACGGTATTTTAAATGCTGAAACACCCAGGTCATCCAGAAAATCGGCACTCTCTTTGTCAAATGGTGAAGACAGGAATAGTATCCCCTTTTCGGAACAGTATGAAAACAACTGCCGGAAATCCTCCCCGGTAAGTTCCAGCTTTTTCAGCATTTCATATTGAGACTCACCGTCTCCGGTAGTCTCTTTCTGGTACCGTGCCTTCTCGGCTCCGTTTGTAACCAGCTTCTCCGCACTGAAAGTCTGAAATTTCACCGCATCGGCTTTCGCATCACTGGCTGCATCGATTAGTCGCCTTGCCAGGCTGATATCTCCGTTATGATTGACTCCTGCTTCGGCAATTATGAAACAGGGTTGCTCTTCGCCTATCAATCTGCCAGCGATATCTATCGTTTTCTTTTCACTCACTGGTTCACCTTCAGACCAGTCGCCTGAACCCCTGATGGGCAACAGGACCATGGGGTAATTCACCGAGTCTGTTCTCCCGGATATAAAGGTTCAGCTCAGATAATACCTCGTCGAGTGCTTCGAGGTATTTCCTCACATGTTCTCCGGTATGGGTACAGGTCGCGTAAAAAGCTTTTGATGTCAGGAACCCTCTTTCAAGCATTTTTTCGACTATTATCGTATGCAGTAGCTGGCTATCACCGGTCTCAATTTCCCAGTGACCCAGCGGTGGGATTCCGGAGACATTTATTTTAAGGTTGTGCTTCTCTGCCAGTGTACGCCAGCCTTTCTGTACCTGGTCACCGATATCCGTCAGGTAAGACCCTGCATCCAGCTCTGCATGCTTCCTGAGTGTTGCTAACGCTGCCACCGGACCGATTCTGTCCGTCCAGTAAGTGCTGCTGATAAAGGTACTCTGTGCAGCCTGCATTATTCCTGCTCTCCCAATTATTGCCGCTGCTGGATAACCGTTTCCCAGCGCCTTGGCAAAAACGGCTATATCCGGCTCCACTCCTAGTTTCAGGTGAATACCGCCGGTTGTCATCCTTAAACCGGAAGTTATTTCATCAAAGACAAGAGGAATACCATTCTCCTCCGTCGTCCTGCGTATCGTGCCAAGAAAATCCTGCTGTGGCCAGTAATTTCTGACTGGCTCCATGACGACCGCCGCAATCTGTCCTTTATACCTTTCAAATAATGAACTAAATGATTCTGTGTCATTGTACAAAAACGGTATTGCGGTATCACGCAGGCCGCGCGGAACACCCGACGGGTCAAGCCCCGGCAGTAACTGACCGTCAAGAGAGGTCGACTCGGACAGGTTGGCTGAAATATACCAGTCATGCCAGCCGTGGTACCCGCAGAAAAGTATTTTATCCATTCCGGTAGCAGCCCTGCATATCCGCACGGCTATAGCCATCGCTTCACCACCGGTCCTGGCATATCTCACCATATCCGCCCACGGATGAATCTCGCAAAGTAATCCTGCGAGCTCCACTTCCTCAGGGACGTTCAACGTGGACATATTACCCTTTTTAATAGCTTCGATAACCGCCCGGTCTACATCAGGGTCAGCATGTCCGAGAGTGCAGCAACCCACGCCTGAAATGGACATATCAATGTATTTGTTTCCGTCAAGGTCCCATACCTCTGAGCCCTTCACTTTGGAATAATAGGAGGGCCACCTGTCAGGGAGAAACATTTCAGCACGTTTGGATAGAAGCTGACTACCACCGGGTATCAGCTTCTTGGCTTTATTCCATAACTCGGAACCGCTGTTCATGTTTATAGTCTGCCTTCTATCCTGTGCAATAACTCGAGGACCCTGATATCGTCAGCCAGGGAGTTAGGGAATTCCCCATTCCCTTCAACTGCATCCAGAAACGCCTTTATCTCTTCGATATACATGCTTTCCGTTATATTAATATTATACCCTTCTGCGGATTTCCCTTCCGGTAAAGGACGGGACATCCACTGTTGGTTGGCTGCATCATATAATCTGACGGTATTTTCATCCCATCGCCAGATTATCTGTCCGTACTCCATATTCAGTATCAGATGCCTCAATGCGTATCGCGATACTACATCAACGGTCATATTACCATAAGAGTCCCCGAAGTCCATGGAGATGACATAAGTATCATCAATATCCGCGCCGACATTCATGGTCTTGCCGTAAAGTCCCCGTATCTCCTGTGGAAAACCGGCTATATCGGTTATCCACGTCAGTTCAAACGGAACGATTTCCCTGCATCCGCCGGTTTCCTTACTGCCGGCATAGAAATCGCTGACATTCTCCCACGGATGCCAGTCTGGTAGATACTGGCCTGAATAGTAGTTAAAACTGGTTATCTTACCATATTTTCCACCGGTAACTATGTCCTTTATGTCCCGTATAGCGGGATGGAATCTTAAAGTGCAGGAGGGGGCTATGAGAACGCCTTTTTCATGTGCTAGGTTATCCAGTTCTTTCAGTCCCTCGAGGATTACGCTTGCTTCAACGAAAGCCGGTTTACCGTGTTCGACAGCGAGATTTATGCATTGATTATGCTTGTCGGGCGGTGTTGATATGATAACGGCATCTATATTATCAAACACGGTGTCGTCCATATCGCCGATGGCTTTCACTCCGTACTTATCGGTCACTTCGTTACGCCTGTCCTCTCTCAGGTCATAACCAATGATACCTTCATAACCCAGGCTTTTCAGACACCTGATTCTTCTTTTTCCCATCGAACCCAGGCCCATAATCAGCAAGTTCATCTTTATGTTCGCTCTCCCTGCCACTTAATCTTCTTCACCTTACTCTGTATGCCTTCCAGGTACTGCTTGTGTACTTCACCTGTTATTTCGAGAAGTTCAGGCTGGGTATTAAACAGATGAACAACTTCCTTGAGGCTGAAGACAGCCCCGGGTCTGTATAATTCATTAAAAATCTTTTTGAAAAGCTCAAAGTCCTCCGGGTAGTCGAGTGTCAGCCTTATATCCGGTCGGACCATATCCGGGTCATCGGGTTCGATATATTTCACATTGAAGAGTCCGCTGTCGGTGAAATATCCACCCCATACCTCGGTATCGGACTCCTTTTTCATGTCGCAGACCTTCTTGAGTGCGCTTACGCTGATTCCGTTACTTGTCGCTCCAAGCGGAAGATTTTTACAGGTTACCATATCGTAGCCGGTGTTCTTCAGCTCAACTATCACTTTATCGATATATACCGGATCGCACAGAATATCATCACCATCAACGGCTGCGATTAAGTCTATATCATACTTCGAAGCCGCACCTAAAAACCTGTCCAGTTTGTCATCTTCGCTACCCTGAAAACCTCTTATACCGTTTCTTTCTGCAACATCCACAAGAACGGCATCATCAGGGTTAGTGGAAGTACAGAGGACAACCAGATCTGGTTCATCAGCGGTTTTCAGACGGTCGATAAGGTGCTCAATCACTGTCCTCCCCTTGATTTCAAGTAAGGCTTTCCTGGGCAGCCTGGTTGATTTCATCCTGACCGCAATAAATATGGCTGATTTTAGATTTTTATCTGTCATGATATCATTTCCCGGATTATCGGCGTGTCCTCTTTTATATCTTCTTTAGCGGTTCTTCCCACAACAAAGCCGATTTCATCAGGATAGATACCGTCATCGGCGCGTTTGAAAGTAATATCTTCTCTGGCTATTTTTTCGCCCTTCTTTATCAGCCTGGTAGCAACGGTTCGTTTCCTGGACACCTCGCGATATCGTTTTTCCGCTTCAGATAGCGGCGTAAATGATGAACTGCCGAAAGACTTCTCCACCTCTCTGGTATAGCCGACGAATTGTTTTAGTTCGTCTGGATTGAGTGCCGATTCAAAATCCTCGCCTTTAAGTTTTCTATCATGTGTCACGTGCTTTTCAATTACGCTGGCACCTGAAGCGAGGGCAACCAGGGGCACTATCAATGCAAGTGGAGACTCGGCATCTACATGGTCGGCAAGACCTACCGGCAGTTGAAAGGCTATCTTTAGAGTCGGCAGTAAATTCAAGTGTGTATCTTCTATTCTGGTTGGATATGACTGGAATCCGTGAAGGAGCACCATCTCTCCTGAGCCTTGTTGCCTGATAAGATTCACCGTGCTTTCTGTTTCTCCGAGAGTAGCTCCTCCGATACGTAAAATTACCGGTTTCATTTCCCCGGCTACCTCGGACACAAATTCCTCCTCGATAAAGCAGGCGGCAGCTATAACATAAGCATCAGGCTCGAGTTTTTTGCACAATCTCAGGCTCTGGATATCGTTAGGCATAGCACACACGGCAAGTCCGAGACTCCTGGCGTAGGCAAAGAGTTCCTCCCAGTCGGCATCCTGCGGATTGATACTCTCCAGGTAGTTATAAATTACTTCCTGCTCCTTACCTGCTGACACTCCTTTCCCCGCTGCCGAACCATAGTTCCTGACCATGTAGTCCTTCACGCTCGTGATGTGCACACTAATGGCATCAGCACAGGCATCGGCGGCGCCTTTTATAATCGCTTTTGCGTTTTCAACCGAGCCATCGTGAGACCATGCCATTTCAGCGATGATATAAACCGGCTGGTCATCACCTATCATCTTCCCCTGCACCGTAACGCTTTTCATCTGCATCGTCTCTCTATTACTTC
>CAZBAN010000028.1:0-1122 GCA_964489895.1 uncultured Dehalococcoidales bacterium
GAGATTCTTCGCCCGCCTCAGGCGGACTCAGAATGACAGAGGAGAGTTACTTTTAGAGCAAAGCTCGAAACGGGTGGAATTATGCGAACGATTAAGCTGAACCATAAAGAGACCGTCTCCCTGGCACCTCTCGCCCCGTATAATTTCGACGCCACTTTCCACAAGCCGGCTTATTTTCCGTCCTCGGACAACGCCTGGGAGGAGGGAAAATTCCGGGTAACCATGCTCTGGAGAGGGCAGGAGCTGGGACTGAAGTTCGAGAATAAAGGGACAACCGATAAGCCGGAGATAGAAATCGGGATTTACTCTCAAGAAGAACTGACGGGAGAATATCTGGAAAGCCTGGTCACCGAGCTCAGGTGGAGGTACAATTTCGACTCGGACATATCCGGGTTCTACGAAAAATACCACGATGACGAAATCCTGGGTCCCATCATAGAGAAATGGAAAGGGATGAAGCCGAGAGCCGCTGTCTCTCTTTACGAAACGCTGATAATCTACATCGTCCTCCAGAACGCAACCGTCAGGCGTACCGTCCAGATGATGGAGAACCTGTTCGAGAGGTTCGGAAACAAGCTGGAGTTCGACGGAAAAACCCTGTCGGCATTATGGGAGCCGGAGAAGATGGCGGCAGCCTCAGAACAGGAGCTGAGGGACATAAAGCTGGGTTACCGGGCAAAATTCCTGAAGAGAATCACCGACCAGTTCGTCAACAAGGAGATAGACGAGTTTGCCCTGAGAAAAATGAGCCGGGAAGAAGTCAGGACCAGGATGCTGAAGCTGTACGGTATCGGGCCAGCCTCGGTTGATTACCTGCTTTTTGAGCACTTTTACTTTTACGATAAGCTGGAAACGGTCCCGCCGTGGGAACAGAAGATAATATCAAGGCTGGTTTTCGACGAGGAGCTGGTTGATACGGATAAGATACTAGCGTTCTTCCGGAAATTCGAGGGGTGGGAGAAGCTGGCTTTCAACTACATCTGGGAGGACGTCTTCTGGAGGAGAAAGCACGAGCACATCGACTGGCTGGAGAAAGAGATAAGACTGTAAAAAAAGAAAAATCAGTATAGTGATTATTCAACGAGGCTATCCAAAGCCTGTCATTCCGTGCTTGACACGGAA
>CAZBAN010000028.1:1222-4630 GCA_964489895.1 uncultured Dehalococcoidales bacterium
TAGTGATTATTCAACGAGGCTATCCAAAGCCTGTCATTCCGTGCTTGACACGGAACCCAGATGGACGGTATTACTGGATTCCCGCCTTCGCGGGAATGACAGGAAGATATAAGTTCCTGTGATATTTGAAAGTATCGAAATGATACCTCTTTCCCCCGATATTGCCTTTTATTCCTCAAGTTCGCATAATTTTTCCACGGCGAACTCCACGTAGTCGGGACATCTATTTTCAGATTTATTATCTTCAAAGAAACGCCTCGCCGCTTCGGGGTCGGAAAAGTCCACTCCGACAAGGTCAATGCAGATAATACTGCCGAATTTTTCCTTGAATTTCCGGACAATCTCGTCCGTCTTCCTCCGCGCTTCCATTATTGCCTGGTCGACCTGCTCTTTATCTTTTGACTGTGAGCGGTAGTGGAACCCCAGATACACCCCTATGGCGGAGACGGCGCCGCACACTCCTTCCTGGTGACCGGCTATGCCGCCGAAGAAGTTGGTACCCGCCCAGAGCATACTGTCATCGCCCCCTCCGTTAGCTTCCCACATAACTTGCAGGACGCTGGGTCCTCAGTGATTGCCTTCCGACATGAGTTTCCGGGCGCGTTCCCTGGCTTCCTTAAGAGATATTTTCAACGCCATAATTCACTACTCCGATTCTATTTTTTTGGATTATTCAATTTTAGCTGGTATTGTCATTGCGAGGAGTCCGCCTGAGGCGGACGACGTGGCAATCTCAAAGATTTATAGAGATTGCTTCGTACCGATTACATCGGCACTCGCAATGACAGTTGTATCAATTAAATATAAAAATACCATTTTTACTATATTTTTCGCTTCAGTACCTTTTTGACCGCCTGTTCGATATCGCCAGTGGTAAGACCGTACTTTTCCAGTAACTGGGCGGGAGTACCCGACTCGGCATAGGTATCCTTGACGGCGACGGACTCCATAGGTGCCGGCTTGTTTCCGGTCACAACCTGTGCAACGCCGCTTGCCAGCCCGCCGTGCTCGAGGTGCTCCTCGGCAGTCACGATAGCCCCGGTATCTGCGACCGCTTTAACGATAGCCGCCTCATCGATTGGCTTAATCGTGGGCATGTTCACCACCCGGCAGTCTATACCCTCTTTTTTCAGGCTTTCGGCGGCTTCCAGCGCCGCAGCCACCATGATACCGATGGCTATGATGGTCACGTCCCTGCCCGGTCTCAATTCGACCGCTTTGCCTGTCTGGAAGCGGTAGTCACTAGTATTAATAATCGGCGTCTTGAGGCGGGGAAGCCGGATGTAGAAAGGTCCGTAAGTGGATGAAGCCGCCCTTACCGCCTGTTTAGTCTCGATACCGTCGGCGGGGACTATCACGGTAAATCCGGGCAGCGAGGTAATCAGGGCAAGGTCTTCAATCGCCTGGTGAGAAGCGCCGTCCTCGCCGACACTGAGACCGCCGTGAGTCACCACCAGCTTCACGTTGAGCTTGGGCTGGGCAATGGAGACGCGGACCTGGTCGAAGCAGCGACCCGGAACGAAAACGGCGAATGTGCTGGCGAACGGTATCTTGCCCGAAGATGCCAGGCCGGCGGCGATAGCCACCATATTCTGCTCGGCGATACCGCAGTCGAAGAAGCGCCCGGGAAACTCTTTAGCGAAGTATTTGGTCATGGTCGACGCCGAGAGGTCGGCATCCAGCACCACGATATCCGGGTTTTCTTTACCCAGCTCGACCAGGGTCTTACCGTAAACTTCCCTCATTGCTACTTCTTCAGCCATCTTACTCCAGCTCCTTTAAGGCTAATTCCACCTGCTCGGCGTTAGGGGCTTTGCCGTGGAAATCGACATTATTCTCCATGAAGCTGACCCCTTTACCCTTTACGGTGTGGGCGATAATGACGGAGGGCTTGCCTTTAACAGACTGCGCTTCTTTGAAAGCGTCGAGAAGCCGGGGTATGTTATGACCGTCAACTTCGATAACGTGCCAGCCGAACGACTTCCACTTGTCATTTAAAGGTTCTATGTTCATAACGTCGCGGTTCCAGCCGTCGATTTGAAGTCCGTTGTTGTCAACGATGGCTGTCAGGTTGTCCACCCTGAAATGGGCAGCCGCCATAGCCGCTTCCCATACCTGTCCTTCATCGCACTCGCCGTCACCCAGCATGACGTACACCCGGTAGTCCTGCGAATTGAGACGTCCGGCGAGGGCTACGCCGACGGAAAACGACAGTCCCTGTCCCAGCGAGCCTGCCGTCATCTCCACCCCGGGAGTAACATTACTGTCGGCATGACCCTGGAGACTGCTCCCCAGCTTCCGTAAGGTTGGGAGTGTTTCTAAAGGGAAGTAGCCGCTCTCAGCCAGGGCGGCGTAGAGTAAAGGAGCGGCGTGTCCTTTACTGAGGATAAACCTGTCACGGTCGGGCCAGGCTGGATTTTCGGGGTCGTGACGCATAATATTGAAATAGAGTGCGGTCACGATATCCGCGGCGGAAAGGGACCCGCCGGGGTGACCGCTGCCGGCGTTGCCCGTCATTATTATTATGTGGCGGCGTATCTTCCTGGCTATCTTTTCCAGCTCATCTACCGGCAGCGCTTTTCTCATTGAACCGTCATTTTTATCCGGCATATACTCTGCCTCCGTATCAGGAATTAAGGTATTGACCGTATTCGACCAGATGAGCCAGCACCCTGGCAGCCCTCTCCGGCGTGGGGTATATCATAACGCCGTTCTCTTTAAGCTCATTGAACACGGGTTCATCCTTCATATCGGCGACACGCCGGTTGAAGGTTACAACCGGCTTCCGATATTTCTTTATATACTCAAATAATTTGTAAAGGTTTTTTCGCTCCTCTTCTTCCCTGGCTTTGATTGCTTCTTCATCCTGCTCGATGAAAGGCGGAGGAGCATCCGACTCGTCGAAAGACTGCCGTCTCATCCTGCCCCAGCCTCTCATCATTCCCAATTGACCGATTCCGCCGATTACAATCACTGAATCTATATTATCATCCTCTATCAAGGGCCACAGGCAGGGATAGGTCACCTCACCGAATCCTACCATGTCGACGGGATTGGCGTGGGGCCAGCGTTCCGGCAGTACTTCATTCAATCGCTCTATAGTATGAGGCGACAGCCGGGCTACTTCAAGCCCCAGCTTCTCACAGGCGTCGGCGGTCACGCAGCCGAAGCCGCCGCCAAAGGTAAGAATGGCAACCCTGTTGCTCTTCGGTATCGGCATATGAAGCAGGGCTGAGGCAACGTCGAAAAGCTCCTCGACCTCCTCAACTCTTATCACTCCAGCCTGTTTGAACATGGCGTCGTAGACAAGGTCGGAGCCGGCGATAGCGCTGGTGTGCGACTTCGCCGCCCTTACACCGGCTTCCGTTTTACCCACCTTCACCACCACAACGGGCTTTTTCCTGGTTA
>CAZBAN010000028.1:4730-21474 GCA_964489895.1 uncultured Dehalococcoidales bacterium
ACACCGGCTTCCGTTTTACCCACCTTCACCACCACAACGGGCTTTTTCCTGGTTATCTCCTTTGCCAGCTTAAAGAAACGCTTGCCCTCTCTCAAGCCCTCTATATAGGCTGTAATCACGCGGGTATCATCATCACGGGCGTAATACTCGAAGAAGTCCTCGAAATGCAGGTCGGCTTCGTTACCGGTGCTGACGAACTTACTGAAACCCACACCCATCTCGGCGCCGCACTGAAGGATGTGCCCGGCAAAACCCCCGCTTTCCGAGATGACACCGATTTCACCTTTGTCTATGGGCAGTCCCATACGGACGGTCGAGAAGTCGTTTGTCGCGTTGAAATGCCCCATGCAGTTGGGACCGACAAGCCGCAGTCCGCCTTCACGGGCTGTCCGGACTATCTCTTCCTGCAGCCTGGCTCCTTCCGGTCCGGTCTCGCCCAGTCCGGCGGTGATGATGAGGGCAGACCTGGCGCCCCTGGCGACGCAGTCCCGTACCACATCAAGAACGGAGTCATAGGGAATGACGATAGCCACGAAGTCGACCGGCTCGGGTAAATCTCTCACCGAGGGGTAGGTCTTTACGCCCTGTACCTCCGGGGTATTTTTATTAACCGGGTATATCCTTTTTACCTTGGAAGTCCTTAAAACGCTGCTGAAGACGCCGGCGCCCCACTTCTGCATGGCATTGGACGCTCCGACGACGGCAACGCTTTCAGGGTTGAACAGAGAATCGAAGTGATCCATACGGGATTTATCCTTTCTGACCGGTTTTTAAGTGATTTCACTCACCACTATTACTTTACATAAGTCTGTAGCTACGAATCTGCTTACTGTACCGAGAGCAGCCGGTTAACTCTCTGCCAGATAACCTCTTTTATCTTCGTCCTGGACTGACTGGCATCGACCACCAGCCAGCGCTGCGGTTCTTCAGCCGCCAGCTTTAAGTAACCTTCCCGCACCCTGCGGTGGAAGTCAATGTCTTCCCGCTCGAAGCGGTCCCGCTTCCTGCCTTTCTTACGACCAAACCCTTCCTCAGGCGTTATATCCAGCAGCACGGTCAAATCGGGACGAAGTCCGCCGGTGGCGGTATCGTTTATGTATTTGACCATCTCAAGGTCGAGACCGTGCCCGTAGCCCTGGTATGAGGTGGTGGAATCGGCAAAGCGGTCACAGATAACCACCTTCCCGCTTTCCAGTGCGGGCTGTATGATATCCTTCATATGCTGGGCGCGAGAAGCGTTAAACAGGAATAGCTCGGTCAGCGGGGAAATTTCCGCATCCTGCGCCCACTTTAATAGACGTGCAATCCTCTCGCCGGGTGCCGTGCCGCCAGGCTCACGGGTGAGTACCACCTGAATACCAAGAGCGGACAATCGCTTATGCAATTGACTCGCCTGATAAGACTTGCCGCTCCCCTCGGCCCCCTCGAAAGTTATGAATATGGACACGCACTACCTCTTGAGATATAAATATGTTTTAAGTTTATCACGGCGCGAAGAAAAGGGGCAAAAAGCGAGACCTGGCTTCGGTCTCTGTTTACGGTTTTATCTTTACTGGCAAGCCGGAGACCATAAGGTAGACCTCATCGGCGTAACCGGCGAGGATACTGTTAGCCCTGCCCAGCAAGTCGCGGTAAAGCCTGCCCGTCTCATTTGCCGGCACAAGCCCCATGCCGACCTCGTTGGTGACGATAATGAAGCCGGCGTCCAGTTTATTCATACAGTCGATGAGTCCGTTTATCTCTTCTTCGACCTCTTTTTCCGCGAGTGAGGTATCAATGCGACCGCTTGACAGGTCGGTTGCCCGATTGAAAATACTGTTAATCAACAGCGTGATGCAATCGACAACCACAATTCTGGCATCGCCAATCTTTTCCAGAACCTTATCGCCCACACCGGCGGTGATTTCCAGGGTAGTCCACGAAGAAGGTCTATTCCGTTTATGCTCCTCGATACGTTGCCGCATTTCCTCGTCAAGGGCTTCGGCAGTTGCCACGAAAAGCACTTTCTCGCCCGACTCCGAGGCGAGTTCCTGGGCATAACTGCTCTTGCCGCTGCGGGCTCCTCCGGTAATTAGTATATTTATCTGACTTACCCCCTCGATTATTATACAACCCTGTTCCCCGCCGGTTTGCGAGCTACAATCCAGCGAAAACATACGGTACGATTATGTTCCTTTTCCTCTCTATCTACGGCGCTGATTACCTCGAATCCAGCCGTATTGACAAGAGATACGTTGGTGTCGCCATCGAAATGGCTGAAGAACATAGGCATACCCAGCCAATCAGACTCCACGGTATCCGGTAAATCACCTGTTCCCATAGTGGCAACCATCAGACCGCCGGGTTTAAGCATCCGAAATATATTGGTTAGCAGATGAAAATGTTCATCTCTTGGTACGTGAGTAATCGAGTAGAATGCCACTACGGCGTCGAAAATGGCATCTTTAAAATTGAATCCACTCATATCAGCGAGCACAAAATTAGCTTCTGGTACGGCTCGTGCTGCCAGTGCCAGTTGTTCCTGAGAAATATCCACACCCACCAACTCGAAGTGGTCGGCGACAAGTCGTCGTGTCATCGGTTTACCGGCGCCACAGCCTAATTCCAGTATCTTCGCACCCCCTGGTAGGTTATCTATGATAATTTTCAGGTATTTATCGCGTACAGCCAGCCCCATGGACCCGATTAGTTCGAGATAATTCCGGGTGATTCCATTATATCCCTGTGCAACGACTTTTTTCGGGTTATCCATTTCTTTCACCAGTATTTAGAATATTATTCTACAATAACAATTAGCTTAATGAGACTATTCTAATACTTGTCCTTTAGCTCGCTTTTCTGGATTTCCAGAAACCAGTAGCCGTTGTTGTACCTGTTCTCGGTTTCGAGTATTTCCAGCCGCTGATTGAATACCGGCCCGTCTATGACGAGAGTATGATATTCTCCGGCTTCGCCGCAGGGAGTGATATCCGTTTCCTTCGCCAGTTCTGACAGGTGGGCAAGAAAGTCAGAGTCCACCTTTCTCCCCAGCCATTCTTCGCCGAAGTATTTCTCATTGTGCGCCACGATAATCGCCTCAAATCCCAGCGCTATAAAATCAGCCATTATATCGTCCTGTGAAAGTCCCCAGAGCGGGAGGTGGGCGGTCACACCCGATACGCTGCATATTCTCTCGACCCACTCCCTGTGTTCATCAAGGTCGATATCGCCGAAAACTCCACCTTCAACTCCGTCCTTCTTCAATTCCAGGATGACCTTTTTAAAATCATCTTCATAGGTAGGCATTGTCGATGGACTATGAACCAATGGAATGCCTATCGCCTGTGATTGTTGCTTCAATACGTCAAGAGGAATCCTGTGAACCCACGACCACTCACCTTTTTCGTCCATCATATTGACCAGATACCGCACATCAAGACCGCTTTGAATAGCCTTATAGCAGGCGTAACAGCTATCTTTACCGCCGCTCCACGACGTAAAAACCTTTTGCATGCTAAGCCTCCCTCCTGAAATTTATCAGGCTGTATCTCTCAGATGAGAGGTATCGTTCAACAGGCTCAATATTACCCTGTGTGGATAGATGTCCACCATGCTCAACGAAGCGTTATCGATGCGAATTTGCCGGAAATGGTCATAACCTATACCCAGTAAATCGCATACCAGTACCCTCAATACCCCACCATGAGCAACAATAAGGACAGTCTGGTCTTCTTCGTATTCCCTGACTATGTCCAGGAACCGGCAGGTCCTTTTCACAAACTCCTTAAAACTCTCACCGCCGGGAAAATTCAACCCTGCGTCTAAATCGATAATCAATTCGGCTATTTCCGGGTAACGCTCGTGGATTTCGCTGAAAGTCATGCCTTCGGCATCACCGTAGTTCATTTCTCTGATTTCCGGGCTCTGGATTATTTCCGCTTTATGCCGGGAGGCAATTGCCTCGGCGGTAACTACCGCCCTTTTCAAATCGCTGGAATAGATGGCGTCAATATTCTCACCCGCCAGCCGGTTGCTGAGTTTCTCCGCCTGCCGGAACCCTTCATCGGTTAACTCAGTATCGGTATAACCGGCAAACTGCTGGTTGCTGTTGTGTTCAGTAACTCCGTGCCTTACCAGTAGCAGTCTTGCCAATATTCACTCCTTACCGGGTCACACGCTCCACCGGTTGAAAGCTACCAGGCTGATAATGATGAGCACAACGACCTCAGTCAGCTCGTTGACAGCCCCGTAGGTATCGCCGGTATGTCCCGAGAATTTACGTACAAAATAGGCTGATATGATTGAGGTGATAATCCAGATGACGAGCATTACGACCACGCCCGACAGGTAGAAATAGACGGAATCACCCCACCATGCCAGAAATATAGCCAGAGCGAGGGTGATTACGGTCGCCACCGCGAATCTCCGCCAGCCTGCTCCCTGCTTGAATGCCTTTCCCAGACCTTCTTCTCTGGCATAAGGATAGGCAAAGACGGCGTAGACCATCGCCCAGCGGCTGACTAAAGGCATAAGCACCAGTGCTACCGTCATCATACCTGCGGGAATACTGGTCAGCAGGACATATTTCATCAGCAGCAGTAAGACCACGCCGACAATGCCGAAGGCACCGGCGCGGCTGTCACGCATGACTTTCCATCTTTCTTCAGGAGGCTTGTTACCGGCAAGACCGTCGCAGGTATCGACGAAACCGTCCAGGTGTAATGCGCCGGTGACTACCACCATGGAAACGATTAACAGGCCGTTGACCACCATCGGGGGTAGAAACAGATTGAAAACCCAGTTCAGTCCGGCAAGGATAAGCCCGATAATCAAGCCAACGATGGGAAACCAGACAGTTGACCGCCCGATTTCTACGGCGCTTTCATCACGCCGCAAAGGAATGCGGATAACGGTCAGGAACCTGAGGGCAGCCAGGAAACTCAACTGTCCTCCTCATTCTTCTCCGATACACCGGCTTCGGAAAAGGTAGACATTTCGGCGAGGATTTTAACGGCGGTCTCGCACAGGTATATTCCCAGAGCCGCCCCAGTCCCTTCGCCGAGTCGCATACCCAGACTCAGCAGCGGTTTCAGCTCAAGTTGTTCGAGTATTACTGCGTGACCTGCCTCAGCCGAAACGTGAGAAGGAATAAGGTATTCTTTTAATCGCGGTGAAAGAGTCACGGCGATAAGCGCCGCCGCTCCGGAGATAAAGCCGTCGATTACAACAGGGATTCGTTGAGCGGCAGCCCCGAGCATCACGCCGACTAAACCACCGATTTCGAAGCCGCCAACCTTCGCCAGGACCTCGAGAGGCTGCGAGGGGTCAGGGCTGTTAACCGTTATAGCCCTGTTCACCACGTCAGTTTTGTGCGCTAACTGTTCGTCGGTTATTCCGGTACCCCTTCCGGTCACCTCGTCCGCCCGTTTACCCGTCATAACCACGCAGACAGCGCTGCTGGCGGTGGTATTCCCGATGCCCATATCACCCGTGCCGACGATATCCAGTCCCCTGGCTACCTCATCGTTTACAATCCCAATTCCGGCTTCGACTGCCCCGGTCGCCTGTTCCACAGTCATGGCGGGACCTGTGGCTATATTTCCGGTGCCGGGAGCTATCTTCCTGGATATAAGTCTGGGGTGGGTCTCCATCTCGGTAGCGACTCCCATATCCACGATAATGTTTCGCGCTCCCGCCTGAGCAGCCATAACGTTGACTCCGGCGCCGCCCTTTAGGAAGTTGTCAACCATCTGGGCGGTCACTTCCTGCGGCCAGTTACCCACCTTTTCAGCGACCACTCCGTGGTCGCTGACCATGGTTATTATGGCTTTATGCTTCAGTTCCGGTAAAGCCTTACCCTGTATTCCGGCTAGCTGAACGGACAGGTCTTCGAGCCTGCCGAGACTGCCCCGGGGTTTGGTCAGCAGGTCCTGTCTTGCTCTGGCTTCAGCCATGGCTTCTTCGTCCAGGGGCCTTATCATTTCAATCGTGTTTGAAATAAGGTCGTTCATCGATAACTCCTTTTCCGGTAGTCTAGCAGTTCAGGCAAACTAATCTTAACTTCTTACCCGTTTTTTGTCCACTGGAATATCCAGGTGGTATTAGGTACTTTTCTCTTTTTTACCTCACCCCTTACCTATGAAAATCCTAAATACTAATATCTAAATCCTAAATTCATATGAATTATGAGGTTTAGGATTTCGGATTTCGTGCTTGGTGCTTTCACCAGATGGGGGTGAGTATAAATTTCAAACGAAATAGAACGATAACGGCGGATGCCGTTCCTTGACCTGATTACAGGCAGAGTGTATATTGGAAATCGGGTAAGCCATGCACGTTGGAATTTGTCGTATCAGGTTTCGTATTCCTGAGAACGGTTCTCTCAAGGATAAGCGGCGGGTGCTGAAGTCCATTACCAGCCGGGTGGCGAACAAATTCAACGTTTCCGTGGCTGAAGTTGATGATAATGATACGTGGCAGCTCGCTACCCTGGGTATTTCCTGCGTAAGTAACGATAAAAGGCATGCCAATGAAATCCTTTCCAGGGTAGCTGACTATATCTCGGATGCCCGTTTTGAAGTGGAGATACTCGACTATAAAATAGAGATTATTCCCGTTTCTGACCTTTAGTAAAAACGAATCCTTCCCCTGGTTGTTCTGAAAAGAGAACTGAAATGGACACTGCGGCTTTCATCCGATACCTGCAGTCCCTGCCTGCCTATAACGGACAGATTGCTCATATCGAGCACATTCCCGCCCGGGAAGCGGTCAGCGCCGGACTCGATGAGCCGATGAATCCCGGACTCCGGGCTTGCCTTGAAAAAAAAGGGATAACCTCGCTTTACACCCACCAGGCACAGGCAGTGAATAACGCCCTTCAGGGCAGGAACGTTATGGTGGCTACTTCGAGCGCCAGCGGTAAAAGCCTCTGCTACAACATCTCCGTGCTCGAAGCGCTTCTTAACGAGACGGATGCCCGCGCCCTGTACCTTTTTCCGACCAAGGCACTGGCTCAGGACCAGTTACGTGTCCTGAAAGAGATGTTCACTCCCGGTCTTTTTAAAGGGGAAGAGATTTCAACCTTTGACGGTGATACGCCCTACGGAGAGCGGACGGAGATAAGAAAGAGGGCGAGGATAATACTGACCAATCCCGATATGCTCCACATCGGCATCCTGCCCAATCACGGCACCTGGTCGAGGCTGCTGCGGAACCTGAAGTACGTGGTAATCGATGAAGCCCATTCGTATCGCGGTGTTTTCGGTTCTCACGTTGCCGGAGTAATACGGCGTTTACGCCGCCTGTGCAGGCATTACGGCTCGAATCCCTGTTTCATCTGCTGCTCCGCCACCATAGCCAATCCCGGCGAACATGCCGAAACGCTGACCGGTCTACCATTCACCGTGGTGGATGACGACGGCTCGCCTCACGGAGAAAAGGACTTCATCTTCTGGAACCCGCCGATAATCGATACCAGGAAAAGCACCCGGCGCAGCGCCAACAGCGAAGCCACCCTCCTGTTTACCGAGCTTGTCAACCAGAGCGTCCGCACCCTCACCTTTGCTCTGAGTCGCCGGCTGACCGAGCTTATTTACACCTATTCGCGGGACAGGCTTGCCGACATGAATCCACCTCTGGCGAGAAGGATAGCGGCTTATCGCGCCGGCTATCTTCCCGAGGAGCGGCGCAAGATTGAGCGGGAGCTGTTCGGCGGTCAGCTTCTGGGTGCGGTGGCAACCGTTGCCCTCGAACTGGGCGTGGATATCGGCGACCTCGAAGCGACGGTGCTTACCGGCTACCCGGGCAGTATCGCCAGCACCTGGCAGCAGGCTGGCAGGAGCGGCAGGGGCAGGGAAGGCTCGATGAGTTTTCTCATCGGGCTGGACAACCCCCTCGACCAGTATTTTATGCACCATCCAGATACGTTTTTTCAGAAAAGCGTCGAGAATGCCCTGGTCAATCCTGACAATCATTACATACTGAGAGCTCATCTGCTCTGCGCCGCCTGGGAGCAGCCGATAACCGGTGCTGACAGCGAGTACTTCGGTCCTCTCTGCGTTGAGGAAACGGCTGAACTGGATAAGCAGGGTTTATTGAGGGAACGCAAACAGAAGTGGTACCTTTCACCGTCAATCTCGTATCCCGCCCAGGCAATCGGCATACGCTCCACCGGCGGGGAAAACTACGCCGTTATCGATACCTCCACTGCTTCGCTGATGGAGACCGTGGATGCCAGCGTAGCCTTCTTCCAGATACACCCCGGGGCTATATATCTCCACCAGGGCACTCCGTATTTCATCAATGACCTTGACCTTGCCGGACATACCGCCTACGCCACCGCTACCGACGCCGCTTACTATACCCAGACCAAGGAAATAGAAGACCTGCGAATCAAGAAGACAATCGACAGCAGGGTCTGCGGGCCGGTAAAGGTGTATCTGGGAGAAGTGGAAGTCACCAATAACGTGGTCGGCTTCAAAAAGATGCTCCAGTACACCGAGGAGGTTATCGGCGAGGAGCCGTTATCCCTGCCGCCTCTGGAGTTTCCCACCGTGGCTTTATGGTTCGACCTGCCTCCGGAGACTGTTCAGGGACTTGAAAAAGCCGGGCTGGACTTCGCCGGGGGTCTGCACGCTACCGAGCACGCCGCTATCGCCATGCTTCCCCTCTTTGCTCTGTGCGACCGCAACGATATCGGTGGTGTCTCGACCGTGCTTCATCCCGATACCGGAAGGGCGCAGGTGTTCATTTATGACGCCTATCCCGGCGGTATCGGCATCGCCGAGAAGGGTTTTACGCTGGTTGAGGACCTGTGGCGGGCGACGCTGGACGTTATCTCCGAGTGCCCCTGCCGGGACGGCTGCCCTAGCTGCATTCAATCACCTAAATGTGGTAATAATAATAAACCGCTGGATAAAAAGGCGGCTCTGGTGCTGCTGAAAGGACTGCTGTCAAAATCTGGAAAAAAGAAATGAAAAAGTTTATTGCTGTTATTGCTCTGGTGCTGCTGGTAATAGCGACATTTATACCTCAAACAGGCTGTGGCGGAGAGAGTGAAGTAGCCGGACCGGTTCCGTCGGAATCGAACCGCTGGCTGGAGCTTTTAAGCATCCTGCCGGAAAACGAGGTCACCCTGAAAGCAGCCTATCTCCAGACCTCGGAATACGGGGACATCATAATAAAGCAGTTTCCTGAAGAACCCGAAGGAAGTATCATGTCCGCGGAGTTAATCGCTCACAATAACCTGCCGCTTTTCGCCAAAACATCCTACACTGACGAGGAATGGAAGGAGACGGTCGGTTTTACCGTCAAAGACGTGACCGAATCGTTAATGGCAAGCAGCGGTCCGCCTTCCGAATACCAGGCGGTCCGGGGGAACTTCACCGCTGAGGATATAGAATATGCCGCCAGGAACGGCCCCCTCAGCGAACATCTGGAAGTGGTGTCTTATAAGGGTTATGAGTTTTATAGCTGGGGTGAAGACCGTGCCGTACACCTGGACTGGCGCAGCGGGGTACGGAACCTGGGACGGGGGCACAGGCTGGCTTACGTGGACGGCTTTGCCCTGTGGGTGCTGTGGACGGACGGTATAGAAGAGATGATTGACAGCTACGAAGGCAATATACCGTCGCTGGCGGATAACGGTGAATACCGGCAGTTAGCCGCTGTGCTTGAGGATATGGGTACAGTGACCGCCTGTTTCTCTACCGATTCCGTATCTATTTCCGAGTTTATGGAAATTTTCCATGAAAATTTTAAAGAACTCCGGGAGAAAGGTCAGGAACAGCAGATAGAGGAATTTGAAAACGAACCCCTGCTCAAAGCCTTTTCGTCCTTCGCCGCCGGAGCGGGCGAGGATGAACAGGGCACCTATCTGGTAATCGTCCTCCTGAACCCGGATGAGAGCAATGCCAGGGCTAATGTTGACCTGCTGGAGCGGCGGATAAACGAATCGCAGATGCTCCCGTATGTTACGAGTCCTCAGAAACCTTACAGAAAATGGACGGACAACGACCGCATAGAAAGCATGGAAATATACAGCGAAGGGCGGTTAACAGTGGCTAAGCTATACGGTCCGGTTTACACTAACTGGGATGGCTTCACTAGTGTCGGGCGGGGAGATGTTTATCTGCCGCTGCTTCTGCATGAATAAACGTGAAGGAAAGTGATATGATATGCAGGATGAATAGCATTGCTACTGGAAGAATTGCCGGCTACCCTGGTAATATTATGCCTTTCCTGCGGGGCGACCCTTTTGCTTACAAGCGTACCGTTGAGAACGAGATGCTGATACAGAGAAGGAATCCCAAAGACCCGAACCAGGCACCGAGGCGTGAGCCCGGAGATAGATACGTCATTATCGGCACGGTATTGGGGATAGTAATCGGCTGCATAGTGGGATTCATAATCGGGAATAACTTATTGGGTATCGGCGGCATTTTCATCGGGCTTATCGTCGGAGCTATAGGCGGCGGGATAATCGGCGTTACGATAGGCAGTTATTTAAAAAAACGGTCTAATAGACCACCCCGGAAAAGAGTGGAAACTGAAGAGAAAGGGCCATTTATAAGGTAACCGATGATTGAAATCAACATAAACCCAATAGCTTTCTTTGGTGTCAGGTGGTACGGCATTATCGTTGCTCTCGGTATTGCGGTACTGGTGCTCTGGGTAGCCTGGCAGGTACACAGAGAGAAAGAAAAAAAGATTTCACTGGATACCGTTTTCGTCGCCGCGATAGTCGGTATCCCTTCCGGCGTGGTGGTATCAAGGGCATTCCACGTAATCGACCTGTGGGACCACTACAGACAGTTCCCGGGGGAGATTATCGGCGGCACGGGCTTGACTATATATGGTGCCATCCTGGGAGCTATTCTGGGTATCTGGGTTTGCAGTAAGTTCACTAAATTCCAGTTCGGTTATCTTGCCGACCTGATAGCGCCCGGTCTGATACTGGCGCAGATTATCGGCAGGATAGGCTGCACTATAAACGGTTGCTGCTACGGTAATGCCTGCTCTCTGCCCTGGGCGGTTACGTATGTTCACCCCGACAGCTTTGCACCTCTCGGGATTGCCATCCACCCCACACAACCCTACGAGATTATATTCCTGGCAATTGTTTTTGGCATTATCCTGATGTTAAGAGGCCGTCTCAGACCGGAAGGTTCGCTGTTTTTCACCTACCTCGGGATATATTCGGTGTGGCGTCTCGGTCTCGGTTTTCTGCGTGAAGGTACATCCTTTCTTTTCGGTCTGCACCAGGCACAGATAATAGCCATAATCGTCCTCGCCATAGTTATCCCCATGCTGGCGATAAAAACGAAGTGGGTCAGGGCTGAAACGACCGGTCCGGGTGAGACGGGAGTGCCGGAACAATATGGACAAGCACAGGATATTGCCGAAGAATCGGCTGAGAATAATAGCGAGGTGGAGTAATGGAAACACTGGACGTTATTATCGTTTGTTTCTGGTTGGTCGTTGCCGTATGGGTAGGCTGTTTTGTAGTGGTGGCAGTAGACTCAGCCTGCCGCCGTATCAGCCCCGTATTCTGGCGCCTGGCTGCCCTGTTCGGCGGTCCCTTTGCCCTGCTGGCTTACGGTCTGGTCCGTGAGCGTAAAGTGCAGGAGAAATAACTAGATCGGCGCCAATATATTCCTGTTTACTGGCTGTGTCGGTTGATAATCGACAGGTCCCAGGTGCGCATATCATCGGAAAGCACACCACCGATTGCGGATACTCTTATATCGTCGCCCTGGTTAGCAGCGGCTGAGATATTATAGATAAACCCGGCGATTTCTTCCGGCGTTTCCGCCCCGCATTTCACCACCGGCAGCCTGCCTGATACGTCGAAAGCCGCAGGCTTTTCCATTTCACCGCTGTAGGTCGAGACTGCGGTCAGGGTGCCCGGCCCGGGGTTTAACCGGTAAGTCCTCGCCGGCGGGTTACCCGTTACTATACCCATAATGTACACCGGCTCGTCTTCACCGGCGGGGAAGGCTATTATTCCGGCAATCCTGGGAGTATGAAGGCTGTCCGGCTCATAACCGGCGCCGTCCATTATCTTTCCCATATACTCCTCTTCCGGAGGAGACCCGGTGTGGTAAAGGAGGCGGTACGTTTCAAAGATAGCCTCGGTCTGAATGCCGTTACTGACCGTGGCGAGCCCGATTTGATTATCGGTCTTTACGGCGGTATAGTGCCTCAGCCAGTCGTACGGTTCATTGCCGGTCGGACCTATAATTATCCCGTTTTCTCTTAGTACCGCTTTTCTTTCCCGGCTCTGCGGGCTGCGTCCCGTAACGAGGTATGCCAGAGCCGGCTTTCCTTTCGGCGTTTTACCGAGGAATACTTGCCTTCCCGGGTAAGGTCCATTCGGATTGTTCATGGTGTTGCCTCCTGCTGCACGCCTGTAGTCTTCCTGGTTATGGGGTTATCCACCCGGCTCGAAATCAAGTATATTCAGTCTCAGTTGCTCCTGTCCACCCCAGTTGTTCATCTCCAGATTATATACTATGTCCAGCGGTGAGGACACCTCGCTGACATAGTTGCCGAGACCGAATCCCACCGCATCCCACACCGTTGAGTCCTGTTGCAGTTTCATCCTGATGTGGGCACCGGTATCGCCCATCGTGTTGAGGCTTAGGACCTCGACTCCGCGGGTGAGAAAGGTAGGGGCCGGGTTTCCCTGCCCGAAAGGTGCCAGCTTCTGGATGACCGAATATGTGTCTCCACTGAGTTCAGGCAGTGTCACCTCGGCGTCGATATCTATTTTTGGGCGAAGGTCGACCCCCTCCAGTCTGTCGGCTGCCAGTTCCACGAGCTCGCGTCGCAGGCGGGGCAGGTTTCTGGTCAGCAGGCCGATTCCCGCCGCCTGAGAGTGACCGCCGAAATTGGTAAGAAGGTGGCTGCACTGGTTCAGGGCGTCGATAATATCGAACTCTGGAATACTGCGGCAACTCCCCCCGCTGAACCGCTCCCCCGTCCTGACGACTATTACCGGGCGGTAGAACTCCTCCGATAACCTTCCGGCTACCAGTCCCATTATGCCGGCGGGGTAACTTATATCGCTGGCTATCAGGAGAGGAGCGTCCTGTTGAGCCAGCACCTGCTCTCTGGCTTTCTCCAGCGAGCGGGTGGTCAGCCTCTGGCGTTCGGCGTTTTTCTGCTCCAGCCACCGGGCAAGCTTCTGCGCCTCCTCCTCGGAGTCGGTCATAAGCAGTCTGTAGCTGCTCATGGCGTGTTCCAGTCTGCCGGCGGCATTCAGACGGGGAGCTATCGTCCACGAAATATTCGTGCTGTCGATACTGGAGGATGTCAGCCCGGACTGGTTGATTATTTCCCTGATACCCAGGCGCGGGGAAGTGCTTAACACTTCCAGTCCCTGTTTTACCAGATACCGGTTTTCACCCAGCAGGGGCACCATGTCGGCGACCGTTCCCAGGGCTACCAGGTCCATGACCTCATCCAGTTGCTGTTCCTTACCGAGCCCGGAGAATAATGCCTGGAGGAGTTTCAGGGCTACACCGACGCCGGCAAGCTCCCGGGTGGGGTAGTCCGAGTAGGGCAGCTTGGGGTTTATCACCGCATTCGCCTCCGGTATTTCTTCCGAAGGAGTGTGGTGGTCGGTGATAATTACGTCCATTCCCAGCTTCTTCGCCCGTTTTACCTCCTTAATAGCGGTAATGCCGCAGTCAACGGTCACCACCAGGCTTATGCCCTGTTCACGAAGGTTCTCCAGAGCGGCTGTCTTCAAGCCGTAGCCTTCGGTCATGCGATTGGGTATGTAGGGCGTGGCTTTACAGTTCAGGAGTGACAGTCCCTGGACCAGCAGCGCCGTAGCCGTTATACCGTCGGCATCGAAATCGCCATAAACGGCGATATTTTCACTGGATAGCAGAGCCCGGTAAAGCCTGGCTACCGCCTGATGCATGCCGGGCAGCCGGTTCGGGTCGCCGGAAAGGCTCTCATCGGCAGCCAGGAACGATTCTATGCTGGACGGTTCGGTAAGACCGCGGTTGTAGAGAAGCTGGGTAATAAGCCTTGAGAAGCCGGTACCACCGGGACTTTCTTCGGGAACTGACGGCAGCAGATTCCACCGGCTATGGCTCAAGCCTATGCCTCACTGTATCTTTTCAGTATAAGGACGGAGTTGTGACCGCCGAAGCCGAAAGAGTTGGATAAGGTCGTGTTAACTTCAGCTTTTCTTGCCTTGTTGGGCACGTAGTCCAGGTCGCAATCGGGGTCCTGAATTTCAAAATTAATCGTGGGCGGTATTATCCCGTTCTGAATAACCATGGTGCATACGCCAGCTTCAATGGCGCCGGAGGCGCCGATGCAGTGCCCGGTCATCGATTTCGTCGAGCTTACAGGTATTTTGTAGGCATCTTCACCGAAAACGTTATGTATCGCTATTGTCTCTACCCTGTCATTCAACTGGGTCGAGGTGCCGTGAGCGTTAATATAATCGATATCTTTCGGCTCCAGTCCTGCTTTTTTCAGCGCTATACGTATTGCCCTGGTGGCACCGTCTCCGTCTTCGTCGGGTGCGGTAACGTGGAAAGCGTCGCCGCTTGCTCCGTAAGCAACTATTTCGGCGAGAATGTTTGCTTCTCGCTCCCGGGCATGGGAAAGAGTCTCCAGGATAAGGGCGCAGGCTCCTTCACCGATGACAAAACCGTCCCGTTCGGCATCGAAAGGACGGGAAGCTCTCTGCGGCTCATCATTCCTGGTAGAAAGTGCCTTAAGGGCATTGAAACCGGAGATACCCAGCGGATTGATAATCGATTCGCTCCCGCCGGCAATCGCTGCCTGAGCGTCGCCCCGCCTGAGAAGCTCATAGGCGACTCCTATGGCGTCGGAACTGCTGGAGCAGGCTGATGTGGTGCAGAGGTTCACACCCTTTATACCGAGGGTGATTGATACCTGGGCCGCAGCCATATCGGATATCATCATCGGCACCAGAAAAGGACTTACCCGGCTGGGTCCGTTCTCTATCAGTACCTTGGTCTGACTGTACAGGGTGCCCAGCCCGCCGATTCCGCTGCCCATTATGATGCCTATCTGGTCTTCGTTTGTGGAATTGATTTCTATTTTCGCCTGCTCGACTGCCTGCATGCTTGCAGCGACCGACATCTGGGAGAAGCGGTCCATGCGCCGGGCTTCCTTGCGTTCAATGTAGTCGGTAGCATTGAACCCTTTTACCTCGGCGGCTATCCTTGTATCGAGGGGCGAAGCGTCGAACTGGGTTATCAGGTCGATTCCGGATTTACCGGCGATAAGGTTTTCCCACGTGGTTGCCATATCCAGCCCGAGCGGGGAGAAACAACCTATACCTGTTATTACTACTCTATTTAAAGGGCTGTATGCCACGTTTACCTCCTGGTTTGCGACTATGAAATTACGGTTAGTATAATGTATTTAACGTTAAGTAGTCAATTTGACGTGAACAAAGTGTCACTGCATGTCACATAGTTGATTGCCTGTATTCTGGCTGCTGGAAGGGTGGAAATCACTGATTATGAAGATTGCACTGGAGACCCTGGGTTGTAAGCTGAATCAGGCTGAGACCGAGCTGCTGGCTGCGCAGTTTGCCGAGTCCGGTCACAGGCTGGTTCCGTCTGTAGAAGAAGCCGATATCTATGTACTGAACACCTGCACGGTGACCCATGTTGCCGACGCCAAGTCACGCCATTCACTCAGACTTGCCCACCGCAGGAATCCTGAGGCTCTGCTGGTTGCCACCGGCTGCTATGCCCAGCGGGCGCCGGAAGAACTAGCCCGTATCGAGGGAGTCAGACTGGTCGCAGGCAACAGTGAAAAAACCCGGATTACACGGATTCTTGAAGAGTCCGGCTTCCTTGGCGGTCAGGAATCAATACCGGAAGAACGCAATGCCAATTACGCCTCCGTTTTCAGGACCCGTGCCTTTATAAAAATCCAGGACGGGTGTAACAGCTCCTGCGCCTACTGTATCGTGCCCCTGGTGCGGGGAAGAGAGAAAAGCGTGCCTGCAGACCGGGTGGTCGATGATGTGAAAAACCGCGTTTCCGCCGGAGTAAAAGAAGTGGTGCTTACCGGGACCGAGATTGGCTCCTACAGCAGTGACGGTTTAGACCTGGCAGGGCTGCTTGAAAGGGTACTTATGGAGACGGACGTGGTCAGGCTCAGGCTCTCCTCGCTCCAGCCCGGGGAAATCACCCCCGGATTTATCAGATTATGGAGCGACCGCAGGCTGTGCCCGCATTTTCACCTCTCTCTCCAGAGCGGCAGCGACCTTGTGCTCGGCAGGATGAAGCGACGCTACAGTGTTGATGATTACAGGGAAGCGGTGTCGCTGATACGGTCACAGGTGCCTGACGCCGCTATCACCACGGATGTAATCGCCGGCTTTCCCGGCGAGACGGGCGAGGAGTTTGAGGAAAGTCTAAATTTCTGCCGGGAAATGGAGTTTGCCCGGATACATGTCTTCCCTTACTCGAAACGCCCGGAAACGGCGGCTATACTGTTACCTGGCCAGGTGGCAGATAGCGATAAGACGCAGCGTATTCAAAATCTAGGGGCTTTAAGCCTTAAATGGGCAACAGAATATAGACAGGGGTTTTTAGGCAGGGATATGGAGGTATTATGGGAAAAGCAGTCCGGCGGTATATGGTCCGGCTACACCGGAAATTACATAAAGGTCTATACCAGGAACAATGATGACCTGACCAATAGCCTGACACAGGTAAAACTGGTCAAGCTTTATAGAGACGGGATGTGGGGAGAG
>CAZBAN010000028.1:21574-24303 GCA_964489895.1 uncultured Dehalococcoidales bacterium
CTTCGGCACTAAACGGCAACCTCAACCTGTTCCAGGGTAAATTCCTCGGGTATCGGTTCACCCTCTTTAGCCATATTTTCCAGGCAAAGATGGATGACCTCTTTTATGTTTGTCAGAGCCTCTTCTCTGGTTTTCCCCTGTGTGAAGCAACTTTTAAGTACAGGCACTTCGGCTACATAGTAACCGTCTTCATCCCGTGTGATGATGACAGGCAGTCTCACTTTCTTCACGACTTTGCCTCCAGCTTCTTTGCCCTTATTATAATATACACCTAACTAAAAGATACTTATAGCCCCAAATCACCGGCGATGCCCTGCATTGCCTTTAGACCCAGTTCCATAAACTCGTCGAGTTCAAGTCCAAGCTCGCTGCAGGAGGATATGTTCTCGCGGCTGGCTCCGGCGGCGAAACTTTTCTCTTTAAACCTTTTCCTCACAGATTTAGGCTCCACACTGCCGAGTTTTTTATCCGGTCTTACCAGGGCGGCGGCGGTAATCAGCCCCGTCAGCGGGTCGGCGCAGAACAGAGCCTTATCCAGCATGGACTCACGGGGGACGCCAAGCGTCTCATTGTGGGCGAGGATTGCCCGGCATACAGCCTCGCTGGCGCCCATCTCTCTTACCAGGTCGGCACCCAGCTTGCCGTGGCTGCTCATATCGCCCTCGGTCAGCTCCACATCGATATCGTGAAGTAAACCGGCAAGTCCCCATTCTTCTTCGTCCTCGCCAAACCGCTTTGACAGGGCTCTCATAATAGCCTCGGTCGCCAGCATGTGCTTGACCGTGTTCTGGTTCTCCACGTTTTCTCTGACGGAATTCAGCGCCTCTTCACGTGTCATTTTTCACCTCCTCCGGTGACGGGTTTCAGTAGCAGGGATAATATTATACCTGAAATACCGAAGATAAGACAGACTATAAAAGCAATATTATAACTTCCGGTGTTATCGAATACAGCCCCTGCCATTACCGGTCCAACGGCAGAACCGAAGGTGATTATCGATACGATAACTCCCAGGATAACGCCGTGCGAGCGCATCCCGAAGAGGTCAGCGACTATCGGCGACTGCGAGGCCACGAGCCCGCCGTAAGCAAAACCGAAAACAGCGGCGAAAATATTAAGCATCCACATCTCTTTAGCTATAAACAGCCAGGAAAAAGCAAGTACCATCAGGACGAAACTGCCGACGACTATTAACCTGTTGCCGGTTCTATCGGCGATGAATCCGAGTGATATCCTGCCCAGTACACTCATCCCGCCGAGAAGGATAAACAAGCTTGCGGCGGTCGATGCCGGTATACCAAGTCCGATGGCGTGTACCACTATATGCACCATTATCGCCTGAAGGAGCAGGCCGAACCCAAAATAAGCGCCACCCAGCAGCCAGAACTGGCGTTTACGGATAGCCTCGCCGAGAGTGAAACCTTCTTCCTGTGCGTTTAAAAAGTTAGTGTCATCTCTGGCAGACAGTATATGCTCAGGTGCGCGTTTGAGGAATTGCGCAGCCGACATAAGAATTACCAGGACGCCAATACCTATAACCACGTACGAGGTCTGCCAGCCGTAAGTGGAAATCAGCCAGTTTGCCAGCGGCGGGACAATCATGGTGCCGACGCCCACACCGGCGACGGA
This sequence comes from uncultured Dehalococcoidales bacterium, assembly GCA_964489895.1. Classification (GTDB taxonomy): domain Bacteria; phylum Chloroflexota; class Dehalococcoidia; order Dehalococcoidales; family UBA2162; genus MGML01. The sequence continues at coordinate 23,204 of CAZBAN010000028.1, forward strand.
AATCCCGACCATCAGTCCCCGCTTTTTATCTCTGGCAAACCACCTCGTTACCGTGGAGGTCAACGGTACGTAGCCGCCGCTCATCCCTATCGCAATTATCACGCCGTAGAACAGGTAAATCTGCCATATTGCACCGGTCAGAGACATCAGCAGATACCCTATGCCCATAAACAGACCGCAGCCGGACATCACGATGCGCGGACCCAGCCTGTCATTCATCCTGCCGGTAAAGATATACAGGGTACCGTGCAGGAACATATAAAGAGAGAATGCCCCGGAAGTAGCCGCCCTGGTCCAGCCGAACTGGGTGGACAGGGGCTCGAAAAATACGCTGAAGGTATAGAGCGTTCCTCCGAGAACCAGGTTGGCGAGGAAAGCCAGGGCTACTATAACGTAGCCGTAGAAAAGCCGTGGTTTTACCGTATCCGTGGACGGCAGCGATTCATTCTCGATCAAACCAGACCTCGCTGCCGGGTAACCGGGTAATCCGTGCTTTCCTTGAGTACCTTTTTCAGGTACCGTCCCGTGGCTGAAGTCTTGACCCGGGCAACCTGCTCGGGAGCGCCCGAAGTAACGATGTATCCACCGTCGTCGCCGGCGCCGGGACCGAGGTCGATTATGTAATCGGCATTCTTTATCACGTCGAGGTGGTGTTCGATAACGATGACCGTGTTGCCGGCATCGACCAGACGCTGTAAAACGTCCAGCAAGGCGGCTACATCGTTGAAAGACAGTCCGGTGGTCGGCTCGTCGAGTATATAGAGAGTCCTGCCCGTCGACCGCTTCGACAGCTCGGTAGCCAGCTTGACCCGCTGCGCTTCTCCGCCAGAGAGTGTGGGCGCCGGCTGGCCGAGCCGGATATATCCGAGCCCCACATCCGCTATCGTGTTCAGCTTGTTCTTCACCTTGGGGAAGTGCTCGAAAAACGAGAGAGCCTGGTCAACGGTCATATCCAGCACCTCGGCGATGTTCTTGCCCCTGAACTTGATTTCCAGGGCTTCACGGTTATACCGCTTGCCTTCGCAGACTTCGCAGGGAACGGTAACATCGGGCAGGAACTGCATCTCAATCTGGATGTAACCATCGCCCCTGCAGGCTTC
>CAZBAN010000029.1:0-22911 GCA_964489895.1 uncultured Dehalococcoidales bacterium
AAATTCATGATTTCGCCACGCTACGGGATAATACACAGCTATGCCTGGGTAGATGAAACTGTAAAGGGCAAAGTTTTAAAAAGTAATCCGGAAGGAAAAAGGAACAACGTGGTAATACGGGTCTGGGGGAGCACTTTCAAACCCGTCTTAAAAAAGGAATGCCAGCGCCTGGGAGTAAAAATCTTTGACCGGGTAATGGGAACCAGCCTGCTGAACGAGAATGGAGTCCAGGGCGCCCGGGTAGTCGGAGCTACCGGCTTCAACAGCCGTACCGGTGAATTCATGATTTTCAAATCCAAAGCGACTATTCTCGCCACCGCCGGAGCCGGCTCGATATGGCTTATGAATACCGAACTGTGCGGAATTTCCAGCATGATGTCCCGCGCTATGTCAGGTGACGGTACCGTTATGGCCTGGAAAGCCGGTGCCGAACTCTCCATGATGGAACGGACCGGAGTCATAGGTATTGCCACCGGCCTCAAACATAAATGGTACACCGGGGCAGGTGACGCCAGTTACGAAAATGTTCCCATCGTCGATGCCAACGGTAAACCGGTACCTTATGCCATACAGGGCTGGGTTGATTACGGAGCCATGATGCCGTCCCGTGAAGCTATGGAAGCTATTCAGGAAGGCATCCGCAAAGGAGAATATGAGCTGCCTTTCTACGGGGATTTCCCAGCCATGCCCGAGGTAGAGAGAAAAGCTACCTGGAAGCTGATGTTGGGAGAGGAATCAACTACTAAAATTATCACCAGCACTTTCAACGATGCAGGTTACGATGAAAGCCGCGACTTACTCCAGAGCTACAAGTTCATTGAGGGCAACAGCTTACCACAATGGGGGCAGGCCAGTGGTGGTCCGATAGTCGACTGGAACTTGAAAACTACCCTGGATGGGCTGTATGCCGCCGGAATGCAGATGTTTTCCTCCGAAGACCATAGCTTTTGTGCAGCTACCGGTCGGTATGCCGGACGTAAAGCCGTGGCATACGCCCGGGAAATCGGCGAACCTAAAATATCCCGGGAACAGGTCGAGCTGGAGAAAGCCCGTGTTTATGCACCGTTGAAACGCACAAGCGGAATGGAATGGAAGGAACTGCACGCCGGTATTGCCAGAGTCATGCAGTATTATTGCAGTGAATATAAGTCCGAGACTCTCCTGAATATGGGTCTTAAAACATTACGAAAAATCGAGGAGGAATCGGTGCCTTTGCTGTACGCTCTTGACCCTCATAAGCTGATGCGGAGTCTGGAAGACCTCAGCATGTTAACTTACGCTCAAGTTATCGTTCAGGCTATGCAGGCATGCATAGCAAAGGGTGTTCCGCTGGATATGCAGATGATGGGCTCCCCGCCAGCAGACCGGTCGGAATGGCAGAAGTTCCTGACCATTAAACTGGAAAACGGCAAGGTTAAGACCGGTGAATTACCGCAGGCTTTCTGGGGCAATATGAAAAAGCAGTATGAAGCCCATAATAAAGACTATACCGGTGTATACAAGGGAAAATGATAGTTTCAAAATCAGACTATACCTTTAAAAGAACTGGTTTTTGGAGGAAAAGATGACTCAGCAAAAACTAACCGCACTGCCTAATATAACTACACCGAGTACTCCGGTGATTTTTAATCCTGATATCTGCGATGGCTGCAACCATTGCGTGGAAGTCTGCCAGATAGATGTGTTCATACCCAATCCTGTGAAAGGCAAACCACCTATCATATTGCACCCTGACGAATGCTGGTACGGCGGCTGTTGCGTTAATGATTGTCCCCGTCCCGGGGCAGTAAAATTCAACTGGCCCTTACAGTCGCGGGGATACTGGAAGAACAAGGCTACCGGAGAAATCCACCAGATATAGGCGCTGGTGTATCCAGCGGGTATTATCCTTTAAATAGTTCTGACCTAACAATCAGAGCAAAAAGGGAAATATTTGCTATAGATTCGGGGATTAAGGATGACTAAAGGCTTATTACGGACAGGTAGCAGGCTGCTCCTTATAGGTTTGCTCTCCGCTATTCTACTGGCGGGAGCAGGATGTGCCGGGGCAGTATCCAGTCGGGCGGCGTATACTAACGTGGACCCGTTTACTGACGACTATATCGCCACAGTACGCATCATCATCAGCCTAGAGGACTGGGAATCCCTAACGACCAATGCCTACGCTAAAGATTACTACAAAGCCGATTTCTGGTTTGACGATGAGCTGGTGCCGGATGTTGCCGTCAGGACCAAGGGCAATGCCTCGCTTATGGAGACGGTCCACTGGGAAAGTCCCCGCTTCCCGCTGTGTGTTGATTTTAATATGCTTAACCGGGCGCGTAATTTCCACGGCATGCAAAAGGTGCATTTCAACAACGGCTGGTCTGACCCTACCCTCCTCAGGGATGTTATTTCTTACCCGATTTTCGCCGAGATGGGTGTTCCCTCCCCGCGCGCTTCTCTGGTCGACCTCTGGGTCAATGATATGCACCTGGGGGTGTATACCATGGTGGAAGCGGTGGACAAGTCTTTTCTCCGGCGTCACTTTACCGACCCCAACGGCAACCTTTACAAACCCGAGGTAGCCTCGGCACGCCTGGACTGGACGGAAAGAGACGCTTATAAACCCATTTCCGTATACGGCATGACCCAGGAACCGCCGGATGAGGACCCTGTCCTGATGCTTAATATCGGCGGAGGACCGCTGCAGGATGTTCTGAAAGTTCTGGGGGCAGAGGACACAATCCCGGCTTTCGCATCTGCCATCGTACCGGAAGCTCCTCCTGCTTCCCCGTCCTTATTGCCGTACAACCTTATCCAGGGCGCCGGACTGAAGACCAATACGAACGACCCGGACTACTCCGGTCTATTCAGGTTACTCGAAGTCTTAAATAAAGTGCCTGACGAGACTTTTCCGCAGGAAATTGAAAAGGTGCTGGATGTAGATGAAGCGCTGCGATTTTTCGCGGTATCCGCCTGTCTCGTTCACCTGGACAACTATATCGGCATCGGGCACAACACCTATATGTATGAGGTTAACGGAAAGTTTTCCCTCATCCCCTGGGACCTGAATATGACTTTCGGTACGTTTAATGGCGGTATCCTCAAAGACGACATCATTAATTTTTACATCGACGAACCAACCACCGGCCCGATGAACAGGTTCCCGCTCGTCGGCCGGCTGCTGTCTTACGAGCCCTACCTGGAGAAATATCGTGGCTATATGCAGGAATTGCTGGACGGTCCGTTTTCCCTTGATGTTGTTATGCCCCGCGTCGAGAAGTTGATAGAGCTGGTGCGGCCCTATGCCGAAGCAGACACCGAGATGTTCTACACCTACGAAGACTGGGATCGGTGCCTTACCGAGGATTTAAGGCCGCCTGACGCCTTCGAGGGCTGGCAGGCAGGTGGACCCTCACCAACGATGCCATTTTTTATCAGCCATGAAGAGTCCAGAGCCCTGCAAGAAAACTTTGGCGTGAGAAGTCTGTACGAGCTGCTGGGTCGTACTTTTACGCCCGACGAACTCGATACGCTCAAGGAATGCCTTACCGATGAAAACTATCACCTGTTATTGCAAAACCTATTCGGTCCGCTCGAAGCCCCCCAGCCCCCGCGCCAGCCTGGTTTCGGACCTAACTCGCTTGGTCTAAAGACTGTAATTGCTGCACGTTATGAGTCAGTCCGGCAACAGCTCAATGGGGAGCGGCCCAGCGGTTCCGGATTTGGACTCGGAAACGGGGGCAGCATGTGGCTGGCAGACATGTTTACCATCCACTAATAACGGAATAAGCCTCAGGAAACCCGGATTAGAACGTGCTTTACGCCGGAAAGATATATTGTAGGCGTAAACATATCCTGAGACCCTGTCCTTAATTTATGCGTAATTTGTCCGGAGTTATTTATTCTCAACGGCTTTTTTCTCGGCTTCTTCCTTTTCCCTTCTTGCTTGCATTTCTGAACTATCGAAGTTACCCGTCAGTGATATCTCGAGCATTACGATAGGTTTATCACACCTGGTAACCGTTAGCGGGCAGTGGACCAGCCCCGCCGGGATATTGACCATTGTAGGTGAGGTTATTATATACTCTTCCTTTTCTTCACCTAAACAAAAGCGGACTTCCGCATCGAAGTCGGTTATGTCCAGCGGGTTCCCTCCGACGAAGCCAAGAATCTCGTCGAAATCGTGCGTATGAGGTTCCGGGTGTTGAAATTCCGTATTGTTAATACAGTGGTAGCCAAAACAGACATTTGGGTTCAACTCACCATTATGCGAGAGTAAAGAGGTTCCAACATAACCGCGTGGAAATTTAAAAAAGAGTTCTTCCGACATGACGTATTTTCCGTATTTTTTATTAGCCATATTTATCCTGTCCTCCTGATTATTTTAACGAAGACCTTGCGTGATTACTTCTTCTCTTTTTGTGCTTATTACGCATTCATCGAGATTCAGGTGGGTTATCAACTGAAGTTACCTGGAGACCTTTGCCGAAAAAGCATAGCAACAACCAATATTGATGTCAATATTGCGTCCATATTAGTGTTTGGAGTTACTGGAGTGAGTGTTTATTACCTTCGCCTCTTCTGCGGTGAATTTCTGGAGATAGCCGCCGGGACCATGAAAGGCTGAGACGTATTCCTGCCTGATAAAATTGTTACTCCGTAACCTCGAACTCCCCTTCCAGCAAAATATCCGCCGAGGAGCGTCCTATCATAACCTTGAAAGTCCCGGGCTCCACTTTGCGCTCCATGTTCCTGTTATAGAAGGCAAGCTGCTCGGTTGTTAGCTGGAATGTTACAGACTTTTCCTCACCAGCTTCCAGATAGATACGCTCGAAACCTTTCAATTCCTTGACCGGTCGCGTGACGCTGGCGACAACGTCGTTAACATAGAGCTGTACCACTTCTTCGCCTTCCCTTTTCCCGGCATTTTTCACGGTAACCTTTATGGTGACGGCACCATCTAAAGGAATCCTGGTCGGCTCTATGATAATGTTGCTGAACTCGAAACTGGTATAGCTGAGTCCGTGACCGAACTCGAAAGCCGGAATAGCATTTCCTTCGACATAGTCCGTCCATAAACCTGCCTTCCTGCCGGACGGTTTGCGGCTGTAGTAAATCGGTATCTGGCCTTCGTTTTTCGGGAAAGTTACCGGCAATTTACCTCCGGGATTATAATCACCGAAGAGTACATCCGCCACCGCTCTGCCGCCTTCTTCCCCGGGCTCCCAGGCATCGACAATAGCCGGTATTTTTTCCGCCATCCATTTCAGCTTGCACGGTCTGCCGTTTACCAGCACCAGCACCACAGGTTTACCCGTTTCATAGACCGCTCTCACCAGCTCTTCCTGGATACCGTTTAGGCCGAGCGTTTCCCTGTCTCTCATCTCTCCGGAGGTATTATCCGGCATCAGTCCGGATTTGTCTCCGACCACCACCACGGCAATATCGGCGGAGCGCGCCGCCTTTACAGCTTCGTTAAAACCGTCTTTCGAAGCGCCGGTTATTTCACAGCCTCTGGCATACAGGACCTTCGTGCTCTTTTTAATCGCTGATTTGATGCCCTCCAGTATAGATATGACCCTGGGTGCGGTCACCCTGCCTTCCTTAACGTCATTATCTTTCCAGACAAACTCTTCAATTCCCGTCTTTTCATCTCTTTTTCTTTCATGTTCGGAGTGGGCGGGGAAGGTATAGTCTCCCATTAGATTTCTCTGGCTGTCCGCGCTGGGACCGATGACAGCAATAGTCTGAATATCCTTTTTTAGCGGAAGACAGCCGTTCTCATTTTTAAGAAGAATGATTGACTTACGGGCGGCTTCGAGAGCAAGCTCTCTATGTTCCGGTATGTCGATTATCTTTGGGGCTGCTTCTTTATTGACGTATGTATTTTCGAAAAGGCCGAGCCTGAATTTGAGAGCAAGCACCCGTGAAACAGCCAGGTCGAGCACCGAAACCGGGACCGACCCGTCTTCGACCGCCTTTTTCAGCGGCTCGCCGTAGCAATTCGTGAAAGGAAGCTCGATGTCCAGTCCAGCTTTAAGGGCAAATGCGGCGGCATCACCGCTCTCCGCCGCTACCCTGTGGTCGGTCATTAACCGGGCAATGGCGAAGTAATCGGAAACGACAACGCCGTCGAAACCCCACTCGTTACGCAAAATATCCGTTAACAATTCCTCGGAAGCGGCACATGGTATGCCGTCGATTTCATGGTAGGCGTTCATCACGGAAAGCACGCCGCCCTCTTTAACCGCCTTCTCGAAAGGGTAGAGGTAGACCTCTCGGAATAATCGCGGCGTGATATGAGAAGGGGCACAGTTCAACCCGCTCTCCGGCAGACCGTGCCCGGCGAAATGCTTGGTTGTCGCCACGATACCCTGCCTGATATCATCGCCCTGTAATCCTCTGACATAGGAGACGCCCATCCGGGCAACCAGATACTGGTCTTCCCCGAAAGTCTCCTCGACCCTCCCCCATCGGGGGTCACGGGCAACATCGAGCACGGGGGCGAGCCCCTGGTGTATCCCGGCAGCCCTCATCTGCCTTCGGATTACATCGGTTATTCTAAAGATTAAGTCCGGCTCCCAGGTGCTTGCCAGCCCGATATTCTGCGGGAAAATAGTCGCCCCGTTAGCCCTGAAACCGTTAAGGCACTCTTCGTGGACGATAGCCGGAATACCGAGCCTGGTATTTTCCTGTAAATATCTCTGTATTTCATTAACAAAGGCGGCAAGCTCCGCCGGCGGCAGCCCTGAACTGAGGGCGGGAGCGCTTATGTGACCGATGCCGTTTCTCAGTATGGTTTCAGCCTCTGCCAGGGAGAATTTTCCATCTTCTATCAGCGCCCGGCCGAAAACGCTGCCAAGCTGGGCTATCTTTTCATCAAGGTCCATTTGAGATAGAAGGTCTTTTACTCTTTCCTCAACGACTGCGTTACTGTCACGATACATCTTCATTTTTCTCCTTTTTACTGTCTCTTCCGCCCGGTGTATACTTCATCGACACTATACTTCACTCTATATATAATAAGTCCTCTTTTTCGCCGGAGTCATTTATCATCCATTCTATATTATATACACCGTCTGGGAAAATACCGCATCTCTAACTGAAAAAACCACTATTTTATACGCTTGACATGTACATAATGCAACGATAAACTATACGCACTTACCAAGTGCGGATGTGAAATAGATGAAATGCCCACATTGTCAGGCAGAGAATCCTGAAGGAATGACGTTCCTGCCGGTTGGTTGCCATTATGCTAATATTGTTACTTCAAACCAACCAATCCGACTTCCGCGTTTAGAACCGTCATAGTAAGACATAGATTATCATTCGATGATTCGCTAGACAGCGTCTATTTAAGTACTGGCGTGGCAGGTGTTCGAGTTTGACATTATGGATTAATTGAGTATAATAATGCACACCCGCTATAAAGAGGATGTGACATGGCGTTTACAGCCGATATTATCGAAAGAGCGTGGAATCTCTCCGGTGGTCAATGTCAATGCGAGCGTACTTTCCATAATCATGTTGGAAGGTGCAAAAAGAAACTGACGTATAAGAATCGAGGTAACCGTAACAGCAAAACGGGATGGCAGGTTCATAGCAAGAGCGGCGCTAACATAGGCTTAGCTGATTGCGAGATTCTGTGTTACGAGTGTTACGACACTATCCTGTAGCGCATTATCAGGTTGATAGCAGCAGGTGCCTGTCCCCATTGCGATGCCGACCTGATACCTAAGGAGGTGTTCCTGATATGTCATATGGCTCAGGTAAATAAACTTATGAACTGGCTGAGCCATTTAACTTATTACTTTAATTTTCTCAGTCTCCAATTCCCTGTACGTCGACGATTGTATTCCCGCCGTCGATAACCAGTTCGGCACCGGTCATAAAAGATGATTCGTCACTGGCAAGGTAACTGCACATCCCTGCAATCTCACCAGGTTCGGCAGCCCGTCGGAGAGGGACGTTTCTTGCCCAGTGACTGTATCCACCTGCCAGGTCCGTACCAAGCCTTTCTGAAAGGGGCACCATCATCTGTTTCGTCCTATCGGTAATGGTACCGCCCGGGCAGACAACGTTACAGCGTACCTTCTGAGGACCGTAGTCAAGCGCGACCTGCTTCGTCAGCATAATGAGAGCTGCTTTGGTGGTACAGTATCCCGGCGAGCCCGGCAAACACCTCAGACCCGCAATCGAGGCGATATTTATTATCGAACCGCCGCCGTTTTCTATCATATGTGGTATGCTCTCCTTCATTAGAAGAAGGGGACCGGTAAGGTTGACATCGAGGACTTCCTGCCATTCTTCAGGCGAAATCTCCGTAACGCTTCCTCCCGTCCCTCCGGCGGCGCAGTTTACCAGTATATCCAGCTTGCCGCCGAATTCCAGCGTCTGTTCAACCATTCTTTTAATATCTTCATGTTTTGAGACATCCCCCGGACAGACGGTAATAGACCCTTCGGGCACTGAAGCAGCCGTTTCTTCCAGTTTTTCTCTGCGGCGTCCGGAGATGCAGACTTTTGCCCCGTCCTGTACAAATCTCCTGGCGATGGCGGCTCCGATACCGGTACCTCCGCCGGTGACCAGCGCCATTTTCCCGTTCAGTATCATTTTTCATATCTCCTGCTTTATTTAACCTGGGTAAGTCCCGGTCTGACCAGCCGCATCCCTTTACAATCTTCTTGTGCTATTGTAGTTTATCTTCTCACGGAGTAGCCGGTTTACCAACCAGGTCAATCCAGACATTCTTTATCATAGCATACTCTTCAAGACAAAGAGTCGAGTTTTCTTTGCCGAAACCCGACTCCTTGAGACAATAAGAATCTTAATTCAGTGAGATGATAATCCAATCGGTAGAGATGACCAATTCAGAATGGCACGCTGGAGATAGGCGAGGCAAGATATTCACCAAGTTCCCGGAGAGATTGGTCATATTTTCTCTTATTTATCAGTGCACTATGATACTCTTTAACTTTTATAACCTCTTTGACCTGCCCCACTCCGATGTCAGGAGCTAATCTGTTAATAACATCGTGATAAGCTCCGATGAATAGGATTCCGGTTTCACCTTCAGACAGAGTCTCATTAATTCTTCTGGTAATAAACTCGTCCCGCTGTTTTAGCAGCTTACCTCGATTCAACTTGTATCTGAGAGCGGCAACCTCCTTTTCTTTTAACGACTTGGATTTTGTCATTTTAGTAATGTAGCTGTATTCCTGCCTCACCAGAGAGAGGCTCTCGGTTTTCACTAAGATAGCTCCTCTCTCGATAAGCTTTCCTATAAACTCATAATTTTTACTTCCTTGACTGATACTCTCTCTGATGATTCTCAGTCCCTCTGCCCCATCGGCAACCAGTCCATCTTGATAGACTTTGAAACCGCTAACATCCAGCGAATCAAGGAATTGTCCAATGGAATCCCAGAAGACAGAAACGATTTCCTTATGCTTTTGCCAAAGGTCTGGCGTCAGCTTGGCAATTCCCCTGTCATCCAAAGCTGGTGCTGCAGAACCCATATCGGCACTCATGTGGATGATTGGGATAAGGTACAGTTTCCTCATTGCTTACCCGATGTATGTTTTTAAGTAGATTTCTCCTTCAATACTTTCGTAGTCTACTTCCGCTTGCTCTTGACAATGCCGTGCCATTCAATCCTTGTGCCGCAACTGGTACAGAACTTTCGGAACTTCCAAAAGCGCTGGACGATACCGCAATTGGGGCACTTTATGGTCCATGGCTCTCCACAATTTGGGCAGTAATCAGAGTCACCACTAATGGTGACTCCGCACCCTGGGCATTTGTTCCATTCTTTCATCTGGTACTTCCCTTTCAGACTTCCTGCGTTTCCCCGCGCTTGCGTAGCTTCTTCCTGATCAAGCTGAGAAGATGGCCATCGTTGTCCAAGCTAAGCTCATATAGTCCCAGTACATCCATAGTATCCGGGATAGCCTTCCTTTCCAGTGCCTCAAGCAATATAGACCACCCTTCATCTGTCTTTGATAACCCGGTGATCCCGTCGGTTGGTTTCTTACCCAGGATAATAAATTCCTCCCGCGCCCTTTCTATTACCTCACTAGCGTTCATTTTAGGTCTTTACCTCCTCTTCAATTAAGAATCCTTTAGCTGTCTCACTATTCGAATAAGAAAGTGGATTTTGCTCCGCTTTCAACTCCGGTGACAGTGTCTTCATCGGGTCCTGGTTACTCTTTTTGTACTGCTCCTTAGCAGCAATTGCCCGCTGAGCCTCATCCCAGTCTTGCCACACGCCGTACTTTAACATAGTCTCTATCCCGGCGAGGCAAGCTCTCAGATTGACCCCTAGAAGAGGAATACCGGCGACACTAATAAGAAGGTCGGCATTAAGAACTAACCCCTTTTCCAGCACCCTGTCTATAAGGTCTACCAGTGTGGCATGAGTATCGCGGGTGGGTTGCATTTCACTCTCCTTTAACCGTAACAACAGGTTTGGATACGAAGCTGTAAGGCGGCCAGGGGCCGGAAAAATGGACGGAGAAACCCTCTATATTATTAATCTGTTCCAGTTCCTTACCCAGGCTATCTACTTTCTCTTTGGCTACCAGACAGGAGAGGTTGAACAGCATCACCTGCCCATTATTCATCTTTTTACTCTTCTCAACGACAATATCATCGGTATGCTTTTTTATCCTGCCGTAGAAGTCATTGAACCACCCATCGGCAAGCCGCTCAGTTTCCGCCTTAACTGCCCTTTCCAGCTTTTGCTTGTACATATAGGCTGTACCCGGTGATTTGGCAGACATCTCCTCTTTTATTCTCATTATCTCTTCGCTTTGTTCCGAGATTTGTTTAATCATTAACTTGGGTTCATATGAGACTTGCACTCCATATTCATCTCTACCCTCTATCTCTCTCATTACCATATGAAGACGTTCATAATCCTCTTTGAGCCACTCCCTCACTGCTTGGTCAGGAGATACAGCGTCATCCTTAGTCTGAAGTATAGTATCGAAGCCCAAGGGAATCACCGTGCCCAGTTGCTCGCTTGCTATATCAAGGACGCTCTGGTGGTTCACTACCCAGTTCTTTACTATTTCATCATCAGTGGATTGATATGGCTCGGTAGAGCAATCGTGGACAATAGCGGTGATGTCCTGGTAGGGGATAGTATAAACTTCGCTGCCTTCTATCCCTATCGGCCCCAGCCTAACTTCCCTATTCGCTACAGCTACACCATACACATACCGTCCTTTACCCCCGGTGCCAACTTCGTGTTCAGGGGCTAGACTCTCGACTGCAGCCTTTTTCTGTGGTGGGATAACTTTCTTGTCGACTATGTCTCCATGTATCGAGGGTCCTGTCTTATCTAACTCCGCTGTCATATCTCTAAAGCGAGTGTTCTGTGTCCCAGGAACTGAGGCAGCAGCTTTGCTTAATTTATCAAGTAGCACATCCAGTTGCTTTGTTTCTACTTTCTGTCCTGTCAACTGGGTGGTTAGAAACTTGATGATTCGTGGGTCGATTGAGCTCCCTTTTTCCGTGTTAGCAGTCACTAAAGATTCAACGAAGGCAGCCATAGCATCAAGTGCTGACTCATCAACAGGTGTGCCTGCTTTATTGAGGACGGCTTGTATGTTTTCCTTGTTAATTGGCTTACCAGCTGTATACAAAGCCAGTACTGTATAAAATATTGCTTCCATTGTGCACCTCCCGAAAGGTAATCTTTTCTCAATCAAACCGCCAGACTCTCTACGGCTTCACCCTCCCATGTCTCAGGGTTGACTATCCTATCGATAACACCATCCACAATCTCATCCAATCCATCTCTAACCGCCTGAACTGACTCAGTGATACCTTGCTCCTTCTTAATTTCTTCAAGGGCGATGTCCAGTTCCATCAAAGCTTTTCCCAGTCTCTCGCACTCTTCCTCGCTAAGGGCCCCGCTCTCCATTCTTTTAATTGCCTGGATTTTCAGCGCATCTCTGATTACCTCGACCAGAGCTATTACCAGCCCTAATATCCCATGCTTCAGATTTCTCTCATCAATATTGATAGCCATAGTTAATAGACATAGCCCAAGTTATTTTGGTTCCTTCTCCAAGATGATTCTCAAGACGCCATTGTTATACGTTAAGTCCGGGTTGTCTTTAACCGCACAGGGCAGGCTAACCTCTTTGTGATACTGGTGACTCTGGCTCTTGGCAAAGAGCACAAGCCGGTTACCCTTAACCTCAACTACTATGTCCTCCTCCTTTATGCCGGGCAACTCAGCTATTACCAAGAGGCAGTTGCCTTCATCGAACGTGTCGGTAATCACGTCTCTCTGGGGTGCTGGCACCGGTGACTCTTCCTTAAGCGTGGTTTTGCTTACCCTCAAGGTGGTTCTGGCTGGAATAATGCTTCTTCTGGTTCCACTTGTCCGCCTTAATGAGGGTATTTCCCCCATTCGACGTTCAGCCTCGGTGTTAGCGGCCTCCAGTCTCTCTTGAAAGGCTTCTGATTTCTCTAGGCCTTTGACCAACTCGCCGAAGCCAGGGATAATCTTGCTCAGACCGTGAAGCGCACCCTCAACCATTCCCTCAGGTTGGCTCTCCGGTTCTGCCTCAGGGCTATCTTTACCTTTCCTCCTTGCCTTTTCCTGTCCCATCGTTCTTCCTTTTTCCTAGCCTGACTCTCAATATGCCATTTTTATGCGAGACTTCATATTGAGCAGGGTCGACCGAGGTCGGCACCTGAGCGATTATGGAAAGTTTGTCTTTCTCATTGAATACATCCACAAGCGGTCTGTTCCCAATTGAGATGGGGACATTTTCTTCATCCATGAACCACCAGTTGAACACAACCACTTCTCCAGTGAGAGAGTCAATTCTCGACTGTTCAAAGTTCACAATCGGTCTTCCCCAGAGCCTCAGGGATTGTTCGTTGATGACATCGTTCAGTCGATACAAGACTTCGAAGTCACCGGTGGCGTTGATAAGCTCTCTTAATTCTGATATTTCGGCATGTCGGTGCCACCAAAGGTGCCACAGTAAAGCACGACTCTTTTCGTCAAGAATTTGAAGGAGCCGGGCTAATCCATACCTGGTCTTTGGTGTCCCGATGTCAGCACGCGCTTTAGTCTTCACTTTGTTAATCCGCCAAGATTGTGGAAGCTAATTTGTCTCTGGCTTTCTTTGCTCTAGCGCTTATCCAGCCACACCAGGGGCACCCCTCGTTAAGAAGCTCTTCGGCAGCGACTTTCTTACTACACTGAGGACATATCTCCTTATCTACTTCCGTTTCTCTCCACGCAGCCTTCTCATAGTCGGTGCCACTGGGGAACTCCAATCCATATTTGGCAGCTGTCTCAAATGAGGCTAGAGCAGCTCTTATTTTTATTCCAAGAAGTTCAACTCCGGCTACTGAAACACAGATATCAGCGTTGATGACCAGCCCCTTGTCTAATACACGGTCAATGACATCAGCAAGCGTGGTACCTTCATCTCTAATTGCTTGTAATGGCATTTATCTCACCTCCTGACTTTTTTGATATTCCCTCACCATCTTCAGCCTTCCGATGAGCTCTTCTTCCAGTCCTTCGTATTCCTCTTCATTCAACTCACCGTCCTGCAGCAGCAATTGAAGCTGCTGGAGTCTCTCTTTAATAGACTCCTCGGTGATAAGACGCTCCTTGTCAATCTCGTCTCTCAGCTTTGCCAGTATTTCTTTACTGAGAGTTAGGGGAACACCAAATAGGACATTGAATAGCAATCCAGTCAGCATCTCACCGGCTCCAACATCAAATCAACGAAGCTATAAGGGGGCATAGGCCCCACATATTTGAAATTTATCCTGCCCTGGAATTTAGAATCCAGCTTATAGACCTGTTCTTTGAATTCATTCTCGCAGGTCCTGTCTATTAAGTAGGAAACGTTGAGCAGGTTCTTGATATCTGCTGGTCTGTTTACCTTAGCTTCGTAAGACAGCTCCTTAAGGATGTTATAAACCAGCTCGGCGTACTTGGCCTTCCAATCACGAGTGATATTCTCTACCAGCTTGCCAGCTACCGAGAGTAAGTTCTGTATTTCGATAGGAGATGAGGCAGAATTTATCTTCGCTTTAAGTCTGGAAAATTCCTGATTTTCACCCTGAAGCTCTTTAATTACGGCCTCTTGATCCCAGAAGACCTTTAGTTCTACTTCTATCTTTCCGACGAGTCGGTTTAGTTCACTGGTAAGCCCCTGGTAATTATTCTCCAATAGTCCTCGGACCTCACCCTCGCCAGTAGCAATCATGCCAAAACCCATAGGGAGGAGGGTGTATTCTTTTAAAAGTTCATCTTGTACAACAGTGTGAGTCTGGACGTTCTTTCGAGTTGGGTCGATCTCCAGAGATTCGGTATCGCTGACTACAGCAGCTAGACTTTGATGGTTTATAGTATATACATCAGCATCTGCGATACCGGGGAGGCTGAATCTCCTAAGCCGAGGTTCCTCCACAATACAATATATATATTCGCCCTGTAGATACATCTACTCCTCTCCTTTCTGGGCTTTCAACCAGTTTATCGCCTGTTCAAAATGCTTCTTAGAAATCTTGACTTTGCTGTCATTGTTTTTAGACAGAATAGTCTCCCTGATAGCCATCATTGAAGCTTCGCGGCAGATGACCTCTATATCTGCTCCGGAAAGCCCCTCCGTTTCTTGAGCCATGGCCTCCAGCTTAATTTCAGAGTCCAGAGGTTTACCCCTGACATGAATTCCAAATATCTCCTGCCGTGCTTTTTCATCAGGTAGCGGTAACTCCAGAATAAAGTCAAACCTGCCCGCCCTCAAGATGGCGGTATCTATCAGGTCTTTCCTGTTGGTAGCTGCCAGAATGAGTACCCCTTTGAGTTCTTCAAGTCCGTCGAGTTCGGTAAGGAACTGGCTGATAACTCTCTCCGTAGCTTGTGAGTTATCTCCCAGTCCACGTTCGGGAACCAGCGAATCGAACTCATCGAAGAAAAGAATACAGGGGCTGGCCTGCTTCGCCTTTCGGAATACCTCTCTTACTCCTCTTTCCGACTCGCCAACATATTTCGACATTAGCTCTGGACCTTTAATCGAGATAAAATTCACCTCGCTTTCGTGGGCCAGCGCTTTGGCTACCAGAGTCTTCCCGGTTCCCGGCGAGCCTGAGAGAAGAATACCCTTCGGAGGTTCGATGTTTGCTTCAAGGAATAGGTCAGGATGTCGTAATGGCCATTCAACCGCCTCAAGTAATTTCTGTTTCACTTCGCCCAGACCACCAACGTTTCCCCAGTTTACGTTGGGAACCTCGACAAAGACTTCCCGAATCGCCGAGGGTTCTACTTCCTTGAGTGCCTCATTAAAATCATCCATCGTTACCTCAAGATGAAGGAGGGTCTCATATGGAATCTCATCCAGTTGAAAATTAATACTGGGCATTATCTTCCTCAGAGCATTCATAGCTGACTCACGGCATAGGGCTTCCAAGTCCGCCCCGACGAAGCCATGAGTGATCTGAGATAGCTTGGTTAAATCTATATCCTTAGCCAGGGGCACGCCCCGCGTGTGAATGTGAAGAATTTCCAGACGTCCTTTCTGGTCGGGGATGCTGATAGCGATCTCACGGTCGAACCTTCCCGGCCGCCGTAACGCCGGGTCAAGAGAGTTGGGGATATTGGTAGCCCCGATGACAATTATCTCACCGCGTGATTCCAGGCCGTCCATAAGGGCCAACAACTGGGCAACAACCCTTCTTTCTACCTGCTTTTCGCCCCCCATATCTTCCCGTTTGGGAGCTATAGCATCTATCTCGTCAATAAAAAGAATGGCGGGTGCGTTTGTTTTAGCCTCTTCAAAGACCGACCTTAGCCGGGCTTCGCTCTCCCCGTAGAACTTGCCCATTATCTCCGGACCAGTGATGTGGGTAAAATAGGCGGCTGTCTCGTTGGCAACTGCACGAGCAATTAGCGTTTTACCGCATCCCGGAGGGCCATGTAGAAGTACCCCCTTGGGAGGATCAATCCCCAGCCGCTCAAATACCTGAGGATATTTCAGGGGAAGCTCAATCATCTCTCTTACCCTGTGTAACTCTTTTCCTAAGCCACCGATATCTTCATAGGATATTTTGAAACTTCTGGCTTTAGCTTCGGCTTTATCTCTAACCTCAATCTTGGTCCTGACATGGACTAGCACCACTCCACGGGGAATAGCGCTGATAACTGTAAAATCCTGGCTTCGCGTGCCGAAGAGGTTGGCTCTAATAGTGTCCCCTTCCACTAGCGGTAACCCGTCTAACAAAGTGCCAATATATTTAGCATCTCTCTCCCGGCTAATTGACCTTACCAGAGTCAGGGGGTTCAACACTATCTTGTCAGCCGGAAGAAAGCTGGTCTTTTGCACAGTAACCTTTTCATCCAGAGAGACCTGGGCATTTCCTCGTAAAAGCCCGTCGATCTGGATGAGTGATTTTCCCCGATCTTCGGGGTAGGTAGGCATAACCTTGGCGGCTGTCTTTCGTTTTCCCTCTACCTGAATAATATCACCCACTTCAGCACCTATCTTTTCCAGGTCAAGGGGATCAATTCGGGCGATGCCTCGTCCTACATCTCTGGGTTTCGCCTCAGCAACGCGAAGAGTCAGCATCATAGTATCAATACTCACCAGATACAGCTCCTCTGCCTATTTTTCTTTGCTAAAAGTAATTTCCAATATCCCGTTTTTATAGGAAGTCTTCATTGAATCTGGATTTACTTTGCTGGATAGGAGAATTTCTTTGGCATATTTCCGGTCTCTGTTAGAAGCAGATATATTAAGGATGTCCTCAGTTATCTCAATTTTAATTTCACTCTCCGATACCCCGGGCAACTCAGCAATGACTAAGATGTGGTCTTTTTCATCAAAGACGTCTGTCAGTGGTTCTCTTACCTCTTCTACTATCGGCCCCTTTGCCGTTTCTTTTATATTGCCAAAGCTCTCAATGACCGGCTTACCAGCTAGGGCTCTAATACTAACTCCGTAGACTCCTTTAGCCCCTTTGGGCAAGCCGCTGATCTCACCACTTCTCTCGACCCCTTCTTCACTCAGCTTGGAGGCAAGTTCAATGAAGTTACCTAAACCCTTGAACAACCCGCCGAAGCTTATTTTACCCACACCGAAGTCAATCTCAACCTCGCCGTTTTCTTTATCTTCAGTCATACTTTCACCTCCAACTGGAGAGAGGCAGCCAGAAATTCATCTATTAGTTGCTCAACCCTTTTCCCGTCCTTTGCAGGGACCTCGGGCATTAAGACATCAAGACAGATTTGCTTGAAGCCGTTATTAGCATAAAGAGCTGTTCTACCTTTCATGTTCAATATTTTACCCAGTATGATACAGGCTCGAATCGTGGGAGTAAGTTTGTCTTTAGATTTAGTTTCTCTAACCCTTCTCACCAGACTGACAATGCGATGGGAATCTTCCAGCGAAAGCTTAGCCTTGGCCTGGGTAATGGCAACCTCGGTTTCTTCATCAAAGTTACCCAGTTCTATTGTCACCATACGGTCACGGAGGGCATCCTGACTCTTGTAAACCCCGGCGTATTCCTCGGGGTTAGAGGTAAAGATGGCGGTAAAGTCGGGATTTACTTTCAGGTAATTCTCACCACCCCTGGCTATGGGTAAGGGAAGGAGTCCTTCTGCCAGAATTGAAAGTAACACATTGTTTGCCTCCGGCCGTGACCGGGTAAACTCGTCATAAATAAGGGTCAACCCGTACTGACAGGCAGTGGTGAGTCGATTATCTACCCATTCTGAGGTCATACTTTCATCGGTCTTGAGCACCGAGCGGATATAGTTATCCTTCAGATATCTCTTATGATAACCCATGAGCCCGCCGACCAAGTCGGAACTACCGAACTCGTGGTCTCCGCAGATTATAACTGATGGACGACCTATCCGAGCGGCTATGTGAAGTGCCAGGGTAGTCTTGCCAACCCCGGCCGGCCCGCTGAAATGGACGGGAAATCCAGCCTTTATATAATCGAGTGCCCGATTAGTAAGTTCCTTCAGGTAAGGCGTTTCTACAAAGTCAGTGCCCGGTTGAGCACTGAGTACCGTCGATGGCTGCGCATACATGTTCGCTACCTCTCTATTTCCCGGTTAACCAGTCTTGACCACTCTCAAGGTTGCCTGCTTCTTATTAATGAGCGTGAGATGTTATCTAGTATTTCATTGTCATTCGGCGTAGGTTTCCACCTTCAGTTAACTGCTCTTTCTTTAAGGTCGCAGGTCCTTTTCCTTCCCAGTGCGCTCGTTGCAACTCGTACCTCAGTTCAGTCAGCGCGCGGTTTTTATTGATTGTCGTCGCTAGCTTCTCCCTCGCTTTAATCAAACGCCCCCGCGATTTGCCTATTGATTCCTCAAGAGCAGCAAAGCGTTTGCTTTCCTTCGCTAGAGTTTGCCCAACTAAGCGATCAGCTAAAGACTGAAGACGCTCGGTCTCGTCCTGCGTTCTGGTCAATGAGTTTGTTGTCTTTATCTTCTGCCTTCTCATCACATCAGAACTGGTTTTGACCTGGCGCATTGTCCTGATGTTTCTCAGAGCTTCACTTTCCATAGTATCCTCACCTGATTGTTGCTGGAAAGTAAAGCTTCTCGTCCTTGCGGACTTCCCCTTTGTCCACAAGGCTCTTCGAAACCCTTCCCAGTACAACGGGGGCAACACCGAGTTGTTCAGCCACACCTACCAGGTCTATTCCATCAAGATGCTCGTTAACGATTGCCAGCATCTCCGCTTCAATATTACGGGCTTCCTCTTCGACTACGGGGACCTCCTCCGCTTTCAGCGGAGTCTTCTCACTGCCTCTTCTGGCTTGCATGGTGGAAGCTAGCCCCTGCCAGGCGTCTCTCGCTTCCTTGAGATCAGCTCTTACATTTTCCCGGATTTCACCAAAGCTGCCTAGCATTTGCTTGACGTCTGACTCTGTATTAGCCCTGCTTTGAGCCAGGTCTATCCTTAGCCTGTCACCAGCTTCTTTACGAGACGACTGGAAGTTTTTTACCATGCCTTTGGCACTCTCCAGCAGTTTTCCTACCTCAGACTTGGACTTTTTCCGGCTTATGCTTAAATCTTTCTTTAGTGCTAAGCTTGCGTTCTGCCGGGATACGCCGAACTCTGTTATTAGCTTTTGTGCCTCTATCTGCATTTCACGCACCTTAGACCGTATCTCGGCTGTTCCCCCGGACAAATTTTTTCGTAGCTGGGCGCCGGCCTCTTTTCGATAGGCTACGAAACCTTTGAGGATATCTTGGGCATCTTTGAGTATGCCCCTGGTCTCAGAGTTTCTCTGGGCTTTGTCCTGTGCCAAATCCCCTCTCATCTGCCGGTTTGTTTCCTTGCGCGATGCTTCAAAGTCTGCTAAGAGGCTCCGGGCTTCTCCTCTGGTCTCATTGACTTCCTCCTTTATCTCACCTATCCTCCTCATCCTGCCCTTATGTGAGGAAGCGATGTTTCGGGTAAGTTCCTTCATCTCGGTGGCAATTCCCATTACCGTACCCTCCTTTTTTATTTTTTATCCCTATCAACGACGGCTTTCTTGACGTTGCTGTCTGAAGTGAGACAGCATCCTATCAACTTCTTCACGCCGCAGTTCTCTTTCAGTTTTTCTCTGCTGGTGAGCCTTGGCGGCTTCCAGCTGCCTCAGGTCTTCTAGACTTAAAAATTCGCCTCTATCTATAAGCCTTTGAAGTTTATGATTGATTTCCTCTTGTTCCTTCTGAAACGCTTCCAGGTGTGTCTGGAAGTCCCGGAACATAGTAAAAAGACGCTGCCCCTTACCTTCATAGGTGACTTTAATATTACCTATTATCTTGTTGAGGCAGCTCTTATTTTCAGTCCTTTCCTGGGTTAATTCGATTAACTGCTTTCGCAGATCATTTGCCAGTTGCTTTTGCTCCTCCAGATATTCCTTAACCTTTTCCCTAACCCCGTTTCGTTCTTCTTCAATTGCTTCTCTATTCTTAGCCGAGTCGGAAAGTATCCCTTCTATTAATCGGTCAAAGTCTTTCCTTCGTAAAGAACAGTTCTTGGCTAGTGTTTTCTGTAAACCGGTTCTCAGTCTATCCCTATCTTTATCAAGAATATCTAAACTCCCATCTGAAGTCTCCGTTGCTTGATAAGCCGTTGTTATCAGTTCTTCTACCGTAGCGATTCTGCTTTCATAAGAGGTAATAATATCTAAAACCGGTTCCATCGTTTCATCCTCAATAAGTCAGGGGAGAGACTTTGGCAAGGTGCGCTTCTTAGCTAAGGGTACCTTGGCAATATCGCCCCCTCGATTTTTAGGCTGTTGCTGGAGCTGTAAGGCCAATTGCTTCGGCGTACTTCAGGTAGGTTTCGACACCGGCTAGGACTACCCTGGCTTCAATAGTGAGTATCTCCAGGCCGAGCAGGGAAACTCTTACCCAGGCATCGAGCACGAGACCCTTGTCCAGTATCCGGTCGAGGACCTCAGCCAATCCTGAAGATGCCATCGAGGTCTGTACTGCCATTTCTAGGTTCCCTCCTTTCTTTTAGATTTGGACTTAAAGGTATCTTCCTTTATCTGTGGAAGTTCACAACTCTTAAGGAAGGCCTTGAAATCCTCTGTCCTGATTCTGTATTGACCGCTAGGCAAAGTGAGTGCACGCAGTTTCCCACCTTCAATCCATCTTCGTACAGTGGTCCTGCTTACCATACAATAATCGGCGACTTCACTTATTTTGATACGCTTTTTCATAACCTTATTAAAATTAACGAAATGTGATAAGTTAATGTGCAGACAGTTACTTATCATCATGTAAAATTCCTAAACAATTTCTAAACAAATAGACCAAAAATCTAAATATTTTCTAAATATTTGTTGCAGATGCGGCATTCTCCGCATTTTAGCCCCATTAACCATATTAACCAGATATATGATAAAATTTTCACAATATTTTCATAATAACGATTAAAATAATATAAAAATTATCACAATTCATCTTTTACTTGTTTGTTGTGAAGTGTGCTGACTTTTCATAATGCATCAGATGAACATAAATTGGCACTATAATGCTAATTTGTCTGTATACCATTTTTAGGAGAAGGGATACTTAATTTGACTTATTAGCCATAGGGTAGTTTTTACTCCGAATAGAAGAGATAAGAACCTCTGTTACGGTAAAAGCCTTTTTGCTTTCTGAAAAAAATATTAACTTTATACCGGAGGGAGGGTAATAAATGAGCTATTTCTTCTCAGTGAACAATGTGACTTTTTGTCAAGTTGAAAGATTGAAAAACCAGAGAATTGATGGATAACAATCCGTTAAAAAGAATAGATCGAAGAAATTGCTTCAAAACATGGTATATATGGAGAGATGATTGAATAACGAGAAACAGGAGCTATGAAACGATTTCTTCAAACTCCGACCTGTCCTGAGGTAGCATTTATCTATAGATGAAATCTGCTTGAGCCCACTTTCAAGGACAGAGCTGACTTGGTCGCCAAGCTAGGAATCAAAATCCTCACATCGGAGGACTTGAAGTCGAGGAAGATATATTGCCGGTTGAATGTCAACGAATTAAACCATAATGTAGAAGAGGAGCAGTCCAGTTCTGCAAAAGTGACCTTTGGTGGGCCATTCTGGGTTCGAACCAGAGACCTCAGTCTTATCAGGACTGCGCTCTAACCAGCTGAGCTAATGGCCCTTTGGAAACCGTATAAATTTTAACTTAAAACCAGCTTAAAAAGCAAGACGCCTGTTTATCTTCCTACCCTACTTTGTACCTGTTGACTTTATCGTGGTCCATCCCCCACATCTTAAACGCATTTATATAATGCGGTGGCTGGGGGAAATCGTTCAGCATCAACCTGCTCTCAATCCCAAACCGTCCAATCCTCTCCTCGATTCTCTTGATGCCCGCCATCAGCCCGTCCATCTTGTCCGCCGGCACCGAGAACATCATCTCGCCATCATCCGCCACGGCACGGGCGGTCTCGCCCGGGTCAGGCAGAACAATCCAGTACTGTCCGGTCATGATTGGATTGACAACGGCATAGGTGCAGGAAGGAGCAAAGAAGTGCGAGTTCAGATTTTCTGCGTCCTCGGGCTGTAAGGTCATCAAGAGGCTCCTCAGCTGATTGGTGGTTGGATACATGAGTACAAGATCGGGAATATAGGTAGCGCTTCTTAACGGCGCGGTAAGAATACCGATATATTTACCAGGCTCGAAGCAATAATAGCCCATCGCCTGTCCCGGGACCATATCCGGTCGCTCAGGTCTTTCATCCAGCCCGAAAGCCGTAATGGGAGCCGGGCACCAGTTGTCCTCTTTCAGCATGGCTACGGTCTTTTTATCACGCCTGGACATGGCGAATGCCTGACACTGCGAGTAGTGGATGCCGTCATCCCTCTTCGGCCTGTAAGCACCTTCAGGGATATCCTCTTCACTCTCAATCATCTTTACGGCAAGCGGCGATGTTTTTAAGCCAAGCAATCTCTCCAGCATTTCTCCGTACTCGTTGAATTCTTTTACCGTTGTCATGTTTTCCTCCTTTTTACTATTCTTAATTACTTTCGTTGATATATTGTATTATGTAAAGCTTAACGCTGCAACACCATTTCAGTATATATTAGCTCTTTCCCAGCGCGAATTGGGCGAAAGCAACGTCCACCAGTCCGACGAAGTCTACCACGGCGAAGATAATGGTTCGGGTTGAAGTAGATTCCAATACGAATTCATTCAGAAGCAGACCTGCCGTACCGACTATAATAAGTATAAAACCGCTTAGTCTTATGAAATTCCTCAGACTCATAGCGTCTTACATTCTACACTATTATTTCCCATAAACACAGTATATAAATTATATGTGTGTAACCCTATCCCCCTTTATCCCCCTTCCCCTTATCAAGGGGAAGGGGGAGTGGTTTTTATGAAGAGGGGCTTCGCCCCTCTTAAA
>CAZBAN010000030.1:0-7753 GCA_964489895.1 uncultured Dehalococcoidales bacterium
CTCTTAGCTTCCTTAAGGGTTCATCCTGAAGGCTCACCCTGAAGGGCGGAGGGCGGGAATAGATATAATTAGGGGGAGGGGCGATAGACAGAAAGGGAAGAATATGTTCAAAGAGATTCTTCACCCTCGATTTCATCGGGGCTCAGAATGACAGGATGAGTGGGTAGACAAATGTATCTGGGCTGTTCCAGTCTGTCTAGGTGAGCATGCCCAGGAATATGCCGGCGGCGGTGGCGGTGCCGATTACTCCCGCGATATTGGGTCCCATGGCGTGCATCAGCAGGAAGTTCCTCGGGTTAGCCTGCTGCCCCATTCTCTGGACTACCCTGGCTGCCATCGGCACCGCGGAGACACCGGCGGCGCCTATCATCGGGTTAATCTTCTCCTTGCTGAACAGGTTCATCAGCTTGGCGAGGCATATCCCGAAGGCAGTGGAAGCGGAAAAGGCTACCACTCCCAGTCCGAACACTATCAGGCTCTCTACTCTGAGGAAAGACTCGGCGCTCATAACGCAGCCCACGCATACGCCGAGCAGGATGGTGAGTATATTCATAAAGGCATTTGCCGCCGTATCAGCCAGGCGGTCGGTTACGCCGCTGACGAACAGAAGGTTCCCCAGCATGAACATGCCGATAAGCGGTGCCGACTTGGGCACCAGCAGGATTATAACAATGGCTGCAATCATCGGGAAGAGGAGTTTTTCTTTTCTGGATACCTCCCTCAGCTGGGGTTTCATGTATATCGCCCGTTCTTTCTTTGTTGTCAGCAGTTTAATTATCGGCGGCTGGATAATGGGCACCAGTGCCATATAGGTATAGGCGGCAACGGCGGTAGCCCCGATAAAGTGGGGAGCCAGTTTATTGGTGAGGTAGACGGTGGTCGGTCCGTCAGCCCCGCCGATTATCCCTATAGAACATGCTTCCTTGATGCCGATACTCACGACATCGGGGAAGGCGCTGCCGATAAGAAGGGCGATAAAGAAAGCGAAATAGACTCCGAACTGCGCCCCGGCGCCCAGAATCAGGGTCTTGGGGTTGGCAATAAGCGGGCCGAAGTCCTGCATTGCCCCCAGGCCCAGAAATATAAATACAGGAATAATCTCCCAGGTAAGACCGTAATGGAAGATACGTGAGATTATACCGACCGGTTCGCCGCCCGGGACATAGGTCTGCACCACCTCCCCCGCCACTATGGTTTCCATCAGTCCGCTGAGAGGCAGGTTTACCAGTATTATGCCGAAGCCGATGGGCACCAGGAGAAGGGGCTCCATCTTTCTGGCTATGCCCAGGTATAAAAGGACACAGCCGATAACAATCATTACTATAGAGCCCCAGGTAAGATTGCCGAATCCGGTCTCAAAAAAACCGAACACCTTTTTATCCCCTATCCGTCCTTATATAAAACAGCCTAGTATTCGATGATAGCTATGATTTTGCCCGTCTCGACCACCTCACCCACCGAGACATGTACCTCTGTAACTGTGCCGGCAACCGGAGCCAGTATCGGGTTCTCCATTTTCATCGATTCGATGAAACAGATTACGTCTCCCTCCTGTACCGTATCCCCAGCTTTAGCTTCAACACTGATAATCTTACCCGTTATCGGAACTTCGACGATTTCCTGTGCCAATTCTAAGCTCCTTTCTCACTGTCGCCGGTCTTGTCCTCACCGGAATCTATTCTTCTCATCAGTAATCCTACCAGCCAGATAACAACTGCCAGAATAATAAGGACGGCAAAGACCATACCGAAGCCTATGCCGCCGATTTGTCCAGCAAAACCCCAATCTACTGTCATCGTTTCCACCAGCCTGATTTTAGCATATTAAAGGGCGGGTTTTAAATCTTCTGCGCCAATCCCGCCCTTTCCGTTGATGCTTGAGTTGTACCAGCTATTTAATTTTTACGGTGCAGCATCCCCCAGCAGTGCCTCTACAGGTTCTGAATGAATCACAATCTCTTCCCCGTCCAGGTCTACTATGACCGTATCCCCTGTGCGGAATTGACCACGGAGCAAACTATCTGACAGCTTATCCTCAACCATATCCTGGATAACCCTGCGTAAAGGTCTGGCTCCGAAAGTTTCATCATAGCCCTTCTCACCGAGGAAGTCTTTTGCAGCATCGGTTATTTCGAGCTTCATTCCCTTTTCCGCAAGCTGCTGGATCGTTGTCACCAGCAATAAATCGACTATCTTTCGTATATGTTCCTTGGTCAGCGCATGGAATACCATTACGCTGTCAATACGATTAAGAAATTCGGGCCGGAAGGTCTTCTTGAGTTCTTCAAGCAGTTTTTCCTTCATCTTCTCGTAGTCCATCTCATGGACCTTCGTCTCATCGCTTCGCGAGGCAAAACCGATTGAGCTGCCCTTCCTGATAAGCTCGGCACCGATGTTGCTGGTCATGACTATTATGCTGTTGCGGAAATCGACCCGTCTGCCTTTGGCATCGGTCAGATGTCCGTCATCGAATATCTGTAACAGGATATTGAATACGTCCGGATGGGCTTTCTCGATTTCATCGAGGAGGATACATGAGTACGATTTCCGTCTCACGGCTTCAGTCAGCTGTCCGCCTTCGTCATAGCCGATATATCCCGGCGGCGCCCCGACGAGTCGGGATACCGTGTGTCTCTCCTGATACTCCGACATATCGAGCCGGATGAGGGCGTCCTCGCTGCCGAACATAAACTCTGCCAGCGCTTTCACCAGCTCGGTCTTGCCGACGCCGGTAGGACCGAGAAAGATGAAGTTACCGATTGGATGATGCGGGTCTTTAAGCCCGGCTCTTGCCCGGCGAACTGCTCTTGATATGGTCTCAACGGCTTCTTCCTGACCGATTATTCGCTTGTGGAGCACCTCTTCCATCTGAAGGAGTCGCTCCGTCTCGTCACCGCCAAGCTGTACAACCGGGACGCCGGTCCACATGCTGACAACTTCAGCGATATCTTCTTCGGTTACAACCGGCTTGTCCTGGTCCATCGAGCTCTGCCACTCTTCTTTGAGCTGCTTTATCTTCTCCTCGAGAGCCAGCTCCTGCTGGCGGAGTTCGGCGGCATAATCGTACTGCTGGCTGGCAAGAGCGGCTTCCTTATCTTTACGGACGCTGTCCTCGCTCTGCTTTGCTTCTTTCAGCGTGTCGGGCGGCACTCTGTGTCTGATGCGCACCCGTGACGCCGCTTCGTCGATAACATCGATTGCCTTATCGGGCAGAAAGCGGTCTGCTATATATCTGGCGGATAACGTGGCTGCTGTGCTGAGAGCTTCATCGCTTATCGTCAGCTTGTGGTGCTCTTCGTAACGTTCTTTAATTCCGCGCAGAATATCCAGCGTCTCTTCAACCGAGGGTTCCTCTACCAGGATTGGCTGAAAGCGGCGTTCGAGAGCGGGGTCACGCTCTATATGTTTTCGGTAGTCATCAAGGGTGGTAGCGCCGATGCACTGCAGTTCACCCCTTGCCAGCGAGGGTTTCAGGATACTGGCGGCGTCGACTGCTCCTTCGGCGGCTCCGGCACCGACGATGGTATGGAACTCGTCGATAAAAAGCACGCAGTTCTTCGAGGTCTTTATCTCGTTAACGATTTTCTTCAATCGTTCTTCGAATTCACCCCGGTACTTGGTACCCGCCACCACCGCCGCTATGTCAAGCGTTACTATCCGCTTGTCCTCCAGCGTTTCCGGAACGTCGCCGGCGGCGACGCGGTGCGCCAGACCCTCAACGATTGCCGTTTTGCCTACCCCCGGCTCACCTATCAGCGCCGGGTTGTTCTTGGTGCGGCGGCTGAGAATCTGGATTAACCGCTCTATTTCGCTAACCCGCCCGATAACCGGGTCGAGTTTACCGGAGGCGGCGGCTGCCGTAAGGTCGACACTCAACTGGTCCAGAATTGGTGTCCGGTTCGCCGAGCGTGCGGGTTTCATTCTGCCGGCACCCTGACTCAGGACGTTGGATACCTCCGTTCGTGCCTGTTCCAGGTTGAGACCGAAGCTATCGAGTACGCCGGCGGCAACTCCCTCTCCCTCGTGCAGTAAGCCAAGCATGATATGCTCGGTGCCTATGTAATTATGGCCAAGGTGGCGTGCCTCATCTATAGCCAGTTCTATGACTCTCTTGGCTCTGGGGGTGAGACCGATTTCACCGGTACCGGCTTTCTCTCCGCGCCCGATGATGAACTCCACCGCCGAGCGTACCTTGCCCAGGCTGATACCCATATTGGTAAGAACCTTGGCAGCTACCCCCTCCTCTTCGCGTATCAGCCCGAGTAAGATGTGCTCTGTACCGATGTAGTTGTGGTTGAGATTCTGCGCTTCTTCCTGGGCTGAGGTAAGGACACGGCGAGCCCGTTCTGAAAATTTCTCAAATCGGCTAGGCATTTTCTCTCCTTGAATCAGAGTACTGATAGCCAGTCTCAAATTTTATTATAATGCAACCTGTTCAATAAAGCAACAAATATTGAACGTGGAGAGCAGGAGCTGTGAATGCCTGGAAATATCACAATCATATGGCTAAGTCTCCTGGCAGTGACTTATTTTCCACAAGGGGAAACCCCTCAGTATCCTCCGCGCTGGGGCGTTTCACTTCCGTGTTCGGGATGGGAACGGGTGGTACCGCCCCGCACAAACCACCAGGAGACTATCACCTCTTTATAAGAGAAAGGAACCGGAGGAATCAGGTCTGGCTCCTCATCAGAAATAGTTTAACACCAGGTCTGGTTACAGGTCAAGACCCATAAGGCTCAATATTAGGATTACTTTAGTAATATACGACTCTTCTGTGATGTTCCTTTCTTATAGATAGCTTATTTCAAATTCACACTCATCAGCGCCGTCCAGTATAGTCCGTATCTTTTTCACCTCAACAGGTTTATCAAAGACGGAAGAGAATAGCTGCTCGTACCACCCCTCGGCGCAATAACAGAAGAGAGGAGATAAGCCTTTTATCTTTTTCGCGATTGTACAGTAACACTTCTCGTAGATGCCGATGATTTTACCGTCTCTTAAGTATATTTTATCGCCGCCTATATGTACCTCACTTAACCGGTTCAGGAAGTCCTCTATACCGGCGGACTCTGCGTAGACGGACCTGGCTCGTTCAATAAAACTCTTCGGGATGCACTGCCGACCGCACGGCTTCATAACCTGAGCTATAGTTGTTTCTTCACAGGTACTTTCAAGCTGGTCAAGTATCTCTTTCACATCTTTTTCTTCACACGCCTTTTTCACTTTTTCGTAAGTTTCGCTTCCTGCGTTTGTTTTAATACTCTGAATAATTCTCTCAATCCTGCTCGCCATGATTTTTACACTCCTTTACCTCAGAATTATGTCACTGTAGTTTCTTCCTCAGTCCGAGTTCCCGTAACGCAATCTCCCGGGCTGACTCCGAGTAGATATAATCCGGGTTATCAAGGTCCGCTTCCAGCCTTTTACACCTGGCTTCATTCTCATCATTATTCCGGACGATATCGGCTCCGAACCCCTTCCGGGAAAACCTCCACAGTTTATCGGCGTCCCTGACCAGCCCCTCATTCTTTGAGATAAAGCCCTGCCTGGTATCATGCTGTGAAATTATTTCCAGGATTTCAGGCATCAGGTCAGCCGGGTACCCGACTTCACTCAGAATATCCTTAGCTAACTTTACACTTTCTTCCTGGTGTTCATACCTCACGGCGTCTCTTTCTTCCCTGGTAGCCTTTCTATCGAATATCAGCATCCTTCTTTCCCGCGGTATCTGACTATAACCGATATCATGCAGAATTATAGCCGGGATTACTACGTCCTCGTTACCACTTTCCAGTTCGACCAGCCGTTTAGCATAGCTCAGGGTTACCTCGGCGTGCCCCGGGTCATCCCTTTTATCCTGGTAGGGCAGAGCCAGTTCCCAGATTTTCTGAAATATTTCTTTCATGTCGAGTCCTTCTTTTCCAGGATTGGTACAGTATACTAAAGACGGTCTGAAACCTCCAGCTATAATTCACCCTATTCCCCATAATCCACCTTCCCCTCAAAATTATCTATTCCCACCCGCCGCCCTTCAGGGTGAGCCTTCAGGATGAACCCTTATGGAAGCTAAGAGGGGCTAACGCCCCTCTTAGAAACACCCCGTCATTATTAGTTTACTCAATTAGTGAGAGGGAGTTAAGGAGATTTACTAACTCTAAAACAAGGTTCTCGAGAGTCCACATCAATGTACCCTTCCTCTCATCACCGCCGGTTTTGACCGCTTGCCGTTGAGGTGCTTTAGAGGTGATTTTATATCTTCAGATAAAGAAAATCTTTAATAGCAGAATAGCCTTTTTTTAAGTCTCCCCCTTTCCCCGATAGAATCGGGGAGAGGGGGATTAAGGGGGTAAGGTTAATACAGCTAGCCCTGAATACCGGATAATGCTAGAATTCTATAAACAGATGGAAAACCTGAGAAAGTACGGGACCAGACCTTTCAGCGTCGCCGTAATTCACGGCGGACCGGGCGTACCCGGTGAGATGGCGCCGGTAGCCCGCAAGCTGTCCTCGTTAGCGGGCATCCTCGAACCCCTCCAGACAAAATCAACCCTGGAGGGGCAGGTGGAAGAGCTGAAAGAGGTCCTGGAGACGAACGGCGACCTTCCCGTAACATTAATCGGTTATTCCTGGGGCGCAAGTTTGAGCTTTATTGTAACGGCGCGGTATCCAGCGCTGGTGAAAAAACTGGTGCTGGTGAGTAGCGGGCCTTTCGAGGTTGAATACGAGGTAAATATGATGGGGACGAGGTTAAGCCGACTCAGCGAGGAAGAAAGAGTGGAAGTCCTCTCTATGATAGACAAGTTCGAAGACCCCGCTAGAAAAGACAAAGACAGGCTTATGGCGCGACTTGTTGAATTGATATCGAAGGCCGAATCTTATGACCCTCTGCCCTACGACGGCAGCGATGCACTGGGGGTGCAGTTCGAGATAAACCAGAAGGTATCAAGAGAGGCTGAAAAGCTAAGGAGTAGCGGGGAGTTGCTGGAGATGGGGAAGAGGATTAAATGCCCTGTGCTGGCGGTACACGGCGACTATGACCCGCACCTCGCTGAAGGAGCGGAAGCGCCTCTCTCCCGCGTCCTGAATGATTTCAGGTTTATCCTGCTGGAGAAGTGCGGACACAGTCCCTGGCGGGAACGGAGCGCCAGAGACAGGTTTTATGATATTCTAAAAAGCGAGATTTTATAATAATTGGAGAGTCTGAGAGGGACTTCATCCCTCTCAATAAAACAACTTCCCCTTCCCCTTAAAAAGGGGAAGGGGATACAGAGGATAGGGTTATATAAATCTGAAAGGAGCAAGGTTAAATGGAAAAAGACAAGTACGCTTCAAAACGGTTCGATATCCAGAACGAAGACGCCATAGATACCGCAGTCCTGGAGACAGTACCCTTCGAATACCCGGACTCGGCAACGGAGGTCGTCTATGAGACCGACGAGTTCACCTGCGTCTGCCCCTGGACAGGCTTGCCCGACTTCGGATACATTACGATAAGCTACCTGCCGGACAGGCTACTGGTGGAGTTAAAATCGTTAAAATACTACCTGACGTCCTACCGGAACGTGGGGATAATACAGGAGCACGTCGTCAACCGCATCCTCAACGACCTGGTGGAGCTGGTGCAGCCGGTTACGATGATGGTGGAGGCGGAATACGAAGAAAGGGGCGGGATAACGACGAGAGCAACCGCCGTGTATGAAAAAGACGAAGAAGAAGGATGGGAAGAATGAAAGTAAAGAAATACCTCGACGCCA
>CAZBAN010000030.1:7853-11870 GCA_964489895.1 uncultured Dehalococcoidales bacterium
TCTATGCGCTGGGGGTTCTTGCCGTCACCGCCGACGGTCAGCGACGCTTCCCACTCCGCCTGGGGCATTTTTACGCGGCAGGTGCCGCCTTCCTGGCTAAAATTTATATCCACGTACTTCACGCCGAGGCAATCCCTTATCAGTCCGACACGCGGCACGTTGTTGACAAAGAAAGGCTCGAGGACTTTTCTCTGCTCCGGGGTGGCCTTATCGCTGATATATATCGCCCCTTCGGCGCCTTTTGCCATCAGGTCGGCCGCTTTATTCGAGTAGATGTCGGCTATCGTAACCACCAGGGTGCCGCCCACGTCCACGCCGTCAATCTGCCCCTCTTCTATCTGGAACAGCACGAACTGCTTGCATGGTTCCTCTCTGTCCCTGCCGAAGTAGAAGGAGCAGTGTCCCTCCGAGGCGCAGGACTCATGCCATACGCCCTTAATATTCCATGCCATTTTATTCCTCCCGTGATTCGATTATTATCTTTTTACTGGCAGAGAATTACTCCCAGGGCTTCTTTCCTGTCTGCTTCTCTCTGGAGATACAGGGCCAGGGGACCCTGAGGAGTTTCATAAGCTGGGCTACGGTGTAATATTCAGCTTTCATTACCGGTTTGAGCCAGCCGGCACTTGTTCGCCCGGCTTTGCAGATTGGACAGACGGATTCACAGATATTACCTATTCCTTTTACTTCAACTTCACTCATTATTTACCTCCTTGTCTTTATGAGCAGTTTAAAAGTAATGCTAGTTCACTTTTTTATTTACCAGTCCCACCCTTATTGCTTCTCTCAGGGTGCTGGCGGATATAATCTCAATATCGCCGGAGAGCCCGCCGGAGCCGGTCTCCGGTACAAGGCAGCGCCTGAAACCCAGCCGGGCGGCTTCACTTACCCGCCTGTCCGGCTGAGATACCGCCCTCAACTCCCCGCTGAGTCCGACCTCACCGACAACCGTCAGTTCCGGGTCTACAGCCACGTCGCGGGAACTGGAGGTAATTGCCAGGGCTATACCCAGGTCAGCCGCCGGCTCTCCTATCTTTATACCTCCAGCCGCGTTGACCATAACATCCTGGTTGCCGAGTTTCAGTCCGAGACGGCGGGTAAGCACGGCGGTAACCAGAAGCAAACGGTTAAAGTCCACACCGTTGGCGGTACGTCGCGGCTGGCCGAAGCTGGTGGGGTTGGTCAGCGCCTGAATTTCTACCAGCAGGGGGCGACTGCCTTCGAGCACAGGCACCACCGTTGAACCCACGGCTTCTCCATACCTCTGTGATAAAAACGCCCTCGACGGATTGTCCACCTCGACCAGCCCCTTTCCCTTCATCTCGAATATTCCTATCTCGTTGGTGGAGCCGAAGCGGTTCTTCACGCAGCGCAGCAGCCGGTAACTGCTAAAAGACTCACCCTCAAGATATAGCACGGCGTCGACGATATGCTCGAGCAAGCGGGGACCGGCGATAGAGCCGTCCTTGGTAACATGCCCGACGATAAATACCGGCACCGCACCGAGCTTAGCCCAGTTCATCAGCCTCATGGTGCACTCACGCACCTGTGTTATGCTGCCTGGCGCCGTGTCCACCTCAGGCAGATAGACCGCCTGGATTGAGTCGATAACCACCATACCCGGTGACAGTTCCTCGACCTGCTCCAGAATAGCTTCCAGGTCGGTCTCAGCCAGAAGGTAAAGGTTGTCTCCCTTAATGCCGAGTCGCTCCGCCCTGAGCTTAATCTGGTGCTGGGTTTCCTCGCCGGAGACATAGACCACCCTTCCGTGGGACCCGGCGACCAGTGCCGATACCTGGAGCAGGAGGGTAGACTTGCCGATACCGGGGTCGCCGCCGGTGAGTATCAGCGAACCGGGGACGAGTCCCCCGCCCAGTACGCGGTTGAACTCGGACAAAGGGATTGGAAACCGGTCGGCTGCCTCGATGGCTACCTGGGAAAGCTCCTGAGGTCGGGTGAGAGGTGACGCTGCTCTGGGCGACCTTGCCGGAGCGGTTACCTTCTGTTCTACAAAAGTATTCCACTCATTGCAGCCCGGGCAGCGTCCCAGCCATTTCAGTTCTTCCCTGCCGCACTGCTGGCAGACGTATACTGTCCTGCCGCTCGACCTGTCCGTTTTCGCCATGAGATGACTTTACCTGATTTGAGGCAGTTTATCAATAGTGTTTTCAGAAAGATAATTCGCTGATTTAACCGATCATAATTTGCGCTAAAAATCTCCTCATTTAATTTTTAATAAATTTAAAACCCCCTTGACAAAGTTGGAACACGTTGTTAAAATATATCAAGATATATCTTGATATTATGTGATATATCTATGACAGGAAACTAAAGCAGGAGGTCGATATGTTCAGGAATCATATGCGTGGAAGAGAGCGTTTTTTCCAGAGTCCCCGGAGAGAAAGCTCTTTTCAGAAGGGAGACCTGAAATACGTTATCCTTGACCTGATAAAGGACAAACCGCGGCATGGTTACGAAATCATCCGCGAGATGGAAGAGCTTTCCCAGGGTTTTTATAAGCCCAGCCCCGGGGCGGTCTATCCCACGCTCCAGATGCTCGAGGAAATGGGATATGCCACCGCTCTGGAACGGGACGGGAAAAAGGTCTACACGATAACGGAAGAGGGGAAAAACTTCCTGGAAGAGCAGAAAGACCTGGCTGACGGTGTTAGGAACCAGATGAAAAAAAGGTGGAGTTTTAAAAACATCGGTCGGATGGCGATGGTAATGAAAGAATATCACGCCCTCGAGAACGTTATCAGTCGAGGACTCCGCAGCCTGGACGCCGATAAAACGGATAAAATCCGCCAGGTCCTCATTCAGGCATGTCAGAGAATCGAGGAAATACTGGAAGAATACTAAAAATAACCCATAAGGAGGATTGTGATGGGATATTTCAGAATTATGGCGGCAATACCCGGTTTCTTTTTAAGCTCGTTCTTTTTTATGCTTCTATGGGACGTTATTGCCCCGAAAATCAGCCTGCCGGATATCAACTACGTAACGGCAATGCTGATAACCGTAACTCTCTGGATAGCGGTAGCTCCACTTGCCGCGGCGGCTAAAAAGAAATTCAGGTAGTATTACCGCATACAGGCAGCTATCTATTCCAACCCGAGAAACCGCTGCGTCAGGCAAAGGGAAAACTCTGATGTCGACTGAAGATGAAATGACTATAGAATTTGATGAAGCAACCCGGAGCTACTATGTTATCTGGCGTCCGATGACTGCTATCGGCGTCGGCGAGACCGTAGAAGAAGCTCTGGAAGACTTAAGGCAGGCGGCACACCTCGGGATAGATACGCAAATAGATATGAAACAGCGGGAAATCAGCACATAAAGAGGGACAGGAAAATGGACACCAAGACACAAGAAATAGAATTATCCCAGATAGAAGAAGCCCGGAAGTACACCAAGGCACATAAAAAATGGGCGAAGTTTATGTACCTGGGCATATTGAAAGACATAAAGAAATTCAATATATCGGGTCGTTACCTCGAAGCAGGAGCCGGTCCAGGATTTCTGGCTACTATCATTGCCAGGCAGAATCCCGAGGTGACGATTACTGCGGTTGACATCTCTCCTGGCATGTCCGTGGTGGCGAATGAATATATAACCGAACAGGGGCTTGGAGACAGAATCAAATATCTGATAGGCGATTCTACCGACGA
This sequence comes from uncultured Dehalococcoidales bacterium, assembly GCA_964489895.1. Taxonomy (GTDB): domain Bacteria; phylum Chloroflexota; class Dehalococcoidia; order Dehalococcoidales; family UBA2162; genus MGML01. The sequence continues at coordinate 11,525 of CAZBAN010000030.1, forward strand.
GAAACTGATGAAGGAGCTGGGGAAGTTCGACTTTGTCTACTCTACCTATTCAGTCCATCACTTTGAAGACCCGGAGAAAGCCATCCGCAACCTCTGGGATGCTGTCGCCGATAACGGTATCCTCTATATCTATGATTTCAAGAAAATAGGCTGGTTGTGCTCACTGCCTTTCAAAGATCAGGAGATAATATTGATGAATAAGGCTTTTACTCCTGGAGAAGCCAGAGCTGTTCTTCAAAAGACAGGCATAAAAAAATACAAAGTAAAAACCGTATTCCCTTATATGTTCCAGTCGATAATAGCCTGGAAATGATGCTCGTACCTGTATTATCCTGATATGCAGCGA
>CAZBAN010000030.1:11970-21770 GCA_964489895.1 uncultured Dehalococcoidales bacterium
GAGAGGGGCTAGGGGTGAGGTACTGAAGTACCAACCAATATAGAACGATACCTCTAAAGGGGGATGGGGTTTCATAACCATATTGATAATCAATCCAGATACGTGTAAACTCAAATTATCCTGAAACGAGTAGAAAACGGTTGAAAATATGACCGGGAACGAGAAACAAAAGGCGGGGGCGGTAATCGTGGCGGCAGGCTCCAGCCGGCGAATGGGAGGAGCGGACAAGGTATTCGCTCCGCTGGGAGGCAAGCCCGTCCTGACCCGCGTGGTGGATACCTTTCAAAAGTGCGACTCCATCGACAGGATTGTCGTTGTCCTCAGTAAACAGAACCTTGAAAAGGGAAAGCAGCTAGTTACCGGGGAAGGGTGGTCCAAAGTTGCCGACGTATGCCCCGGCGGCGAGCGACGACAGGACTCGGTGATTGCCGGACTCGACTGTCTCGGCAACTGCGAATGGGTGGTAATCCACGACGGAGGCAGACCGCTGGTGACGGTGGAACTAATCGAGAGCGGGCTGGATGCAGCCGCAGAGACGGGTGCCGCCGTAGCTGCCGTTCCGGTTACCGACACCATAAAGGTAGCGGGGGACGATATGATAGTACAGGGGACGCCGCCGCGCCAAAGCATGTGGTCGGTACAGACTCCGCAGGTCTTCAGGTATGACATAATAACAGAAGCATACCGGATGCTGAAGTATGAAGTGACCGATGACGCCAGAGCGGTGGAACGCGCGGGCGGCAGCGTCAAGATATATGCCGGTTCTTATGATAATATTAAAATAACTAAACCTGATGACCTGGCCCTGGCGGAATTCTTACTGCAGAAGAAAGCATGAAAAAGACGCGTACAGGCATCGGCTATGATATCCACCCTTTAGTACCGGGACGGAGACTGGTACTTGGAGGCGTGGAAATACCGTTCGACAAAGGTCTGGACGGCTGGAGCGACGCCGATGTACTGACCCACGCCGTCATGGACGCTCTCCTCGGAGCTGCCGCTCTGGGAGACATCGGCAGGCATTTTCCACCCGGTGAGCCGGAGTATAAAGACGTCTCCAGTCTGGAACTGCTGGATAAAGTGAAGACCAGACTTGCCGAAGCGGGGTGGCAGACCGTTAACATAGACGCCACCGTCATCGCCGAGAAGCCCGTCCTGAAAGACTACATTGATAAGATAAGGGAGAAGCTGAGCCAGACACTGGGTATCGGCATAGAACGGGTGAGCGTGAAGGCAAGCACCTCGAACGGAATCGGAGATATCGGCAGGGGAGAAGGAATAGCCGCTCTCGCCGCTGCTTCAATAGAGGGAGATGAGTGATGCAGGTCTTTAACAGCCTGTCCGGTAAAAAAGAGGAGTTTATTCCGCAGGGCGACGAGGTGAAGATGTATGTCTGCGGGATTAATGCCTATGCCGACGCTCACATCGGCCACGCCCTGAGCTATATCTTCTTCGACGTCGTCCGCCGCTACCTGGAGTTCCGCGGCTATAAAGTCAGGCATGTCCAGAACCACACCGATATCGAGGACAACATCATCAACCGCGCCAATGAACTCGGCGTCTCCGTCCCCGAGCTGACCGAGAAGTATATAAAGCGGTACCAAGAGGATATGGCGGCACTGAATGTCCTCCCGGCACACGTCTACCCCCGGGCTATGAGTGAAATAGACAAGATGCAGGAGATGATAAAGGTACTTATCGAAAAGGGTTTTGCCTACGAAGTCGGCGGCAACGTCTACTTCAGGGTGAGGAAAGTGCCTGACTACGGTAAGCTGTCCCACCGCAACCTCGAGGAAATGATGGCAGGTGCACGAATCGACCCCGGAGAGGAAAAAGAATACCCGATGGACTTTCTCCTCTGGAAGGCAGCCAAACCGGGAGAGCCTTCATGGGACAGTCCCTGGGGCAAGGGCAGGCCCGGCTGGCATATCGAGTGCAGCGCCATGTCCATCAAGTACCTGGGGGAGACGTTAGACATTCACGGCGGCGGGCAGGACGTCGTATTCCCCCACCATGAGAACGAGATAGCCCAGTCCGAAAGCTTTACCGGCAAGAAGCCGTTCGTCAAATACTGGCTCCACAACGGGTTGCTGCTGGCGGGAGACGAAAAAGGCAGCCGGTCACTGGGTAATATGATGACGATAAGGGAAGCGCTGAAAAAATACAGCGCCGATGCCATCCGCGTTTATACTCTCGGCTCTTATTACAGAAGCCCGCTTACCTATTCCGAAGAATCACTGGAAGTAGCCGAGAGAGGGGCAGACCGGCTGAGGCAAGCCGTCCGGAGTCAGACCGAAGGTAAAAAGGGACAGGCGGAAATAGATACCGAATCATACCGCGAGCGGTTTATCAGGGTAATGGACGATGATTTCGGCACCCCTCAGGCTCTGGCAGCCCTCTTTGATTTAGCCAGGGACATCAACCGGCTGGGCGACGAAGGCTATGACGTTACCCGGGCACAGAAAATCCTGCTGGAGCTGGCAGGTATACTAGGTCTGACCTTGGAGGAGGTTAGTCAAATTAGTGGAGTGGTCGAGGTTGAGAAATTAGATAAAAATAAAATAGCCGAAATGCGTGGTAATAAGCTTGATTGGTTATTGGACACCATACAAAACGCTGTAAAAGAGCCTAGTATAGACGTTGAAGCCTTTAGAGGATACGTTAACCTTGCATGTGGTGTTCGTGATAGTTTACGCAAAGAGAAGCAGTGGCAGAAGGCGGACATGATACGGGACAGGCTGGACAAAGCCGGTATTATTCTCGAGGACACACCAAAGGGCACTGTCTGGAAACAGAAGAGGTAAACTAAACCGGAGGTGAGAGGTATGGTTAACGCAATATTCATCATCGTAGCGCTGGCTATCCTGGCGTTAATCGGCTGGATGGCTAAAGGGTTCTTCTTTACCAGCATGATACCGCTGGTATTCCGGATACTGGTCGGGATAGTAGCCGTGGGAGGAATTTCACTTCTGGCGATAGTTATCAGGGACAGGTTAATCCAGGCTAAAAAAGAGGATTTTAGGGAGGTCGAAAAATGATAATCACCACCTCAGAGCAGATAGCAGGTAAAAACATCGTCAAGACCACAGGCCTGGTCAAGGGCAGCACCATCAGGGCAAGGCATATGGGCAGGGATATCATGGCGGGACTGCGGGGAATGGTGGGAGGCGAGATAACCGAGTATACCAAGATGATGGCGGAATCAAGAGAGCAGGCTCTCCAGCGAATGGAAGAAGACGCACAGGCACAGGGAGCTAACGCCATTATCGCCATGCGGTTTACCACCTCGATGGTAATGCAGAATGCGTCTGAGATACTCGCCTACGGCACCGGCGTGGTGGTTGAATAACGACTGCCGGCTACCGTCCGGTCATCCAGGATAAAAGAGCGTTCAGAAACCTAACCTTAACCAGCCCGACAGGCAGTTCAAGCTGTATTTTCTCGCTGACGGGGAAGGCGTTTATCCTGTCCACCTCCGGCTTCAGCCGGGATAACGCTTCCCCGGGGTCTTCCCCGGCGAGGACTTCATCAATTCGGTGCATCATCTCACGGGCGGCTTCGATTCGTCTTATACCTATGTCAGCCATCTCTCCGGAGATGATTCCGTATTTAGCTTTCAGGCGGACAAGCCTCAGGATAGCTTCATAGGCACTATCGGCAATCTCGTCACGCGTCATCCACTCCGTCTCGTAGTTAAGGGAGTACTTCCAGCTCGGCGATACCAGCGCCTGCCGGTGTTCCTCAACTGTCCGGCAGAGCACTTTATAGCCGTAGCGTTCCGGATTTTCGTAAGCCAGGCTGCCCGGGTCGAGGAAGGGCGATATCGGGGCAAGGAAGAGCCCCAGCCGTTTGTCTCCTCTGTATTTCTCCATCAGGTAGCCGCAGTAATCTACCGTGTCCATTACCGACTTCACCGTCTGTCCCGGCAGTCCGGTCATAAAAAATATGTCAAGCCTTCCGCAGCCTACCTCGAGAGCATCGCTTATCGTCTGTTCCAGGGCTTCATCGGTATAGTTCCTGCCCAGAGTTTTCCTTATCTCGTAGTCATGCGACTCCGGGGAAATTTCCAGGCAGAAGTCGGGAGATGCCAGGCTCATCTGGCGTAGCGACTCTTTCTGTAAGGGAGAGAACAGCTCGAAGATAAGCTGGTTCTTCACCGGCTTAGTCTGTAGTTTCTGTAAAATCTCGTTGGCGTAGTCTTCGCCGTTCTGGTAGAGGTCGCCGAGGACGAAGACGGGACCCCGGCTTAAACGCTCAATCTGCCTCAGGTTGTTCACCACCGCCTCCGGCGACCTGAACGCGGTTTTATCCCGGTGGTGGTAACCCCTGAAAGCAGCCGCCGAGCCGCCGCAGATTACGCAGTTATGATTACAGCCGCGGCAGGTAATCACCGCCGTGATGGGATAGCGGAGCCAGTCGCTGAAGGGGATGTAGCTGGCAAGGTCGCGGTACCTGAGTACCGAGCGCACCACCGAGCCGTAGTGATTGACCATGACGTTTTCGATATCCGAAGGGATGCTGGTGAAAGGGTTCTCTTTTACTCCACCCTGACCGTCTTTCCAGACAAGGTTGGGTACCGATTCAGGCTCGCTACCATTCGTTATGCAGTCCATGAGCTGGCGGAAAGGCTCTTCGGTGGAATCACCCCTGATTACGTAATCTATCTCCGGGTATTCAATCAGTTCCTTGTAGAAATAGGTGGAGGAAAAACCGCCGAACACCACTTTTGAACCGGGGTGGTGTTTCCTGACCAGCCTGGCTATCTCGATAGAGCCATGACTGTGCACCATCCAGTGCAGGTCAATGCCGAATACCGGCGCCTTCAGGCGCTTTATCATTTCCCCGGCGTCGAACCTGCTGTCCCTCATCATTCGGACGGCAAGGTTGACAATGCGAACGCGGTAGCCTGACCGCTCCAGGTACTCGGCGATACTGGTCAAGCCTATGGGGTACATCTCGAAAACGGGTGAAGGGGGAATAAGGTCGCTGACCGGACCGTAAAGTATGGTTTTCTTACGAAAGTCGTACACGCTCGGCGCATGGAGGAGAACCAGGTCGACCGCCATTATCCCAGCTCAAAGACCCTTGCCAGAATATAGCCGATGCCCAGGAGGAGCTGGGTAAAGAGGACAACCATGACGTTGCTTGCCATCGCCGACATAAGGCTACCTTTGTCCTCGAACTTCAACGCGCCCCGGATAGCCTTCACGGCAAGCGGCAGGGTCAGCAGGGCAATCAGGGAAAACTTCGGCATCTGTCCCGCCACAACGCCGCCGATTATCCACAGATAAACCAGCGCCGTCATTACCGAGTAGAATATACCGGCATTTTTCCTTCCCCAGGTAATGGGCGTCGTTTTTCTGCCGGATTTAGCATCGGCTTCAACGTCGGGGAATTCGTTCAGGAGCAACAGGTTGTGCACCAGGATGAAAGAGGGCACTGAGGCAATAATCGCTGCTCCATTGAACTGTCCCGTCTGGACGAAGTAAGCACCCAGCACCGGTAAAGCACCCATTCCCAGCCCCGGCGCCCACTCGGGCCACCTTGTCTTGAGGATTATGGGACTGTAGATAAGGATACAAAACGCCGCCACCAGCAGTAGCGGCAGCAGCGCCCAGCCCTTCTCCAGCACGAAATATACCCCGATAGGTATGATTATGATGAAAGAGCCGAGACCGAGCCATAACGCCTGCTTTTCCGTTACGAGACCTTCCGGAAGAGCGCCGCTGCCCCCGCTGAAGGGTGTTTTCTCTGTCTCCAGGTCAACGCCGCTCTTGTAGTCGAAGTACTCGTTAAGGACATCGACGCTGATGTGCGCCATCAGTATCCCGAAGAAGGCGAGTAAAGCGTGACCAAGATGAAAGGCACCGTTATACCAGGCTATACAGGTTCCCAGAAACGCCAGCATCACGGAGAGAGGCAGGAACGGTGCCCTGATAACCATCAGCCATTTTTTCAATATTACTCTTCCTTGTGAGCGATTTCCATGTGCTTCTGCCAGCATTTTTCATGCACGTATACAGCGCATGTTTTACAGTAGTAGATATGTACCCTGGCATCTTTTTTACAAACGGGACACTTCATCAGTTACCTCCCATTTACAGGTGATGAAATACACCGCCCCCAATTCTACCACAAACAATTCTATCGTGCATGCCTGTATGAGCAGAGGTTTGGGGGGCAGCGGCAACCCAACGGCGGTTAGACGATATAACGCCCCTTGCCTGCCTGACTTTCTTCAGCCCCGGTTGCCGTGTCTCCAAAGCCCCTCCTGCCCATCATTCCGTATATATACCGCTTGCTGGCTTCGACACCCGGCTGGTCCATGGGGTTGATATCATAAAGACCGGCGGTGAAAACCGTCTGCACCTCAAGCATGAATAGAAGCTGCCCCACGATAAAGGCGTTTATCTCAGGGATAATCAAGCTCATGTTGCTGCGCCCGGCTTCCGTCAGGGCAAGCTGTGTTGCCCGGGCTTCCACCCTGATAAGCTCTTCCAGACTGTGCCCGCCCAGATAGGAGTACTCATCTTCCTGTTCCGGCTGCGGGGGTATCGGCACCGTGCCGCTGTATTTTTCCACCTGAAGGAAAGTGACCATTTTATTGAAGGGTCCTTCCGTGTACAACTGAAGCTGGCTGTGCTGGTCGGTAGTCCCAAGGGCGACCACGGGGGTCTGTCCCACGTTCACCCGTTTTCCGGAGACGGTCTCCGCCTTGCCCAGTCCCTCCGCCCACAGCTGGCGGAACCAGTAAGCCACCTGAAGCAGAGCATCACTGTAGGGCATGATAACATTGATATTGAGACCTTTGCCGACATCGGCGAGATAGTACAGAGCGCCGCTTAGATAGGCGGGATTCTGCCAGAGCCGGTCTGTCCGGCAGCGCTCGTCGGCATACCGTGCCCCGGCCAGCAACTCTTTGATATCAATACCAGACATCGCAGCGGGAAACAGTCCCACCGGACTGAAGACGGAGAAACGTCCCGCCACGTTTTCCTGAATAGAGAACAGGGGGTATCCCTCTTCCCCGGCGATATCTCTTAACCGGTTTTCACCGGCTCCAGTGGTTACGACCAGGTGCTCCCCGACTGACTGTTTACCCAGCTTATCAGCGAGTAACTGACGGACAATAAGAAACTGGCTTACCGTTTCCACAGTGGAACCGGACTTTGTAATGACGTTGAACACGGTCCTTTCCGGGTCTATAAAATCAAGAACGCTCTTAAAAGTAACCGGGTCGATATTGTCCAGAAAAAATATCCTGGGGATTCCGCCTCTGTCCTGTTTCGGGAGGATATTATGCAGGGGATGACAGAGAGCGTGGAACAGCGCCTTCCCTCCGAGCGCCGAGCCGCCTATACCGAGTACGAGGAAATCATCGCACCAGCCCTGGAAGGAAGCTGCCAGTTGCAGGACCTCATCCACTGTCTCCGTATCATAAGGGATCCGGTAAAAACCCCACTCCCCGTTTTTCCTTTTAGCCTCGATATTACCGGCTATGACAGACGCTTTCGGGAGAAGTCCTTCAATCTCTTCCCGTTTTATTCCTCTACCGCCGCCGATGGACTCGGACATCATGTTGGTATAGTCGAGCCGAATGGTCTTTCCATCAGTCCGGAGATGGTCCTGTCTTTCCATATCCGTCCCCTTTATCAGAGCTGTATCAGCAGCTGTTCCCGGGGTTATTTATCTGGAAAATGAGGGCTGCGTTCCTAATCTACAATGCCGGTTAGATCCGGTTTTCTCGCCTCACAAGCTAACTCTGAGAGCTACTATAGAAATGATTATGAATATGACCGCCAGGACGATGGTAAGCTGAAACAGGGTTTTCTCCACACCCCGTCTGGTCCGGTAGACGCTGTCCGCCTGACCGAAAATACCTCCGAGCCCGCCGCCTCTGACCTGGAGCATGATAGCCATTATCAGAGCCACGGCAAGTACAATTTGAGCTATACTGAAGTAGTCAGACAATTTCTTCCTCTAGCTTCTTCTTCATTAATTCATTCACCAGCTGCGGGTTAGCCCTGCCTCTGGTTACCTTCATTACCTGACCGACAAGAAATTTCAATGCCTGTTCTTTACCCGCCCGATAGTCGGATACCGCCTGGTCATTGGCAGCTATTGCCGCGGCGATTGCCTCTTCAATCTGCCCGGTATCGCTTATCTGGCTGCGTTCTCCTTCCTTCAATAGAGTATCGGCGTCCTTACCGGTATTGTACATCTCTTCCAGCATCGATTTAGCTGTAGCGGCGCTGATAACTCCTTCCGAGTTAAGATTAGTCAGCCTTAACAACCTGTCGGCACCAACCTTTTCTCTGAAGCCGGTAATGTCTATATTGCTGGCATTCATTATACGGCTAACCTCGCCTAAAATCCAGTTACTGCCCAGTTTCGCTCTTTCCGCCTTCGGTTGACCGCCGGATTCGCCGAGCCTGACGAACTCCTCCTCGTAGTCTGCCATCTCTCTGGAGCTGGTCAGGAGGTTGGCATCGTAAAGAGACAGGCTGTATTCCTCCATAAACCTATCGCGCCTGGCATCCGGTAACTCGGGTAGTCCTGCCCTTATATCCTCTATATATTCGCGGCTCAGGGTCAGAGGAGGCAGGTCAGGTTCAGGGAAGTAACGGTAATCATGGGCATATTCCTTGCTGCGCTGCGAGACGGTTACCCCCTTCTCCTCCACCCAGCCCCTGGTCTCCTGGACGGTTTTTTTACCCTGCTCCGCCAATTTAGTCTGCCTTTTGACTTCGTACTCCAGGGCGTTATATACCGCCCTGAAGCTGTTCATGTTTTTCACTTCCGATTTCGGCATAAGCTCGGTGGTTCCTTCCGGGCGAATGCTGATATTGGCATCGCACCTGAAGCTGCCCTCCTCCATGTTGGCTGCCGAAACTCCCAGATAACGCAGTATACTGCGGAGCTTGACGAGGTACTGCCGGGCTTCTTCCGGAGAACGGAGGTCAGGCTCACATACAATCTCCATCAGCGGCACGCCAGCGCGGTTGACATCCACCAGGCTATAGGTTTCTCCTTTTGCCGTGGTGCGATGTAACAGCTTGGCGACATCTTCCTCAAGGTGGACATTGTCTATGCCTATCTTTTTCTCCTTACCGTTGATATCAATCATGAGATAACCGCTATAACCGAAAGGATTATAAGACTGCGAAATCTGATAGCCCTTCATAAGGTCGGGGTAGGGGTAATTCTTGCGGTCGAACCTGGTGTATTCCGAGACGGTGCAGTTCAGAGCGAGGGCGGTCATCACGGTGAATTCAACCGCCCGCTCGTTGATGATGGGAAGAACGCCGGGCATACCCAGGCATACCTGGCAGACGTGGGTATTGGGCGGCGCACTGGCATAGTCGGTACTGCAGCGGCAGAACATCTTGCTTCTGGTAACAAGCTGGGCGTGTACTTCTAAGCCTATAACAGTCTCATAGTTCATAACGATTTCAGTAATGTAAAGCTCATTCAGTATAGCAATTATGTTACTGACTGACAAGAAAGATATGTGCTATAATCACTCTTGTGTAGACGGGGATATAGCTCAGTTGGGAGAGCGCCGCGTTCGCATCGCGGAGGTTGGGGGTTCGAATCCCCCTATCTCCACTTAATAATGAAATAGTGCTAGGGAGAGCGTCCCGTTTGAAACGGGAAGGTTGGGGAGCTTGTCCTGAACGAAGTCGAAGGAAATCCCCCTATCTCCACCAATATATAGACAGTGACCGCGGAGTCCGCAAAATATATGCCCCTGTAGCTCAGAGGATAGAGCAGCGGTTTCCTAAACCGCGTGTCGCGTG
>CAZBAN010000031.1:0-20344 GCA_964489895.1 uncultured Dehalococcoidales bacterium
CCTGCCCGCCGCACACCTGCCCGCCGCACAAGGCTTTGGCAGGCGGGAGGCTTTGGCAGGCGGGAGGCTTTGGCAGGCGGGAGGCTTTGGCAGGCGGGGGTGAGTACTTCTTTAAGCCGAGTAGAACCATTTGATTTACTTCAAAGTATGATTTACCTTATAAATTCTTACGGGTTTTGACTCTTTGATATTAAAAGCTATAATGTCCGTAGTTGGTTGCTGGAAGCAAAACATGAAGATATTGGATATGAAATCATACGTGGTAGACCCTCATGGTACCGTCTATGAGTAATTTTTGAGAAAAGTGATTGAGTAAGAAGCGTATCGATAGCCTACTGGTTGAGAGGGGGCTGGCGGAAAGCCGGACTAAAGCCCAGGCGCTGGTTATGGCGGGAGAAGTGCTGGTAAACGGGAAAGCGGCTGTAAAAGCCGGGACTCTGGTAGCTGAAGAAGCAGTGATAGAGGTAGCAGAACCGCCGCCTTTTGTCGGTCGCGGCGGACTCAAGCTCGATTACGCTCTCGAACAGTTCCGGATTGACGTATCCTCGCTGGTGGTGGCTGATATAGGCGCCTCGACCGGTGGTTTTACCGATTGTCTTCTGAAAAGGGGTGCTGGCCGGGTATACGCCGTGGATGTCGGCTACGGTCAGCTTGACTACCGTTTAAGGCAGGATTCGCGCGTGGTTGTCATGGAGAGGGTGAATGCCCGTTATCCCGTGGAGATACCCGAGAAAGTCGATATGGCTACCATAGACGTCTCTTTTATCTCGGTTGAAAAGATAATACCTTCGGTGGCTGAGAATTTGAAAGAGGACGGCAGTTTTCTGGTGCTGATAAAACCGCAGTTTGAGGCGAAGAGGCAAGAAGTGGGCAGGGGAGGAGTAATCAGGCGACCCGAAGTGCATGCAAGGGTGCTGGGGAGATTTATCGCCTGGACGGTAAAGCATGGTTTCAGGCTGAAAGGTCTTGTAGCCTCTCCGATATCAGGCTCGTCGGGAAACAGGGAATTCTTTGTCTGGTTCAGGTGAGTTGAGGCTGAAAATATGGGGGCTTGAGGAGAAGAACAATGACAAAACCAGCGTATATTACTATTTTAGTAGTGGCAGTCGCTTTCGGTGGTGTGCTGGCATGGGGCCTGATGACCATGAGTGAGTTGAACCTGACTAAAGACGAGTTATCTTCTACAAAAGTGCAGCTGGCATCAGTGCAGAATGAACTCGCAGAAACGCAGGATGAGCTGGCTGACACGGAAAAAGAACTGGCTGATACCGAGAAGGAGCTGTCGTATACGAAAATTGAGCTGTCTGATATGAAAGATGAGCTTGCGAGCACAGAAATTGAGCTGGCAAGTACCAGTAGTGAGCTGATGAGTACCAGGACTGAATTGACCAATACACAGAGTGAACTGGATTCAATGAATTATGAGCTGGAGAGTACGGAGCAACAACTGACAGTTGCCCAGGAGACTCTGGCAGGACTCGGGATTACTATTTCTGCAAGCACGGACTGCGATGATGCGGAACTTATAGATAGCCCCGCGGCAACGAATCCTACCTGGGCACAGCTAAGGGCTTTCTTAACTGAAGACCGGACTGACCAGAATAACTATATCAGGAATATTTACGATTGCTCGGAATTCTCGAGAGACGTTCATAATAACAGTGAGGCGGCTGGAATCAGGGCGGGAGTAGTACATGTATCCTGGCGTAGCGGTACTAACAGTCATGCGTTGAATGTCTTCCTGACGACCGATTACGGGCTTGTGTATGTTGATTGTACTGGAGGTCCTGATACAGTCGCCAGAGTAAAAGTTGCGAAGACCTACCGTTCAGTCAACTTACCTTTTGTTTCGATAACGAATATCAGGGATGACTACTGGTGGGACGGGCTTTTTGCTTATTACTATATACGCTCCAGCACGGGGGGTCAGGCGGTAACCGATAGTATTATTATCTATTGGTAAAGGAGGTGGTTAATTACTGGCTGGATTGTGGCGTTCACCTTATAGTTTGTGCCTGTACAAATTGACCCACGCCTGCGGATGGTTTATAATAATATCGGATACGGGTTAGTCGAGGAGTCAAGAGAGACGGATTTACACACAGATTTACACGAATGTTGTGCTGTTGCTGGTGTATATGCTCCCGGTGAGGATGTAGCTCGACTTACCTTTTTTATATTATTCGCCCTTCAACATCGCGGACAGGAAAGCGCCGGTATTGTCACGTCTGACGGTGAAAAGTTCCAGATTCATGCCGATATGGGTCTGGTATCTCAGGTCTTCGATGAAGATTCCTTAAGCCGGCTGACGGGTCATATCGCTATCGGTCACACTCGCTATTCTACCCGTGGTTCCAGTAAAAAATATAACTGCCAGCCTGTTATGGTTGGTGAGGGTGCGAACACGATTGCCGTTGCCCATAACGGCAACATTGTTAATGCCGAGAACCTCCAGCAGGTACTTATCGACCAGGGTTACACATTCAGTTCTTCCACGGATACTGAAGTCATCGCCAATCTGATTTTGTCTTCTCCGGGGGCGGACTGGGTGGATAAGATAAAATCTGCGATGCGCCGACTTCAGGGTGCTTATTCCCTGACTATCTTGACCAGAGACCGTTTGATAGGAGTCCGTGACCCCCTTGGCGTGCGTCCTCTATGCCTGGGGAGGGTTAACAGCAATGGATACGTTATAGCTTCAGAGAACTGCGCTCTCGACCATATCGGAGCCGAGTTTATCAGGGAGATTGAACCCGGAGAAATTGTCACTATAGACTCCAGCGGGGTAAAAGCAGACCGTGAAACCACGGGTAAAAGCGCCCTGTGTTTTTTTGAATTCACATATTTTGCCCGTCCAGACAGCAGCATACACGACCGTCTTGTATACCAAGCCCGGCAGGCTATGGGCGCGAGACTGGCGGAAGAGCACCCGGTAGAAGCTGATATGGTAATGGGGGTGCCGGATTCAGCGCTAGCTGCAGCAGTCGGCTATGCCAACAGGTCAGGGATACCTCTTACCGACGGACTGGTGAAGAACAGGTATGTCGGCCGTACTTTTATCCAACCGGACCAGCGGATAAGAGACCTCGGTGTCACACTGAAGTTCAATCCTTTGCCAGAGGTACTGGACGGGAAGAGAATCGTCCTGGTTGATGACAGCATCGTCAGGGGAACGACTACACCTCATCTAATCAAAATGCTGAGGAAAGCAGGAGTAAAGGAAGTACATATGAGGGTATGCGCTCCCCCGATTAAGTTTCCCTGCTTCTTTGGTGTAGATATGGCTGCCCGTTCCGAATTGATTGCCGCCCAGAAATCTATCCCTGAAATTAATGAATTTATCGGCACCGATTCACTCGGATATCTGAGTATTGAAGGGTTAGTCAGGTCAGTAGACCTGCCGAAAGATGTTTTTTGTCTCGCCTGTCTTACCGGTGAATATCCAATACCGGTGCAGGTTGAGATGGACAAGCTGGCGCTTGAATCAACGGTAGCGGAAGACTCCTTTCACGTAAGGCAGCGTTAGGTTTCAGCTATATTTTTCTTCGCTTTATCTTATCATCGGTCTCCTTGACACAGTCATTCGTCTGAAAGTAGACTTTGCTGTGTGAAAGTAAAGTCAGGGAGGGAGCGGCTTGAAGGTAGATTTTAGTAAACTTGACAGGGCTTTTAACCCTGAATGTCTGGTTGTCGTGGGAGGTAACGTCCATGCATTATGGCTTCACGACCAGAGTAAATTCACCGGAAGACTCTACTCCGTTCAGGTAAATCCTGAGACGATAAAGGATATTGAAGCCGCCGGGATAAAAAACTATACCAGTGTTCTGGATGTACCGGAATCAATAGACCTGGTAATCATGTCCGCTCCACGGAGTGCCGCCCTGAGCGTTCTTGAAGACTGCATACGTAAAGACGTGGCTGTCGCTCATTATTTTACCGCCGGCTTCTCGGAGACAGGAACAAAAGAAGGAATAGAACTGGAACATCAGCTAACGGAGATGGCTGAAAAGGCAAATTTCCACATAATCGGGCCCAATTGCATGGGGATATACAACCCCAAAATTAACCTCGGGCAGATAGTATGGGAGTATACAGGCTATGTAGCCCCGGTAGCGATTATATCACAGAGCGGCACCCATACCACGACGCTCGGTCAGCAGGCGCACCTGCAGGGAGTAGATATCTGCAAGGCGGTGAGTTATGGCAACGGGATAGTGCTCGACTCACCTGATTACCTCGAATATTTCTGCCAGGACCCGGAAACAAGAATAATCGGCATGTACCTGGAAGGAGTGAAGGACGGCAGGCGGTTCCTCAAGGTGCTGAAAGAGGTGTCTGCACAAAAACCGGTGGTGGTATGGAAAGGGGGACGAACAGAGGAGGGCGAAAGGGCTATTGCCTCGCATACCGGCTCTCTGGCGGTATCAAAATCGGTCTGGGACGCGGCGATAAAGCAGTGCGGAGCCGTTAGTGTCTACAGTATGGAAGAGCTCATCGATACCATCAAGGCTTTACTCTATCTTCCTCCTGTCCGCGGTCACAGAGTGGGCATAGCCGGGGGGTCTGGGGGACAATCGGTGGCTATAGCCGATGCTTTTGCTGAAGTTGGGCTTCATTTACCAGTCCTTACCGGTGAATCATATGAAGAGTTGTCGACGTTTCTCACGCTGATAGGGGGTGGTTACCGGAACCCCATAGACACCGGTGCCCAGAGGCGTGACAAGATAGTCCGTATAATGGAGATATTCGACAGGGACGAGAATATTGATAATCTGGTGTTGCTGACCGGTGCCCGCTGGGGCATGACCGAAACGCCTAAAATAGATATCGAGACAATGGGTAAAATCAGGGAAAAATCATCGAAACCGGTTATGGCTGTTGTTGTATATTCCACGCCGGAAGAAATGCAGGGAGCAAGAGAAGCCACAAGGTTATTTCAGGGAAAGGGTGTTCCCGCCTTTCCGTCAATTGAGCGTGGTGCCCGTGCTCTGAGAAATGCTCTGGACTACTACCGGCGCAAGGAGTCCGCTTAAGGTGTTTCTATTTTCCCGGGGCGTTGTTCCTGCCACTGGTCGCGGTGGATTTCCATCAGCACGAAGTTATAACCATCCCTGCTGACCTGACCGTACTGTGTAAACCCGCATTTGCCAAAGCAGTTCTGCGCTCTGCTGTTCCACGCCAGCGTCTTCAGGTATATCCTGTTCAGACTGGTCTGGTTGAAGATGTAGTCGACCAGGGTGGTAACGGCGTCAGCCCCGTACCCTTTGTCCCAGTAGTCACGGTCGCCTATCATTATGCCCAGCTCGGTATTGCCCCGGTACTCATCGTAGTTGTAATACGAGCAGTTGCCGATGTGCTTACCGTCCAGCGTATCTATGGAAAAACGCCTGCCCGATGTGAAATGGGTGTAAAGCTCGTTGGTGTAATCTTCCAGGTACTGGGAGTAGGAAATCGATAATATGGGGGCGGCGTCAAGCCGGGCAAGCTCAGGGTCTGTTTCCCAGGCATAGTCGTCCCAGGCATCATCTGCCTTTTTTTCACGCAGTATAACCTTTTTACTCGTTATCATCTGGATACAAACAGACCCTTCACATCCGGAATGATAGAGGGTCTTCCTCTGTTTCCACTATAAGAAGGGCTTCTTCCGCTGCTTTTCGGATAGCTTCGCTGGCGCTCTCTAGACACTGCTTGAGGCACTCTTTAGCCTGGGCGCTGCCTATCTTGCCGAGTGCCTGGATAGCTGCCATCTGGACATCCACATCTTTATCGTCAACGAGCCTGATAAGCTGGGGGACTGCCGCTTCTTCTTCGAGTTCACCGCATGCCCCGGCTGCCTCGTAACGTATCTCGGGGTCATCGTTGTTTATCTCATTGAGGAGAACAGTCAGCCAGGAAGGGTCACAGCTCCTGCCCATGGCGTAGATGGAACTGACTTTAAGCCCTGGATTGCTGCCCCGATAGGCTTCCGTGATGGCTGATTTTACCCGGGGAAGGCTTATAGGAGCGGCGGCTTCCAGGACACGGCGGATGACCTCCACGGTCTTATTCTTATCGTCGATAGCCTCAAGAAGCGCCTCCTGTATCTTTGACGCACTGTCGGCACGCAGTTTCTGGTATTCGGCAAGGATGGCGAATTTTCCCAGCGCCGTGGCTGCTGCTGCCTGGACTTTTTCCGAGGCGTCACGTTCAAGTAAATTTATCAACGGGTCAATAAGTGAAGCCTCCTCATTTTCATGGAGACCCTCGATAGCCTGACATCGTACCTCTTCGTCCTCGTCTTTCAGGCAGTACTTGAAGACGCCGTCGAAGTTGAATTCAAGATTGTCTTCAGCCAGTTCCACCAGACGATTTATAATCTGCCGCCGACGTAGAAGCCCGATAGTCTCCCACATACTCCTGAATAGACCAAGCTCTTCCGAGTTCATGCTGGTTAGAGAAGCCAGAGTCGAGTTATTCAGGGTCTCACCGGTCTTGCTTAACTCGGCAACGGCTTCTTCGACGGATAGCGGCATTGTCGGGTCCATGGTTTTAATCGTCTTCCTCTTCGTCGTCTGGCTCTTCCCAGGTTGGTCTGTTCTCTTCGTCTTCACCCTGTTCCCAGAAAGGTACGGTGAAGAGGTCAATGTATTCTTCCATGGCTTCTGAGGCGAGTTGTTTCATCTTGTTTTTGGTCTCGCTGGCGAGCTGCGACATCTCGGAAGTATCTATCTCAATCCCCAGCATCCTGGGCAGCACTCCCAGAATAGCCAGGGCAGCCATCGGGTTCTGTATTCTGGTGGTATACATCGGCACTTCGCCCAGCAGGCATATTCCTTCGATATTCCGCTCCTTGGCTACGCCCAGTAACAGCCCGTTCAGTCCGGAAATCTGGAGGTTGCCCCTTTGCACCAGGTCGTACTCCATCAGTTCACCCATCAGCTCCGGGACGGTCGCTACTCCCCATACGCGGGGCTGTTCCGTGTGATGTATGCGGGTGATGGCGGCGGCGCAGGTGTAAACTCTTTTTACCTGGAATTTCAGACCGACATCGAGGACGCAGTTTGCCAGTTCGTAGGCGTTGGCTGTCGGCTGGTCCTCACCGGTAAACAGAATTATGTCACTGCCTCCGCCGGTGTTTTTCCAGTAAGAGAAATTGTTCTCGGGAAACTGCGGCGCCTCGACAACGTTGTTACTGACGGCTATTCCGATGGGGTCGAAGAAGTGGGCTGCCTTTATTTCCCCCAGCTTCTTGAATTCGAGCTCTTTTTCCAGGTAGTTGGCTACCAGCATCGAGACATTCCCGATACCGGGCCAGGCGGCTATCAGGTTGGGGGAGTTAAGTGTCGGTCGGGCAGTCAGTTTTACTAAATTACTCATATCGTTATATCGTATATTTTTATTTATCTATTTACTCGCTACCGATACGGCGGAGAGGTAAATGGGCGGAGTGTTGAGAAAGCCGTGCACCCATCTGGCTTCGCTGCCGATAGCCGCAATATCCTTGAATAGCTGGTAGATATTTCCGGATACCATCGTGTCCTTAACCCTACCTGCTATTTTACCATTTTCCACCTTATATCCTAAAAGGACATTACCGCTGAAATCGCCGCCGAGGATGTTTCCCTGCGAGGCTCCCATAAGCTGCTCAACGACCAGCCCTTCCCTGATATCGGCAATCATGTCGTCGAAGGTGATGTCTCCGGCGGATACGATGAAGGCGCTTGGCGAAGGGGACGGCATTCCGCCGTGTCTACCGCCATTACCGGTGCTTCTGGTACCTGCCAGGGCGGCGGTCTGCAGGTCATAGAGAAAACTGGTTGCCACGCCTTTTTCTATCAGGGCGGTCTGCTGGCTTGGCACTCCTTCATCATCGCATGGCCGGCTGGTCGGGCGGTATTCTAAAGTAGGGTCATCCCACAATGATAATTTTTTATCGAAAACTACCTGTCCGAGTTTGTTTCCTATCGGTGAAGACCCTTCCAGCACTATCTTGCCATTGAAACCGACCATTAGGGGTTGAACTAAAGCGCTGGCAACACCCAGGGGCGTGAAAATCACCGGCATCAAGCCGGTCTTTATAAACGCCTGATTTTTTGCGTATTCAAGCTGTTTCAGTACACTCCCGGTTATGGTACCGGTATCCGTTATCGGACTTGACGAACTCTGGCTGTCAAAGACAAAGAGTATATCGGTGCCGCGGGTAAGCTGGCCTTCGACGCCCATACCGAAAACGCTGAGCCTGTAGTCTGCCTGCCCGCCGCGTGAGTTCAATAGACTGACCGATACGGTACTTTTACTTATTTCCGCCTCGCACTGGAGGTCCGGGGTATCTTTCCTTACCGCGGCTATCATCTCTTCGCCCAGTCCGGTCATATCTTCCGTGGATACTTCTTCTATGGCGTGGTCGTAAGTTTCAATACCGGGATAGGATGCCGGAGAAGGGAACTCGAACTCGGCTTTCATGCCGAACTGCGCCGTTTCGACGGCGGCATCGACCAGGTTCCGGACGTCTTTTTTATTCGTAGCCGTTGCGTAGCCGATTCTGCCATCCTTGATAATACGCAGGGCTACACTGGTGGTCTGCTTGCTCTGGACGTATTTCAGGCGGTTGGCTTCAAAGTGGACAGGTATTTCCTCGGAAGAGAAATAGAATACCTCTGCTTCCTCGGCAACTTTTCTGGCTTCAGCAAGGACTTTTTCCACTTATTTCCCTCCGACCAGACAGTTCTGGATTCGTATGTGCGGGCTGCCGTTGGAAACGGGGAGCGGGCTCTGCCCTCCCTTACCGCAGCCGCCGCCCTGGTTCATATCCAGGTCGTTCCCGATTGCGTCTATATTCTTAAGGGTTTCGAACACGTTTCCGGTCAGAACGACAGGCCGCAGAGTCTCGGCGACCTTTCCGTCGCGAATCATATAGGCTTCACCGGCGGAGAAGGTGAACATCTCCATGCTGGTCGTACCGCCGTACCAGTTTTTAGCGTACACGCCCTCTTTGATGTCGCTTATTATATCTTCAAACGAGGTTGTAAACGGCTCGATGTAGGTGTTGGTCATGCGCACTATGGGCGGGAAGCGGTAGTTAATGGCTCTGGCGTTGCCGGTGGGCTTCTCATTCATCCTGGCAGCAGTCTCCCTGGAGTGGAGCCTGCCGACCAGCTTACCTTCTCTTATAAGGTATGTCCTGGTGGCGGGAACTCCTTCGTCATCGTATTTATAGCTGCCCCGGAGTCCAGGCAGGGATGCCGAATCGACTATATTGAGACTGGCGCCGCCGAACTCTTTGCCAAGGGTCATAATCTCGGTCATCTGCTCGTTTTCATAGACGAAGTCGGCTTCGGAGAGGTGCCCGAAAGCTTCGTGGACGAAAACGCCGGCGAGGACGGGGTCCAGGACGACGGTGTATTTACCGCCTTTCACCTGCGGGGCGGAAAGCAGCTCCACCGCCCGTTTCGACAGTTCTTCCACCTTATCTTCAATGCCCCGGATAGCTTCGATATCACCGCGGCTGCCGAGACTCAAGCCTACCTGCTGGACGTCATTGCCGTCCGTGGCGACAGCCGCCAGACGCAGGGTGACATCCATCCTTTCCTGCTCGATGTAACTGCCCGCCGAATTGAAAAATATCGTTTTCTTATGTCCGTCACCGTAGTTGATGGTGGACGTCTGTATTCCAGGGGTGCTCCAGATGATTTCATTGTATCCGTCCAGTAGCTGCTTCTTGTCGGCAAGCGGCAGCAACACGGGATTGCTGTCCATTCCGGCAGGCACCGTGTCGACCACCGGCTCGACCTCTGCCAGCCGGCTTTTTCTGCCGCTGACGAGTTTTGCCTGTTTGACCGCTGATTCTACCCTCTTGGGCAGGTTACTGAGATTGTTGAAGCTGACGAAGCCCCAGCCGCCTCTGACCATCGCCCTGATGTTCCCCCCGACGGCTGTACTCTTGTTAATGGATTCCAGCTTCTGTCCCCGGTAGGAAATGTGACTTGACTGGCTCTCTTCGAGGTGAACTTCTATGTAGTCTGCGTTGTGTTTTTTAAGTGAGTCCGCCAACTGGTGCCCGATAATATCGATATGAGCCATAGGTTTAGTCTCCCGATAAGAAAATGGTAATGTGGGTTGTATGAATTGATTATACCAATTTAAGCGTAATTTGAAAACAGCAGAAGGGGACATGTACCTTTATTCAGTGTGTGTCCCCTTCGATTCATCATAAAAACGGTTAAGTATTGCTATCTCTCTACAATCATAGCCATGCCCTGTCCGCCGCCGATGCAGAGGGTTGCCAGTCCGTATTTATGATTCTGGCGTGCCATCTCGTGGATAAGCGTGACCAGAATCCTGGCTCCGGTGCAGCCGATTGGATGCCCCAGTGATATACCGCCGCCGAGCAGGTTGGTCTTGTTCATGTCGATATCGAGTTCCCTGATAACTCCCAGCGATTGAGAAGCAAAAGCCTCGTTGAGCTCTATGTAGTCGATGTCGTTGAGGCTCATTCCTGTAAATTTGAGGACTTTCTTTACCGCCGGGACGACACCCAACCCCATGTAGGCGGGGTCAACGCCGCCGGAGGCGTAGGCGCGTATGGTTGCCATCGGTGTCAGACCGAGCTCCTTTGCCTTATCGGCTGACATCACCACCAGCGCGGCTGCGGCGTCGGTTATCGCCGAGGCGTTTCCTGCGGTGATGGCGCCGTCGGACTTGAAGGCGGGACGGAGTTTGCCAAGCGCCTCCATCGAAGTCTCCCGGGGATGCTCGTCGGTATCGAACATCTGGGTCTCGCGCCTGACCGTGACTTCAACCGGGACTATCTCTTCCTTGAATACGCCGGACTTTGTTGCCGCCAGGGCACGGTTGTTGCTTTCCAGGGCGAACCGGTCCTGTTCTTCCCGGGTGATACCGTATCTCTCGGCAATATTCTCGGAGGTCATCCCCATATGATAGTCGTAGAATATTTCCCACAGGCCGTCATAGACCATGCCGTCAACCATTTCGGCGTTGAACATCCTGGCTCCCCACCTGGCTTTCGGCAGGTAGTAGGGGACAGCGCTCATGTTCTCCATACCACCGGCTATGATAACCCCGGCATCACCCGTCTTTATCGACTGAGCCGCCAGGGCGACCGCCTTCATGCCGGAGGCGCAGACTTTATTCACCGTATAAGCGTTTATTTCCTTGGGGATACCGGCGTAGATAGAAGCCTGCCGGGCGACGTTCTGTCCCTGTCCTCCCTGGATGACATTGCCCATAATGACTTCATCAACGGCTACTTCTTTAAGGTTGTCTTCCCAGTCGGCGTATTTTTGCTCCAGCTCGATAACGCCTTCATCTTTGAGTGATTTCGGCGCGTAGCTCAATACCTCGGGGTCAACTATCGGTTTCAGTCCCGCTCTTTTCAGGGCTTCTTTAATCACTATGCTGCCCAGTTTAGCCGCCGGTACATCCTGAAGCGAGCCGCCGAAATTACCGATTGCCGTCCTTGCGCCGCTTATAATTACCGCTTCTCCCATATTCATCTCCTTTTCAGTATCTTTATCTCAATTTACTTATCGTAATCATAGAAACCTTTTTTAGTCTTCTGTCCCAGCCAGCCGGCAGCGACCATTCTTCTCAGCAGGTTGGGCGCGATATAGCGGTGCTCCTGCAGGGTTGCGTAAATACCGTCTGCCATGTTAAGGACGATATCATTACCGATCAGGTCGGCAAGCTCGAGGGGACCCATCGGGTGGTTCAGACCGAGTTTAATCGCGGTATCTATATCTTCTCTGGAGGCTACCCCGCTCTCCAGCAAGCCGATAGCGTTAAGCATGAAAGGTACCGCTAAACGGTTGACGATAAAGCCCGGAGTATCCGGGAGCACAACCGGGGTCTTACCCAGGGACTCGATGAATTTTTTACAGGTTTCCGCCGTCTCATCGCTTACGGTTATGGGTTTCACTATCTCAACCAGTTTCATTGCCGAGGCGGGATTGAAGAAATGCAGGCCGATAACTCTATCCGGTCGCTTGGTTACCACTGCCATTTCAACCAGCGGCAGGACGGATGTATTGCTGGCGATAATAGCTCCTTCCTTGCATATTCCGTCCAGCTCGGCAAACGCCTGTTTCTTGATTTCCAGGTCCTCGGCGGCTACTTCTATCACGAGGTCGCAGTCGCTGAAATCTCTGGTGTTCGCCGTGCCCTTAATACGACTGATAGCAGCGTCTTTATCTTCCTGGGAAAGTCTGCCTCTTTCAACGCTCCTGCCCAGAGCGGCGTCGATGGTGCCCACTGCTTTGGCGGCACGCTCCTCACTTCTCGAGGAGCCTGTTACGTCATAGCCTGCCTGGGCACATACCTGGGTAATACCGCGTCCCATCGCTCCGGTAAAGCCGAGTACGCCAACCTTTTTAATATCCATAATTACTCCTTTATATAATTACTTCGCTTTGAAATCCGGCTTCCTTTTCTCCTGGAATGCGGAAACTCCTTCTTCGTAGTCCTCGGTGTTTAAGAGGTAATCGAAGAAGGAGCCTTCAAGTCTTAAGCCGTCCTCGAGAGGCAGACTGTAGCCCCTGAGCATAGCTTCTTTCGCTGCCCTTACACCCAGAGGTCCGACCTGGCAGAGCGTCTCCGCCCATGCCATAGCTTCAGTCATAAGTTCTTCTTGCGGGACAATCTTGTTTATCAGTCCGATTCTGTAGGCTTCCTGGGCATCTATCTGTTTCCCGGTAAAGAGTATCTCCGCCGCTTTAGCCCAGGGGATAACCCGTGGCAGTCTTTGAGTGCCACCCCAGCCCGGTATCAAGCCCAGCGTTACCTCGGGCGTGCCGAAACGGGCGTTCTCCGAGGCTATCCTTATGTCGCAGGCAAGGGCTATCTCCAGTCCGCCGCCCAGGGCTACGCCGTTAACCGCAGCTATAAGAGGTTTCCACAGGTCGAGTCCGTATTTCGGCGCCGCCGGCCAGAAAAGGTGGTTGTTTTCTTTCATATAGGGCAGGGTCTCCTTGATATCAGCGCCAGCGCAGAACGCCTTATCACCGCTGCCGGTAATTATGCCGACCCACAATTCCGGGTCGTCACGCAGGTTGACTATCGCCTCGTTAAGTTCTTTCCATGTCTCCACGTCTATTGAGTTAAGAGCTCTCGGGCGGTTAATCGTTATGGTGGCTATTCTATCCGATTTTTTAAAGTCGATAGACACGATGAGGCTCCTTCGAAGGAATTTGAGGAATCGACGATTGAAAATGCCGCGTTGATTTTAGCAAAGCACCATATTACTGTCAAATCGAGTACACCTGCCAATCAGTGTCATGGAGACTGCTTATCCCGTGAGATTACCTGGTAAATACCGCTAACCCCAGATGCTGAAAGCGCCGCTGATGATGAGTATCACCACGCCGATGGCGATGGCTATCCAGCCGCCTGCCTGCAGAGAGCCAAACTGAGGACGCTTTGGCCAGCCCTCGACGAATTCCCTGCTGTCCTGACGTGTGGCTATTGAATTAAAGTATCTCTTTTCCTCAGTTTTTCCCCACAGAATAGCGCCCAGACCGAGGATGATAAACAAGCCACCAATCCCCAGCAGTATAAATAAATCTGTTTGAGGCATTTTCAACACCCCGCTACAAGGGGATATTTAGACAACTATATATGCTTACGGCGTTATTTGCAACTATACTATTTCCGCCGTAGCTCCGGCTTCTTCAAGCTTCTGTTTCGCCGCGGCGGCGTCGTCCTTGTTAATACCTTCCCTCACCGTATTCGGCGCACCTTCAACGAGGTCCTTAGATTCCTTCAACCCCAGCGAAGTGAGCTCACGTACCGCCCTGATAACGCTTATCTTATTGGCGCCAATTTCTTTGAGGATTACGTTGAACTCTGTCTTCTCCTCCTCCTCTTCCGCCGGAGCAGCGGCTTCAGCCGGACCGGCGGCTACCGCGGCAACAGGAGCAGCGGCGGTAACCCCAAACTCAGACTCAAGAGTTTTGACCAGCTCTGCCAGTTCGAGAACGGTCATATTCTTGATAGTTTCAATTATGCTTTCAGCAGACGCCGACTTCTGAGTTTTCTCCGCCTTTTTGGCAGCGGCTTTTGGTTTACCGGCTTCAGGCTCCTTTTCCGCTTTAGGTGCTTTCTCTGCCTTGGGCGCTTTCTCTGCCTTGGGTTTCTCTTCAGCAACGGGCTTTTCTTCAGCCACTGGTTGTTCTTCTACTTCGGGCTTTTCTTCAGCCACTGGTTGTTCTTCAGCCTCCGGCTGCTGTTCGACCTCGGTCGCTTCTTCTGTATTTTCCTGCTCGGTCGTCTCTTCGTTTTCCGTCATCTTATTCTCCCTCCAGTTGTTGAATTTGAGCTTGTAATACTCCTATCAGTCCCCTTATAGGGCTGGCGAGGCAGTTGACCAGACCCGCAATGGGGCTGTTCATCCCGCCTATTACCCTGGCGATAAGCACTTCGCGTGCCGGCAGGGTTGCGAGAGAAGATACTTCCTCGGGAGTGAGTACCTTATCGCCGGCAAAGCCTCCTTTTATGGCTACTTCCAGCCTTGAGTCACGAATGTATGCCGCCAGAGCTTTAGCCGGCTGTGTTATATCGTCATAGCCGAAAGCTATGGCTATCGGACCATCGAGAAAATTTACCA
Source organism: uncultured Dehalococcoidales bacterium (assembly GCA_964489895.1). Taxonomy (GTDB): domain Bacteria; phylum Chloroflexota; class Dehalococcoidia; order Dehalococcoidales; family UBA2162; genus MGML01. The sequence goes on from CAZBAN010000031.1 coordinate 14,597, forward strand.
GGTCGTCTTTGCCTGTCCTGGTGGCGGCAAACCTCGCCAGGGTGTTCTTTACTACTTTGTACTCACCGCCTGATTCCTGTATTTTACGGCGTAACGCGGTTATCTCCGCTGTAGCCAACCCGCGGTAATCGGTAAGAATACCGATACTGCATCTGGCAAACTCTTCCTCCAGGCTGTCTATTATATTCGCCTTCTTTTCTTTGGACATATAGGTCTCCTGACTCCTGCCGTGGGACATCCCTGAAATAAAAAGTCCCTGTGCCGATAGCACAAGGACCTACATTGCCAGGCTGCTACAGTATTTTTTGCTCACTTACCCTGCTAAACGCAGCCAGTATGGCTTTTGTGTTATCCTCGGCAGGCACTTTATTAAGTCTCTATCGACACCCGCTGTCTCGGGATAAAGCTATTATGTTGTTAACGTCTTATTTTACACTTTTTGAAATTCGTATGCAATCTTGTCATCGGGCAGTTTCACCGGGACAATCTTTATTGCCATTCCCGGCTTTATTTCATCCTCCCCGATACCTTTACTCATTCTACCAAAAATCCTCAGTCCATTTCCAAATTCGCCGATTGCCAGCGTGTAAGGGGCTTCATCTTCGAAGCCGGACGGACCGTAATGTACCACGGTATAGGTAACCAGCCTGCCTTCACTTTCAATCTCAACCCACTCCACCTCACTGTCTATGCAGCCGGGGCAGTCTACCTTGGGAGGGAAAAATGTTTTACCGCAATTTTTACACCTGGTCGTCATGACCTTGCCCTGTTCAAGGTAGTTTATGAACTCCTCGGTCTTTGCCTCGGTGGTGAAACTGACTGTGCCAAAATTATCGAAACCCATCAATCTATCTCCTCAGGATAATCACGTTGCCGTACTGACCCACGCCGCCGATGTTGTGAACCAGACCTATCTCGGCGTCCTTTACCTGGGCTTCTTCAGCCTCTCCCCTTAGCTGCCGGACAATAGTCCTGACCTGTGAGCCTCCGGTAGCCCCGATAGGGTGCCCTTTAGACAGCAGACCGCCGTCGACATTGACCGGGATACTGCCGTCTGCATAGGTCTGTTTATTCTCGATAAGTCTGACTCCCTCTCCAGGTCTGGCAAAACCGAGGTCTTCATAGGCGAGAAGCTCGGATATGGTAAAGCAGTCGTGGACTTCGGCGACATCTACATCCTGCGGTCCCAAGCCAGCCATCTCATATGCCTGTCTGGCGGCATCCTGAGCACAGGTCAGACCGGTGAGTGATTTTCTCCCTGACATTGTCATGGTATCCGTGGCGGCGCCCATGCCGGCAATCCAGACAGGTGTTTTAGTGACTCTTTTAGCCACGTCTGCGGCAGCCACGATTATACAGGAAGAGCCGTCGGCGTTGGCGCAGGCGTCGTATAATTTCAGGGGAGTAGCTATGATTGCCGATGCCATAATCTCTTCCATGGTCAGTTCTTTACGGTAGGTTGCCTTGGGGTTCCTGGCTCCGTAGCTGGCGTTTTTAATACGTATTTTTGCCAGTTGTTCTTCGGTGGTGCCGTACTCAGCCATGTGCGCCCGGGCAAAAAGCGCATACCCGGATGGCATGGTTATGCCAAAGGGTGATTCCCACATAATATCGGCGCCCCTGCCCATTCTTTCCGCTGCCTCGCGTGAGGTTAACTCGGACATCTTTTGAAAGCCGATGATGGCTATAACCCTGTGCAAGCCTGACTTTATCAGAGACCAGGCTACCCTGAGACCTGTCGTGCTCGATGAGCATACGCTTTCAACGTAGAATGCCGGTTTCGGTGTCAGCTCCAGATACTCGGATATCAGCCCTGAAGGAGTGCGCTGTTTATCATATTCGGGAGCAGAGCAGGTGATGGAAGCGTCTATATCCTTGTTATCCATGTCCAGGCCTTCCATAGCTTCCCTGAAAGCGTCAAAACAGAGCTCCCTGATTGACACCCCGCACTTGCGTGAGAAGACACTCTGTCCTACCCCAACGATGGCAACGTCATCCATATATTATCTCCTTAAACGTACGGTATCATTTTCAGAGCATAATCAGCGACATCTGCTGCATATCTTTACATAAAAAACGGGCTGCCACTGTTCTCTCTGTTAACTTGCGCTCAGGGCGAGAGTCGGTCTGAGGTCCAGTTTGATGCCGGGTCCGATAGTCGTTGATATGGAGGCACTCCTGATGTACTGTCCCTTGGCACCGCTGGGCTTGGCTTTTACTACCGCGTCTACGATTGCCGTCAGGTTTTCAAGCAGCTTGTCTTCATCGAAGCTGATTTTACCGATGGGCAGATGAATTATGGCAGTGCGGTCGAGTTTGAATTCCACCTGGCCTTTACGGGCATCCTCGACTGCCCTGGCAAGGTCACTGGCGGCTACGACCGTTCCTGATTTCGGATTGGGCATCAAGCCCCTTCTGCCGAGGACTTTACCCAGCTTACCTACCTTACCCATCATATCCTGGGTGGCGATAGCGGTATCGAATTCGACCCAGCCCTCTTCTATTTTCTGGATTAGTTCATCGCTGCCGACGATGTCAGCCCCGGATTCCTCGGCAATCTTCTCCGCCTCTCCCTGGGCGAAGACCAGCACCCGTACTTCTTTCCCCAGTCCGTACGGAAGCAGGGTTACGCCGCGTACCTGCTGGCTGGCGTTCCGCGGGTCAAGACCCATTCTGAGGTGGAGTTCCACCGTTTCATCGAATCCTGCATAAGATATTTTCTTTGCCAGCGTTATGGCTTCTTCCGGAGTATATGTTTTTGCCCTGTCAATCTGTTTGGCGGCTTCCAGATATTTCTTACCGTGTCTTGTCATTATGTTTCCTCTACCTCGACTCCCATACTGCGGGCTGTACCCTCGATAATCCGTTCCGCACCCTCGATATCCACCGAGTTCAGGTCCTTGGCTTTAACTTCAGCTATTTCGCGGAGCTGGTCTCGGGTTAACGTGCCTACTTTTTCCCGTCCTGAATCGCCGGACCCCTTTTCCATACTCAGTGCATTCTTAATCAGGTCGGCTGCCGGAGGACTTTTGGTAATAAAGGTGAAAGACCTGTCCTCATAAATGGTTATTTCTGCCGGGATAATTGACCCTGCCTGGGAAGAAGTACGGTCGTTGTATTCCTTGCAGAATGCCATTATATTGACCCCGTGCTGACCGAGTGCCGAGCCTACAGGGGGTGCCGGATTGGCTTTCCCCGCCGGGATTTGTAGTTTCAGTATGGCTTTAATCTTCTTTGCCAATATTTATCTCCTGACTGCTGATTTATAGTTTCTCAACCTGCAAAAAGTCCAGTTCAACCGGTGTATCACGTCCGAAAAGAGATAGAAGCACCTTTACCTTGCCCTTGTCAGCGCTTATCTCATCAACGATTCCAACAAAATCGGTAAACGGTCCGTCGGTCACCCTCACACTCTGCCCCTGTTTGAAGCCGACCTTGACTTTCGGTGTTTCAGCATCCATCTGTTTCAGAATCTGACTTACCTCCTCCTCTTTTAGGGGAACCGGTTTATTGCCGCTGCCGACAAAACCGGTAACACCGGGGGTATTCAGCACCGTATTCAGGCTCTGGTCGCTCATCTTCATCTCGACCAGAACATAGCCGGGCAGTATCTTTTTAGCCACGGTGCGTTTCTGTCCCGCCCTGACTTCGACCTCTTCCTCGGTGGGCACGACGACCTGCGATATTTCCTCCCCGGATTCTATCAGCTTAATACGCTGCTCCAGGTTTTTCTTAACACGTTCTTCGTGCCCTGAATAGGTGTGAATCACAAACCAGTTTTTCTTATTGTTATCCATTTATACTTCAACTAATAAAGGTATTCCTCACCAACCCCATTTCAACTCCCCTGGTTCTTAGCCGCCGATAAAAATATCGTTTACAAGTCTGGTGAATCCGTAGTCCAGGACTCCGAGAATCAGAGCCATAATTACGGTAACGAGCAACACCAGACCTGTAAGGTATATCAGCTCCCGTCTGGAGAGCCAGGTCACTTTTTTAAGCTCGGATATAATGTTCCCGAAGAAACTGAATCCCGGAAATTTCCGTTTGGCGGTAGCGCTACGCTGTTTCATGAGAATCTGCTGCTTGTACTGAAGACGTGTACCGATGTTTCTTAGCTATTAAGAGAAGGTCTTTGAGGAGTGATAAATAAAACCAGCCTCTGCACCATTCCCAGCTTCGATTTTATAGGATTAGGATATCAGCGGTATCTTCTATCTTACCTCCCTGTGGAGTTGATATGTGCGACAGCGGGGACAGTATTTGTTGAGTTCCATCCGCTGCGAGTCATTCCTTCTGTTTTTCGAGGTAGTATATGTTCTCTCCTTGCATACAGTGCATGCGAGATGAATTATCACCCTGGATTCTGATTTCTTTGCCATTTCTGTTATCGGTTTGCTGAAATAGCCCGTCAGGGCTATTTCAGCACGTTAGTCTTCTCCCCGTTTAAACTATTGTATCTCCTCAGTCTTATTACTCGATAATCTTACTGAAAGTCCCGGCGCCTACCGTTTTACCTCCCTCACGGATGGCGAAGCGCAACCCTGTCTCGAGGGCTACCGGGTAAATCAGTTTTATCTTCATTGTAACATTGTCGCCGGGCATTGCCATCTCAACGCCTTCCGGCAGGTTAATCTCTCCGGTAACATCGGTGGTCCTGATATAGAACTGGGGTTTGTAGCCGTTGAAGAAGGGAGTATGCCTGCCGCCCTCTTCTTTGCTGAGGATGTATACTTCGGCTTCGGCGGTCGTATGCGGTTTGATAGTCCCCGGTGCGGCAAGTACCTGTCCCCGCTCTATCTCGTCACGGTCCACGCCTCTGAGCAGAATACCGACGGCATCGCCAGGTTCGGCATCATCGAGCGTTTTATGGAACATCTCAAGGCTTGTTGCCACCACTTTGCGGGCTTCATGATGCAGTCCGACAATCTCAACATCTTCTCCCGGTTTGATAACGCCTCTCTCGACTCTGCCAGTTGGCACCGTACCTCTACCTTTGATGCTGAAAACGTCTTCAACAGGCATCAGGAATGGCTGGTCTTTGGGGCGTACCGGAGTCGGGATATATTCATCAACGGCATCCATCAGTTGCCATATAGGACCGCACCACTGGCATTCCCTCTTACCGCAACCACACTCGAGGGCTTTAAGAGCGCTGACGCGTATTAGCGGTATTTCATTGCCGGGGAAGTTGTACTCGCTCAGCAGCTCCCTTACCTCTATCTCGACCAGTTCCAGAAGCTCTTCGTCTTCCATGGCATCAACTTTATTGAGGGCAACCACTATGCTGGGTACTTCCACCTGACGTGCCAGAAGGATATGCTCTCTGGTCTGAGGCATCACGCCATCATCGGCAGCAACTACCAGTATCGCTCCGTCCATCTGGGCGGCGCCCGTAATCATGTTCTTGATAAAGTCAGCATGGCCGGGGCAATCTATATGAGCGTAGTGGCGTTTATCGGTCTCGTATTCCACGTGAGCGATAGCTATTGTCAGCCCCCTGGCTTTTTCCTCAGGGGCGTTATCGATGCTATCGAATGAGCGGAATCCGGTGGTGCCCACTTTGGACAGCACCAGCGTTATCGCTGATGTTAGCGTTGTTTTCCCGTGGTCAACATGACCGATAGTGCCCACGTTGCAGTGTGGTTTGGTGCGCTCGTATTTCTGTTTAGCCATTTTATCCTCCCTTTACTCTAAGCCCACAACCAGATTCGAACTGGTGACCCCGTTCTTACCAAGAACGTGCTC
>CAZBAN010000032.1:0-8193 GCA_964489895.1 uncultured Dehalococcoidales bacterium
TAAACCTGCTGTTAATACAATTCAGGTACTATTCAAGAAGGAGAGTCAAATGGAAAAAATATTGAATGTCGGGCCTTTGTCGATGGACAAGACCGGGCTAAAAAAGGATGCGCTGAAGGGAGACGTGGCTGTGGTAACTGGAGGAGGCAGCAATATCGGGCTGGGGACCGCCAGGAGCCTCGCCTGGCTCGGTGCCAAAGTCGTAATAGTTGACATCAATCCCGAGACCGGTTATGCCGCCGAGGAGCTGATAAACGAGGAGAATGGACCGGATTCAGCCCTGTTTGTTTTAACCGACGTTGGCGATGAAACCAGCATGAGAAACATGGCTGGAAAAGCTTTCCGCAAGTTCGGTAAAGTGGATATTCTTATCAACAACGCTATGGATATGTCACTGGGGGGCCAGATACTGACGTCCAGGATTTATCAGTTGGACAGGCAGTACGCAATTGCGGCACGAGGAACGATGATAGGAATCAAGCTGTTCGTACCCGCAATGCAGAGAAGGAAACATGGAGTGGTAACCTATTCATCCACCGCTTTCCGTTACCCGGTGGGACCCAGCAACTACTGCGCGGCAAAAGCCGCCGCTACCTCGATTATGATGTCGCTGGCGAATGAGCTGGGTCCCGTGGAAGAATCCGGAGTCGCCGTCTTCTGTTTTATACCGGCAGGCGTCGGCGGAGCCCGTCCGGAACCTCCAAAAGTGCAACCTTCAGTATGGGAACCTCAGAGAGGTGAACCGAGTGGTGGTCCTATGGGTCATGGAATGCCCGGTTACCATGGAATGATTCCCCCGGAAGACTGCGGCGCGGCGCTGTCGTACTCGATAACCCGGGCGAAAGAACTTCACGGTTCGGGAATAATTATCCAGCAGGCTCTCAGGCAGATGGACTGGCCCTTCCCGAATCCGGAAACGGTGCCTACCAGCGATTTTGAACGGATTAACGAGATGGCTCTTTCGTTGATATTTTCCTTGATGGGACCGGGTTTCCCGGACCCGAAAGTGGAGCTAAATTCAATTAACCTCTCTGAAGCGTCAGACGTCCCGCCTTTCGGTTAATACCCGTCTTAATATTCCGAATATCAGGAGTTGAATTGATGGTTAAAGATGACACGCAAAAACTTATAGATGAAATCGAGAAAAAACACGGCAAGTCAATTCAGCAGCTTATTGAGGAAAGAGAAAAGAGAGTAAAAGATGCGATAGAACTCAGGGAGCCGGATAGAGTCCCGGTTGCGGTGGGAATGGGAGTCTTCGCGGCGAGGTACGCCGGTCTCAAGGCTTCCGCCGCGTACTACGACCAGGCTGCCTACCGGGAGGCATGCAAGAAGACTCTCCTGTATTTTGAGCCTGACAACACCATGATAATGGGACCGCTTAATTCAGGACCCATCATGGAGCTGCTCGATGAAAAGCAGTACCGCTGGCCCGGGGGTAATCAGCCCGATGACCTTTCCTTCCAGTTCGTCGAATCCGAGTACATGAAAGCGGATGAGTATGACATTTTTCTCGAAGACCCTTCCGATTTCGTCCTGCGTTATTATCTGCCCCGTACTTACGGCCTGCTGGCGCCTCTGCCAAAGCTACCTCCTTTAAGGACTCTCATTTTCGGGATGGGAATACAGGGTCTTACCCAGATATTAACATCACCCGAGTACCGAAAAATCGGTGAAATTCTGGTTAAGATACAGCAGGAGCGGGAAAGATTGAGGAAAGAAGCAGCCGATTTCGCCGAAGAGATGGCACTTCTCGGCTTCCCGTCTCCACCGATGGGGCGAGGTCGCGGCATCACCTTCACACCTTTCGACGTGATTTCAGACCGGCTGAGAGGTATGCGCGGGATAATGCTGGATATATACCGCTGTCCCGATAAGCTCCTCGCCGCCTGCGATAAGGTCATGGAGTGGTGGATTTCCGTGACGGAGCCTGTCGAGCCGGACCCCAGAGGTAACCTGAGGAGAGCCGGAATGCCTTTACACCGGGGCTCGGATGGCTTCATGTCGGACGCCCAGTTCGAAAGATTTTACTGGCCTCACCTAAAGCAGTCGATAGAGAAAAATGTCGAGCTCGGTTTTGTTGCGGCTCCGTTCTGGGAGGGGATATGGGACAGCCGTCTCGAGTACCTCCTTGATTTACCGAAGGGAAAAGTGATTTTTCACTGCGAGAAAACGGACATTTTCAAGGCTAAAGAAGTCCTCGGGGGTCACATGTGTATCCAGGGAGGCGTCCCTCCCACGCTGTTACAGGCAGGCTCGCCGCAGGACGTTGAGGAGCACTGCAAGAAACTCATTCAGGTGGTCGGCAAGGGGGGAGGTTTTATCCTGGGAGCCGGCAGCTCCATCGATTACGCCAGACAGGAAAACATCAAGGCGATGGTGGACTCCGTGAAAAAATACAGCCCGTATTAAGTAAAATGCCCGGGATTCTCTCGCAGAAGGAAGGAGGTCTGGAATGGACGTCTGGGAAGCTATCGAAAAGAGAAGGACTATCCGGGCATTTAAAAGCGGCGTACCCATGCCGATGCTCCGCCGGCTAATCTGGGCAGGCTCACGAGCACCATCGGCAAGTAACTCACAGCCCTGGGAGTTCATCATAATAGAAGACCGGAAGATAATCGACGAAATCGCGGCTCAGAAGGGCAAGCTGGAAGGACTGAGGGGCGGCAAGCGAAGGGTGGCGATAGAGAAAGGTCTCTACGACAACTCCAGCATTGTGGCTATCTGCCATAGAAAGGGAGGATTTGGTAGCGTGGGAGCATGGATGGCGGCGGAGAATATGGCGCTGGCGGCAACCGGTGAGGGCATCGGCTGTGTCATGTCCGTCTTTGGCGGCGAGTATAAGGACGTAGTTGAGAAACTGCTGGAAATACCGGACACTCACGAGCTCGCCACCGTTATAGCGCTGGGAATACCTGAAGGAGATTGGCCGACCAGGAGGGCAGTCGGTGAGGACCGCCCTGACTTCAGCTGGCTGCACATCAACACCTTTGGTAATCAAAGCTAGCAATCAACAGCTTTGACATTAAGTGATTTTATTGTATGATATTACTGAAGGCTGGTTGGTGGGTTGATAGTCTCAGGGAGCCTTCAAAAGGAGATGAGCTTATGGACGAAAGTAGTAGGAGGTCCTCCGTCTAAAAGGACCACCAAACGAGAAGGGGTCATCTTCCGATGACCCCTTCCTCATTATTTCCCGTACTTATAATCTTAAGCTACGGAACGGTGTAAACCTACTCCCCCACCATCTTCTTGGCTTCCTCCCAGAGGTCGTTTTGCTCTTTAAAGGGGAGTTCGGCCAGGTCCAGACCGCGCTGGCGGCAGAGTTCCTCCATGCAGGCGAACCGGCTGAAAAATCTTGCGTTCGCCTCGCGTAACGCTATCTCCGAGTCTATTCCCACCCGCCGGGCAAAATTGACCAGGGTAAAAAGCAGGTCGCCGTATTCGTCCGCTTTCTCCTCTCCTTCAGCCTGTTGAAATTCCCCTACTTCCTCAGCCAGCTTCTCGATAACGCCGCGTATATCTTCCCAGTCGAAACCCACCTGCGCCACCCGGCGCTGGATTTCGTAGCTGTAGCTGAGAGACGGCATCTGCTTTGGCACGCTCTCGAGCAGGGAAGCAGAGTCCCCTCTCTCTTCCTTCTTCAGGTCCTGCCAGTTGTGCGCCACCTCTTCGGCGTCCGCTACCTCTGTCGAGCCGAAGACGTGGGGATGACGGTGAACCATCTTTTCATTTATTCCTTTTATCACGTCTTTTATATCGAACTCGCCGGCTTCAGCGGCAATCTGGGCATGGAGCATAATCTGGAGGAGGATGTCTCCCAGCTCATCGCACAGCCTTTCGGGATCGCCCTCGTCCAGCGCTTCGAGCGCCTCGTAGCACTCCTCCAGCAGGAATTCCCGCAGAGAGGCGTGGTTCTGCTCTCTGTCCCAGGGACAGCCGTCGGGCGCTCTCAGCCTGGCGATTATTTCAACCAGCGTTTCAAAGCGGTCAAGGTTCTCCGGCTCAGACATGTTACCTCCGTATTGCTTATTCTTTGCCTGAAGGCAGTTTTTCTCCTATCAGCTGTCTCTGCCCCCGCAGAAAATCGGCAGCGGACATAGCCCTTTTCCCCTCGAGCTGCACCTCCAGGATTCCCAGTATTCCTTTCCCGGTGCCGATTCCGAATGCGGCTCCCTGTTCGTCCAGGGCTATCACCCTCCCCGGCCCGGCTTTTCCTTTTATCGCCAGCGGTACTGCCTTAATGATTTTTAGCTGTTTCCCCTCCAACTGCGTGTGACTACCCGGCCAGGGATTAAAAGCCCGTACCCGCCGCCAGATGTCGGCTGCCGGCAGATTCCAGTCTATCTCGCCGTCATTCTTGGTCATTTGACTGAAATAACTTGCCAGAGACTCGTCCTGAGGTCTCGGGGTTATCTCACCCTTTGCCAGGCGGGGCAATGTTTCCAGGACCAGTCGTGCTGCTATCAATGACAGCTTACCCGTAAGCGTGCCCGCAGTATCCTGTGCTGAGATGGGAACCTGTGCCTGCATGAGAATGTCGCCGGTATCAAGCCCTTCAGCCATCCCCATCACGGTCACGCCGGTAAATTCGTCACCGGACAGTATCGCCGCCACCACAGGCGCGGCACCTCGGTACTTCGGCAGCAGCGAAGGGTGGATATTGATGCACCCCAGGGCAGGGATATCGAGTACTGGCTGAGGCAGCACCTGCCCGAAGGCAAACACAACGATAACATCCGGGTGGAAGCTAGTTAGCTGCTTAACGACTTCGGCATCTTTAAAACTGACCGGCTGTACAACCGGCAAGCCGCGTTCCAGCGCCGCTTTCTTAACCGGAGAAGTAACCGCAGCACGCCCCCTGCCGGCCGTCTTGTCGGGCTGTGTATAGACAGCCGCTACTTCGTATCCGTCAAGTAAAAGGTGCTCCAGAGTGGGCACGGCATACTCCGGAGTACCCATAAAAACTACTCTCACTCAGTACCTCCCGCCAGTAATTTTAACATCGAAAATTTTTAATAACAACTAAACATTACAAGGCTATCGGCGGGCATTTCGCCAAAAATAGAAGTCTGAAAGACCTCCAAAGGGCTGATAAAGGGGCTGGCAAAGGTTATAAACCGCCATCATCCGATATTATAAGCCTTGCCTTCCAAGAACTGGAATTTGTTATGATTGTTACTGTTCTTATCTGATAAACCCTGCAAACGTTATGAAGACTGCTGACTCCTTCCGCCAGGAAGATTTATTTAGACAGGCTCTTGAGGTAAGAGAGAAGGAGAAGAACTTGACTGAATCCAGACCGGCGCAACGCATTTGGGAAGCCGCTTTAGGTGAGTTGCAAATCCAAGTTAACAAACCGAACTACCGTACCTGGCTGGCTAAGACCCACGGTCTTGGCTATGAAAAAGAAAAGTTTACTGTCGGCGTCCCCAACATGTTCGTCGCCGAGTATCTGGACAAAAACCAGCGGTCGCTTATTGAAAAAGTACTTACCGGGATTACCCGTCAGAATATCCAGGTACAGTTTCGCGTCAACTCAGACCACAACAATCCGTCACCCGGCACCAGTAGTCGGAGCAAGACGGCTACAGCCTTGCAGGCAACCCTGCCACTTTTTAATCCCAAGTATACCTTTGATTCATTTATCACCGGCAGTTGCAACCAGCTTGCCTTTACCGCCGCCCTGGGGGTATCTCAGAATCCCGGTAACAGTTATAATCCCCTGTTTATCTACGGTGCCTCCGGACTCGGTAAGACCCACCTTCTGCATGCCATCGGGCATAAAGCGCTGTCAGACAGCCTCAAAGTGCTTTACGTACGCGCCGAGGAATACACCAACCAGCTCATGAGCGCTCTCCGGGAGAAGAAGACAGAGGAATTCCGCAACAAATACCGCAGCGTCGATATACTCTTAATCGACGATGTCCAGTTTTTCAGTGGCAAGACTCAAACGGAGGAAAATTTCTTCCACACTTTCGATGAACTCCACAACGCCAATCATCAGATTGCCATCACCTGTGACCGACCGCCCAAGTCACTACCCACACTGCAAAAACGGCTTCGCTCCCGCTACGAAGGCGGCCTTGTCACCGGCATCCAGGAGCCTGACTTCGATACCCGCCTGGCAATCCTGCAGGCAAAAGCGATGCAGAGAGACCTAGACATTTCCACCGACGTCCTGGAGCTGATAGCCCTTCAAATAAAACAGAGTATAAGAGCGCTGGAAGGTTCGCTTAACAGAGTTATCGCCTACGCCAAGCTTCTCAAGACCATGCTGACCCCGGAACTGGCTGCCCAGGCACTGAAAGATTTAGCCGCCGACGAATTACCTGCAGCCCCCGTCACGCCCAATCTGATACTTGAGGCTGTGGTTGACAGCTTTCAACTCACCCCCTCGGACCTGAGAGGTCGTAAAAGAGACGAGATGACAGCCCTCGCCCGGCAGGTGGCAATGTACCTTATCCGGCAGGAGACCGATTGTTCTCTTGCCGAGATAGGCAGGGAACTTGGAGACAGAACTCCTGCAACCGTCAGCCATGCTTATCAAAAAATAGCCGTCGATATCAACAACAACCCTTCGCTTAAACGCAAAGTGTTTGATATCCAGCAGGAAATCCAAGCCAGCACGAACAATACTACCGTCAGTTAATATATTTACTTTTTTATCGACTGTTTGATTTTTTTAATAATTCAACCTGCTGTTTTATAACCCGGTAACCACTGGCTTTAAATTATAAGCCTGTATGCAACAACCGCACTTAATTTAAACATCACTGATTTCATGTTACTATTATTAATGATAATTACCATTAATTAACTAAAAGACAAGAAATATTATATATGTATGATAACGTAGAAATTACAGTCAAGGCTGGTGACGGTGGAGATGGAATTGTGAGTTTTCGGCGGGAAAAGTATGTACCCTTCGGAGGCCCCGATGGTGGTGATGGTGGTGACGGTGGAGATGTGGTTATAGTGGCGGATCCCGGTTTAACCAGCCTGAAGCTTTTCAGGAACAGAGGGAATTACCGGGCGGGTAAGGGAGGAAACGGTATGGGGAGGAAGAGACATGGAAAGAAGGGTAAAGACCTTGTCCTGAGCGTTCCGGTAGGTACAGTGGCACTGGATAAAGGAGAGGACGATGGGGGGGTACTTATCGCCGACTGCGTGCAGGCGGGAAAGCAGGAATTAGTTGCCAGAGGTGGCAGGGGCGGGCAGGGTAATACCCACTTCGTGTCATCCACCAACCAGGCACCGCGCATTGCTCAGAAAGGCGATACCGGTGAGACGCGTAATCTGGTACTTGAAATGAGGCTCATTGCCGATGTCGGCGTAATCGGTTTTCCAAACGCCGGCAAGTCTACCCTTCTGGCTAAAGCATCGGCAGCCAGGCCTAAAATAGCCGACTACCCTTTTACCACGCTTGAGCCTGTAATGGGTGTGGTTGAGATAGGTATAAAGAGCTTCGTCATCGCTGAAATCCCCGGCCTGATTGAGGGCGCACATCTGGGAAAGGGGCTGGGACACGACTTTCTGCGGCATATTATTCGTACCAGGGTACTGATACATATTGTCGACGGCTCCTTGGATTCCCCGGTGGAAAATATGATACGTGTGAACACTGAGCTTAGTATGTTCGACCCGGCTCTGGCTGACAAGCCACAGCTCGTAGTGGTGAACAAGATAGATTTACCCCGGACGCAGGAGCGTTTGACCGATATCAGGAAAGATTTCAGGGATTCCGGTATCAATGCATTTTTTATCTCAGCGGTAACCGGGGAAGGTGTTGAAAAACTCATGGCTGAAGCGATGAAGATGCTGGAGAAAACAGACGAAAGTATCACCGCAGGTAAGGAGGTAGCCAGGGCGGTATTCCGTCCACAGCCCGGTGGTGCCGGTGCCAGCGTACACAAGGAGGGAGATACCTTTGTAATAGAAGCACCCGAGCTTGAGCGTATCGTTTCCGGTTTAGATATAAGCGGTCTCGAGGTACGCCAGCAGCTACGGATACCGCTGGGCAGGTACGGTGTTACCAGAGCCTTGGAAAAAGCGGGAATCAAGCCGGGCGACAGTGTCCGCTGCGGTGATTTTGAGTGGGAGTGGTAGGGCGATGAGAGGATTCCGTTTATGAATATTGGTATACTTGGCGGGACTTTCGACCCGGTGCATAACGGACATATTATGATGGCT
>CAZBAN010000032.1:8293-11126 GCA_964489895.1 uncultured Dehalococcoidales bacterium
ACGAGTTTTTCTACATTATAGGTCTGGACAGTCTCGGGACTCTCCCCGGATGGAAGCAGCCGGAGCGGCTGATTAAGATGTGCCGTCTGGTAGCTGTAGCCAGGCCTGACTATTCTCTACCTGACCTCGATGTTATCGAGAAATCTCTACCGGGAATATCAAAGAGACTGATATATCTGGATAAACCGGAGGTAGATATCAGCGCCACGGAAATCAGGAGAATGGTTGCCGAAGGCTTACCTGTCGACCACCTCGTTCCCGGACCGGTGGCAGAGTATATCAGGAAACACGGACTGTATAAGAAATCGGCTGAATGACTCTCTAACACAACTGGAGGTGCACTATGAAAGCTATCGGCGTGGTCGGCAGTCCGAGAAGGAACGGAAATACCGAAATCCTGACCTCACACGCGTTAAAAGCGGTAGCCGAAGAGGGGCTGGATACGGAGCTGATAAGCCTCTCTGGACTGGATATCCGACCCTGCAACGCATGCGGGGTTTGCCGCGAGGAAGAAAAGTGTTCTATCGATGATGACCTTTTCCCTGTCTATAACATGATAAAAGAAGCTGATGCCATTATTTTAGCCTCGCCGGTGTACTACGGCTCGGCGACGGCGCTGATGAAGGCGTTCATGGAGAGGACCGGTCATATCGGCAATCCGAGGAGGGTGTTCGCCGGAAAGGTGGGGGGACCGCTGGTGGTAACCCGGCGCGCCGGGGAGAATTTTACTCACGCCCAGCTTGCCTTCTGGTTTCACCTCCTGGGCTTTTATATGCCCGGCTCCACTTACTGGAATGTCGCCTTCGGTCGCGAGAAAGGCGAAGTTACCAGCGACGAAGAAGGAATGAATACCGCCTGGAACTTCGGCAAGAATATTGCCTTTTTACTGAAGAAACTAAATAACGAAGAATAGGGTTAGACATCCAAATTCTGCACACTCTTGGCGCGTGCCTGGATGAAGGCTTTACGCGGCGGGACCTCTTCGCCCATCAGGGTGTGGAATATATAGTCGGCATCGACAGCGTCATCTATGTTTACCGTCAGCAGGGTGCGGGTCTCAGGGTTCATGGTCGTCTCCCAGAGCTGCTCGGCGCTCATCTCGCCCAGGCCCTTGTAACGCTGTATGTCTATATTCTTGGCGCCTTTCAGCTCATTCAATGCCTCGTCCTTTTCCTGTTCCGAGTATACCCATTTCTCCGTCTTGCCGTGTTTCACCCGGAAAAGCGGCGGCTGGGCGATATACAGGTGTTCCTGGTTAATAAGCTCAGCCATGTGGCGGAAGAAGAAAGTGAGCAGCAGGGTGCGGATGTGCGAGCCGTCGACATCGGCGTCCGTCATCAGGATAACCCGGTGATAACGCAGCCTTGACAGGTCTATCTCTTCGTCTATCCCCGCTCCCAGGGCGGTGATGATAGCCCGGATTTCGGCGTGGGCGAGCATCTTGTCCGAAGGGGCTTTTTCCACGTTGAGTATCTTACCCCGGAGCGGCAGAATAGCCTGGAACCGGGGGTTTCTGCCCTGCTTGGCGGAACCGCCGGCTGAATCTCCCTCTACCAGGTAAAGCTCGCACAGGGAAGGGTCTTTTTCCGAGCACTCGGCAAGTTTGCCGGGCAAAGTGGCGGAGAGCAGGCTGCTCTTCTTTACAATAAGGTCGCGCGCCTTCCTCGCCGCCTCTCTGGCTCTGGCGGCGAGAATGCACTTCTCCATGATTTTTTTCAGGTCATCGGGGTGTTCTTCGAAGTAGAGTGATAATCCCTCACCAACGACGCTCTCGACGATGCCTTTGGTTTCAGGATTACCGAGTTTGCTTTTTGTCTGTCCCTCGAACTGGGGCTCGGATAGTTTAACGCTGATAACGGCGGCAAGACCTTCCCTGACGTCCTCACCGGTCAGGTTCGGGTCGTCATCCTTGAGAAACTTGCCCTTGTGAGCGAAGTCGTTCAGGACGCGGGTCAGCGCCGTGCGGAAGCCGGTGAGGTGGCTGCCGCCGTCGGCTGTATTCACGCAGTTTGCAAAACTGAAAACGGACTCCGAAAAACCGTCGTTATACTGGAGCGAAGCTTCGACCATGGTGCTGTTTACCGATTTGGATATGTAGATTGGCTGGCGTTGGCGGACATCCCGGCTCCGGTTGAGGTGCCGCACGAAGCTGCTGATGCCACCCTCGAAGTAGAATGTCCTCTCGTTATCGTCCCGTTCGTCTATGACCTTGATTTCAAGTCCCTTGTTCAGGTACGCCATCTCTCTGAACCGTTCGGCAAGTGTGGGGAAATTATAACTGGCTTGTCCGAATATTTCCTCGTCGGCGAGGAATGTCGTGGTCAGACCGGTAGAGTCTGTCTTGCCTAACTGGGTAACCTTGCCCTGTGGTATGCCTTTCTTATAGCTCTGCTCGTATATTTTCCCGCCCAGCCTGACATTGACCTTACACCATGATGAAAGGGCGTTGACCACCGAAGCGCCGACACCGTGAAGTCCTCCGGACACCTGGTATGTCTTACCGCCGAACTTGGCGCCGGCATGCAGTACCGTCATGACCGTCTCCAGGGCGGATTTCTTGGTGGTGGGATGAACGGCTACCGGGATTCCCCGCCCGTTGTCCTCGACCCTCACCGAATTATCCTGCAGAAGGGTAATCAGGATTTTGTCACAGGTACCGGCCATGGCTTCATCTATGCTGTTATATACAATCTCGTAGACGAGGTGGTGCAGTCCGTGCTGGTCGGTACTTCCAATGTACATACCGGGTCGGCGGCGTACCGCTTCCCTGCCGCCGAGGACCTGAATATCCTTGGCTGAGTATTCTTTTTTACCGGTCGTTTTCCCGGTTTTT
>CAZBAN010000032.1:11226-15498 GCA_964489895.1 uncultured Dehalococcoidales bacterium
GCAGTTGCTTTAGCTTCGACCTTCTCAGGAAGCTTCACTGAGGTTGCTTTGGCATCCACCTTCTTAGGGGTCTTCGCCGCCGTTGCTTTCGAATCGGTTTTCTTATTTTTAGTCACTTTTTCTCTGGTCATGGTTATCCCTTTATCTCTGTCTGGGGCTGAAGAAAAGAAAAGTGGAAACGTCAGAATACGGGTGTTTAGAAAAAACAAATATAGTGGTAAAAAAGTCTGAAAGGCAACAGGTGCCGTATCCGGATAGTGAAGCTACCATCGCCTTCAATTATAGCACATTTTGAGCGTAAAGTGAAGCTGTTGAAAAGATTTCGTGCCAGAAAGATATAACTATTACTATATATGCTCGATGACAAGGAGACTGTTGCCTTTTCGTTTCTCCCGTCTTTTTATCCTTAGTTTATTTATAGACTCTATATATTTGACCACACGGGTGACAGCGGTAGAACTGGCTGCCAGCAGGGCGGTCCCTCCCGGCTTGAGCTGCTCGCTAATGTGCTGAATTACCGCCTTAATGGCTCCGGTCCCTTCACTCTCCCTGAGGACGCCAATGATAAGGTTCAGCGGCTGCAGATTGTCCAAACCGATACCTGTCTGATGTGACAGGTTGATATTTTCCGTAGGGTACCCGTTCAGAACAAGATTCAGCTTCGAATACCTCAAGCTCAGCAGGTCACGGTCAAAAAGATAAATATCATCGGGTTTACACAGTTTCCAGAGCGCTACCGGAATATGCCCCTGACCGGGATTGAACACCAGTGCGCGCCTTGCGGTTGAGCCCTTGAGACTGCTTATTTCGTCCATCATCAGCTCGCTGTGAAAGCTGAGAGAGTCGAACTCGGGTAGTCCGTAGGCTGTTTGCATCCGGTACGTTAACCCGTGATGTGAAATCGTGACGTTATCGCGGTGGTACACGCCTCTCTCGAAGGCTGTCTGTCCGGGCTCGGGTTTCTCGCCGGTGAACGTGTAGTGGAATACCGCGTGACCGGACCGATTTTTCCTGAAGAGGATGTTTATGTTCGGGGTGCTCTCGAGGATACCGGCGACAGTTGATTCCAGGGGGGAGACGACAACAACGGCGACCAGCCCTCCCCCTCTTAGGTAATGAATGGAGTCCCGTAAAAGGTGGGCAATAACCGGCTCCCCTGCCTTACCCGGAATGTTTGATATTATCAAATCAAATTCTTTTTCGGTCACATCGTCGTAACCCAGGCTCCCGTATATCTCAACGCCCGATAACTGGTTCAGTTCTGCATTTTGTCGAGTGTACTTGACTGCCAGGGCATCTCTATCCACCATGTGGACTATTCGCTTTTCATCCAGTTTCTTCAGAATCAAGCCTATGGGTCCGTAGCCACAGCCGAGGTCGAGGATTTTCTGGTGTGTAGCGGCATCGGTCTCAGCGGCAATAGTCCTCAGCAAGAACCTGGTACCGACGTCTATCTGGTAGCTGCTGAACAGGTCCTGAGAGACCCGGAACCGCATGGTATGCCCGTGGTCTTTTATAACTATCTCTTTCTTATAGTAAACATCTTTGCTCATTGGTGTTCCCTGCAGGGCAAATAGATACTACCAGAGAGATTGCCAGCCACGCAATGAGTACATAAATTAAAAGAAACAAAACGATACTGAAACAGTTGACATACAGGCTGGCGCTATGATAGACTTTTTATTTAGCGCTTTATAGCTCAGTAGCAGGCTGGTGGATTGAATATAACCGTCAATCCATCATTTGGATGGGCTAATGCTCATCCATTTTAATTGTGTAAAGGAAAAGTATATGCCAACGATAAACCAGCTCGTCCGTAAGGGACGTAAAAAGACGTCGAAGAAAGCCAAGACGGTCGCCCTGCGTTATAATTTCAACGCCTTGAGGAACAGGCTGATTGAAGGCAAGGGGAGTCCGCAGAAGCGGGGAGTCTGTATTCAGGTAAAGACAATGCCCCCGAGGAAGCCCAACTCTGCGCTGCGCAAGATAGCCAGAGTACGGCTCAGCAACGGGATGGAAGTAACGGCTTATATCCCCGGAGAGGGACACGAGCTGCAGGAGCACTCCGTGGTCCTCGTCAGAGGGGGACGGGTGAAGGACTTATCCGGAGTCCGTTACCATATCGTTCGCGGGACGATGGATACTACCGGCGTGGTTGGCAGGCGGCAGGGCCGCAGTAAATACGGCACAAAACGTGCCAGAGCCACCGTCGAGACCGAGTAGGAGGAAAGATGTCGAGAAGGAGCCGGGCGGAAAAAAGAGAAGTATTACCTGACGCCAGATACCATAATCCGATGGTATCCATGCTGATTAATAAAATAATGCTTAACGGAAAAAAGAGTAAAGCCGAGAAAATTGTCTACAGCGCCCTTGGCGTGATAGAAGAGCAGGAGTCCCAGGCAGCCCTTACCGTGCTGCAACAGGCGGTGAGAAATGCCACTCCCCAGCTACAGGTAAAATCACGCCGGATTGGGGGCGCTACCTATCAGGTGCCGGTCGAAGTTAGCCCTGAGCGGAGCCTAACTCTGGCTTTACGCTGGCTTGTAGCCTCTGCCCGGGCAAGACAGGGCAAATCTATGATTGAGAAATTAGCAGCCGAGCTCAGCGATGCCTCGAAGGGGCAGGGGGTCACTGTTAAAAAACGCGATGATACCCACCGGATGGCGGAAGCCAACCGGGCTTTCGCCCACTACAGATGGTAGGGTATCTGCTGTCCGATAATAATGTCATGGTAAGAAGTTCAGTTTCAAACAAAACAGAGGTAAGGGGAAAAATTGTGCCCAGGAGTTTCCCGTTAACTGATATCCGTAATATGGCTTTCATCGCCCATATCGATGCCGGCAAGACCACCGTCACCGAGAGAATCCTGTATTATACCGGTCGTACTTACAAGGTCGGTGAGGTGCACGAGGGTACGGCGGTAATGGACTGGATGGAGCAGGAGAAGGAGCGTGGTATCACCATCACCGCGGCAGCCACTACCTGTTACTGGCAGGAATGCCGCATCAATATTATCGATACCCCCGGGCACGTTGATTTCACCGCCGAGGTCGAGCGCAGCCTCAGGGTTCTCGACGGCGGTGTCGTGGTATTCGACGCCGTTGCCGGAGTCGAGGCACAGTCGGAAACGGTCTGGCGGCAGGCTGATAAATACCGGGTTCCCCGGATTTGTTTCATTAATAAGATGGACAGGGTTGGCGCCAATTATAGGCGCACTATCTCCATGATTGAAGAACGGTTGAGGGCAAAGCCCGTGGTCATTCAGTTGCCCCTGGGCAGCGAGGAGTCTTATCGGGGCGTAATCGACCTGGTTGGAGAGAAGGCATGGAGGTTCGACGGAACCCTTGATTCGGAACCTGAAGAAGTACCCATCCCCGAGTCGGAAATGGCGGGGTGTAAGGAAGCCCGTCAGGCGTTGATTGAAAAGCTGGCTGAGATGGACGATGAAATTTTAATCGCTTATCTGGAAGGACGTAATGTTGCCGTTGAGGAACTTAAGGCAGCCTTAAGAAGGGTTACCCTGGCTAATAAGGGGGTACCCATCCTTTGCGGCAGCGCGTTGAGGAATAAAGGTATGCAACCACTGCTTGATGCTGTTGTTGACTACCTGCCTTCACCGGTGGACGTACCGCCAGTGAAGGCTGTTAATGTAAGGGGCGCTGAGGTGGATTGCCCGCCCGATGATGAAGCACCGTTCGCCGCGCTTGCTTTCAAAGTTGTATCGGACCCGTTTGTGGGCAGGCTGGTCTATTTAAGGGTATATTCCGGCAGGGTGGAAGCGGGAGCGCAGGTTTATAACTCGACTATCAGAAAGAAGGAACGTTTCGGGCGCTTATTATTAATGCACGCCAACCGGCGTGAGGAGATAGAAGAGGCTGATACCGGGTCAATCGTGGCTACACTGGGCCTTAAGAATACTTTTACCGGTCATACCCTCTGCCATCCTTCCCATCCGGTGCTTCTTGAAGCCATAAGCTTCCCCGAGCCGGTACTTTCCGTGTCTATCGAGCCGAAAACAAATCTCGACCAGGATAAGATGGGTGCAGCCCTCCAGAAATTAACCGAAGAAGACCCCACTTTCAAGGTGGAATATAATCAGGAGACCGGACAGACGGTAATTTCGGGGATGGGCGAGCTTCACCTGGAAGTGATTGTGAACAGGTTACTCAGCGAATTCAGAGTGGGAGCCAGGGTAGGCAAACCCAACGTTGCTTATAAAGAGACCATCACCGTACCGGTGCAGGCTGAGGGTAGATTCGTCCGGCAGACCGG
>CAZBAN010000032.1:15598-20241 GCA_964489895.1 uncultured Dehalococcoidales bacterium
TTGTCTTTTAAAATGGCGGGTTCCTTAGCGTTGAGGAAGGGCGTGGCTAAAGCCAAACCCATCCTTCTGGAGCCTATTATGAAACTGGAGGTCGTTACACCGGAGCAGTTTCTCGGTGATATTATCAGCGACCTCAATTCGAGAAGGGCACATATCGAGTCTATCGAGACCTATATAGATACGTGCACCGTTCACGCTCTTATCCCTCTGGCAGAGGCATTTGGCTATACTACCAGCCTCAGGTCTCAGACGCAGGGCAGAGCTACTCACTCAATGGAATTTTATCGTTATCAGGAGCTACCGGCAGAGCAGGTAGCTCAAATTACGAATAGAGCGGGGTTTTAAGGTATGCCCAGGCAGAAGATACGTATAAAAATAAAAGGTTTTGACCATAAGCTGGTTGACCAGGCTGCCGAGCAGATTGTGGAGACGGTAGAGCGTACCGGAGCGGTTGTCTCCGGACCGGTCCCCCTGCCGACCCGTATCCAGAAGTTCAGCGTTATCCGCTCGCCTTTTATTGATAAAGACTCACAGGAGCAGTTCGAGATTCGGACTCATAAGCGTCTTATCGATATTATCGAGACCACCTCAAAGACGATAGACGCTCTGACCGGACTTAACCTGCCCTCCGGGGTCGAGATAGATATCAAAATATAAAACCGCGTGGAATAGCAGGAATGTTACAGGGAATTATAGGAAAGAAACTGGGAATGACCCAGATATTTACGGAAGACGGCACAGCGGAGGCTGTGACGGCGGTCGAGGCCGGTCCGTGCACCGTGATACAGATTAAGACTGCGGGTAAAGAAGGCTATAATGCCGTTCAGTGCGGTTTCGGCGCAGCCAAACGGCTCAATTCTCCCCAGCGGGGGCACCTGAAAGGAGCCGGGGAGTTTAGATATCTGAGGGAGTTCAGAGTAGATGATACCGGGGACGTTAACGTCGGCGATGTAATAGATGTCAGCCTGTTTGAGGAAGGTGACATGGTAGATGTTACCGGCATATCGAAGAGCAAGGGCTTTGCCGGCGTGGTGAAGCGTCACGGCTTTGCCGGAGGACCTAAAACTCACGGGCAGTCCGACCGGCACCGCCACCCGGGCTCGATAGGAGCAACTTCCTCGCCCGGCAGAGTGCTAAAAGGGACTAAAATGGCTGGGCACATGGGCGGCGACAGAATAACGGTGCGTAATCTTGAAGTACTGAAATCAGACCCTGAACGTAACCTGTTACTGGTAAAAGGCGCCACCCCCGGGAATAAGAACGGGCTTCTGTTAATAAGAAAAACGAACAAGAGGAATAAGTAAGTGCAGGTTCCGGTTTATAATATCAGCGGAGAAGAGACTGGCAGTATAGATATTAGCGAGTACGTTTTCGGCGTGCCTTTTAACCAGGCGGTAGTACATCAGGCGGTGGTAAGACAGCAGGCTAATGCCCGTCAGGGGACTGCCAGCACCAAGACGCGCGGCGAGGTCTCCGGTTCTACCAGAAAGCTCTTCCGCCAGAAAGGTACCGGTTACGCCCGGGCGGGCAGCAAGAAGTCGCCGATACGCCGGGGCGGAGGTGTGGTTTTTGGGCCCAAACCCAGGGATTATCGGCAGGATATGCCCAAGAAAATGCGGCGGCTCGCCCTAAGGTGCGCACTGTCAGCCAAAGTAAGCGAGAATGAGCTGGTTGTCGTCGATGAACTGACTCTCGAACAGCCCAGGACCAGAGATATGGCAGGGATTCTAAAAGCCCTTGGAGTGGACTCCTCAGCCCTTGTCGTTACCTCCGGGGTGGAAGAGAATGTGGTTAAGTCGTCCCGCAACCTGCCGCGTATAAAGACATTACCGGCAAGCCTGCTTAACGTGGTTGATATACTTTCCCGCAGGCAGTTATTGATAACTGTGGCTGCGGTGCGTAAAGCGGAAGAGATATGGGGTGAGAAGCCCTCAGAGGGAGGAAGCAATGAACCTGTACGAGGTGTTGCGGCGCCCGTTAATAACTGAGAAGTCTACAACCCTGCAGGCTGAGGGTAAATATGCCTTTGAGGTGGCAAGAGAAGCAAATAAACCCCAGATTAAGCAGGCGGTGGAGAAGGCTTTTAAGGTTGAAGTAATCAAGGTTAATGTGATAAATATGCCCGGAAAAAGGCGGAGGTTGGGAATGCGAGTACTTCCCGCCCATCCGTGGAAAAAGGCAATCGTCACCCTGAAACCGGGCAACACGATAGAATTCTTCGAGGGAGCATAAGAAATTAAAGGAGTATAAGAGGGATGTGGTCCCTCTTGCAAAAACCTTCCCCCCGACGCAATCGGGGGGATACAGGGAGAGAGGTAGATAGACTGGTCGAGAACAGGAGATATTATTAAGGAATGGCAGTAAAGACATTTAGACCAACCTCGCCGGGTAGACGCGGCATGACCGGGGCGACTTTTGAAGAAATCACCAAAAGTAAACCGGAAAAGTCACTGACCCTGCCTTTGAAGAAGAAAGCCGGGCGTAACAGCCAGGGCAGGATAACAGTCCGTCACCGCGGCGGCGGTGCGAAAAGAAAGCTCCGAGTTATTGATTTTAAACGTGATAAGACCGGTGTTCCGGGCAGGGTTGCGACAATTGAGTACGACCCCAATCGTTCGGCGCGCATCGCCCTTGTTCATTATGCCGACGGTGATAAGCGCTATATACTTGCCCCGTTAGGTCTGAACGTGGACGATACCGTGAAAGCGGGAGAGGATGCCGAGATTAAACCGGGCAACGCGTTGCCGTTGAAGAATATACCCAGCGGGACTCTGATACATAATATCGAGATGCAGCCGGGTAAAGGCGGCCAGATGGTTCGCAGCGCCGGTCTTTCCGCTCAGATAGTGGCTCTGGAAGGAGAATATGCCCTTATCAGGCTGCCGTCAGGCGAGTCCAGACGGATAAGGAGTACCTGCCTGGCTACCGTCGGGGAGGTAGGGAATGCCGACCATCAGGGTATCAAGCTCGGTAAGGCGGGTCGTAAGCGGTGGATGGGCAGGCGTCCTACGGTGAGAGGCTCGGCGATGACCCCGCGTGACCACCCTCACGGCGGCGGTGAAGGCAGGAGCCCGATTGGGATGCCCGGACCCAAGACTCCCTGGGGCAAACCGGCTCTCGGTTATAAGACACGTAAGCCCAAGGCTTCTGATAAACTGATCGTGAGTAGACGGGGGCGAAAATAATGATAAAGAAGTTAATAACTGGAGTAAGTGAATATGTCCAGGTCAACTAAGAAGGGTCCAGCCCTTGACGTGAAACTCATGAAAAAAGTTGAGGCGCTCAATCGTTCCGGCGAGAAGACGGTAATAAAGACGTGGGCGCGCTGGTCTACCATAGTCCCTGAAATGGTCGGGCTGACTATTGGGGTTCATGACGGCAGGCGGCATGTTCCCATCTTTATTACTGAAAACATGGTAGGGCATAAACTGGGTGAGTTTGCCTTAACGCGGACCTTCAGGGGACATACCTCGAGGTCGGAAAGGACTACTCAGGTAAGAAGGAGATAGGGTTTTAGTCAGTAATGGAAGTTAGAGCGATATCGAAAAACACGGGAATACCGCCTCGCAAGGCGCGGCTGTTGCTGGATATGGTAAGGGGTAAAAGTGTTGAGCAGGCGCTGGATATGCTCAGGTTTCTGCCCTCGCCTTCTGCCAGGGTTGTGTCCAAGGTGATAAAATCGGCTGCGGCTAATGCCGAGAGCGTTTATCAGATATCAACTACGGACCTGAAAATATTAAGTATATTTGCTGATGCGGCACCTACTTACAAGAGGTATCGCGCCAGAGCGCGGGGACGGGTGAGCCCTATACTCAAGCGTTCCAGTAATATTACGGTAGTAGTTGGAGAACAGGAGATTTAATGGGACATAAAGTTCATCCTGTAGGTTTTAGAATCGGTGTCATACGTGACTGGCAGGCCAAATGGTATGCCGATAAGCACTATGCGGAATTTTTACAGGAAGACCTGAAACTTCGCCAGGCTATTCAGGAAAGGTATGCTGAAGCGGCTGTCTCCCAGGTAGAGATTGAGAGGCAGGCAAACAGGGTATCCATTACCATTTATACGGCTCGACCGGGCATAGTAATCGGCAGAGGCGGACAGAGGGTCGATGAAACGAGAGCTCATCTCGAGCAGCTTATAGGTAAGAAAGTCCAGTTGAATATACAGGAAATTCAGCGACCCGAACTTGACGCTTATCTGGTCGCCAAGACGATAGCCGAGCAGATAGAACGCCGTGTCGCTTTCCGGCGGGCTATGAAACAGACGATGCTCCGCACCATGCAGGCGGGTGCCAAGGGAATGAAAGTGAGCAGTGCCGGCAGACTCGGCGGCGCTGAAATAGCCCGTCGCCTGACCATGCATGAAGGCCAGGTGCCTCTTCATACGCTGCGGGCTGATATCGACTATGGCTTTGTTGAAGCCAAAACCGCCATGGGCAGGATTGGAGTAAAGGTCTGGATATACAAGGGCGACGTCTTACCCGAACCCAAGGGAGGAGAGGTGGAGGAAGAGCTTATCGGAGCCGTGGCCGGAGCGGAACCAGCCGTGGAGGAGGAGGTTGCCGAACCGGTAGCCGAAGCAGTTGCTGAAGAAGCCCCGGTGGAGGAAGTGACCGGGGTGGTGGCTGAAGAAGCTCCGGT
>CAZBAN010000033.1:0-19814 GCA_964489895.1 uncultured Dehalococcoidales bacterium
TGCTCATATCTCTTCTCAGTCTCATTTAGACCGCAAGTTATGCTTCAGGATTACATCTTACCTTTACAAATTCATCACTAATACTGTATCCTAACTTTATATTCGGAGAGGAAAAGTAAAATTGTATCAATCACCACGCGGAACCTCGGATATTCTGCCCGAAGAGCAGGTTTACTGGCGGTATATAGAGCATAAAGCAGCCGCAATCTGCCAGCTTTACGGCTACGAACGCATCGACACACCCGTATTCGAAGATACCGATCTCTTCAGTCGCAGCGCCGGCGAGTACACAAACATCGTGCAGAAGGAAATGTACACATTCGATGACCGCGGCGGCAACAGCCTGACTCTCAAGCCAGAGGGAACTCCGGCAGTGTGCCGGGCTTATCTGCAGCACGGCATGTCCAACCTGCCCCAGCCGGTTAAGCTGTACTACGTTTCACCCATCTTCCGGTATGACAGGCCTCAGGCGGGAAGGTACCGCCAGCATTACCAGTTCGGCTGCGAGGCTATCGGCAGCGATGACCCTTCACTGGACGCCGAGGTTATCGACCTTGCCTGGCAGTTTTATATATCGGTGGGTACTACCGGTTGTTCGTTGCATATCAACAGCATCGGCTGCAGAAAGTGCCGTCCGGGATACCTGGATGCCCTTAAAAAACACTATTCCGGACATACCGACAAATTGTGCGCTGACTGCAAAACAAGGCTGGGGAAGAACCCGATGCGCCTCCTCGACTGTTCGCAGCCCTTATGCCAACCAGTGGCTGACTCGGCTCCAAAGAGCACCGACTACCTATGCGATGACTGCAATGAGCACTTCAAGCGATTGAAGGATTACCTGGGACTACTGGAAATACCGTTTGAGGAAGACCACCGTATGGTCCGCGGTATCGACTATTATACAAGGACGGTATTCGAAATCGTTCCTCCACAAGGAGGCAGCCAGAG
This sequence comes from uncultured Dehalococcoidales bacterium, assembly GCA_964489895.1. Classification (GTDB taxonomy): domain Bacteria; phylum Chloroflexota; class Dehalococcoidia; order Dehalococcoidales; family UBA2162; genus MGML01. The sequence continues at coordinate 952 of CAZBAN010000033.1, forward strand.
CAGCCTGGGCGGCGGAGGGAGGTATGATAACCTTATCGAGGAACTGGGTGGTAAACCGACTCCGGGCGTCGGCTTCGGCATCGGCATGGAGCGGGTGATACTCGGCATCAAAGAGCAGAATGTGGAAATCCCACCTCTAGCCAGACCGCAGGTCTTTATCGCCTGCGTCGGTGACAAGGCAGAAGTTGAAGCAGTAAGGCTGGCTTCAAGACTGAGGCGTGCAGGAATCGGAGCAATCCAGGCAGTGGGCAGCAGGAGTCTCAAAGCCCAGTTAAGGCAGTCCAATAACTATGGGATGAAAAAGACCGTAATTATCGGCGAACAGGAAGTGGAATCAGGTACCGTTGTATTGAGAGACATGACCACAGCCAGTCAGGAAACCGTGCCGGTGGAAAGGTTACCAGAGTTGCTCTCATAGCAACGGTGGATTATATATGCGCTATGCAATCATTGCCGACATTCACGCCAACCTGACGGCTTTCAATGCAATCCTGGAAGATATTGAGACCCAGGGAGCGGTAGATAAATTCTGGTGTCTGGGCGATGTGGTGGGCTATGGACCTGACCCGCATGAATGTATCGAGCTTCTCCGCCAGACGAACCACGTATGCGTTGCCGGGAACCATGACTGGGCGGCAATCGGCAAAATCAGTACCGCTTATTTTAACCCGGATGCTGCGGAAGCGACTCAGTGGACAGCCGATCAGTTGAGTACCTCGGATAGCAGGTATCTTGAAAAACTACCGCTGGTTATCGAAGAAGAGGAATTTATCCTGGTGCACGGCAGTCCCAGGGAGCCTATCTGGGAATACATCATTTCGGTCGGCATCGCCCGGGAGAACTTCACCCGCTTTACTTCCAGATATTGCCTGGCAGGACATTCCCACATTCCTCAGGTATTCATCCTTGATGAAGACGGTAATTGCTCAGTCAACGCTTTCTCCGAGAATATAAAACTTGTTCCGGGCAGAAACCGGTTGATTATCAATCCCGGTGGGGTAGGGCAGCCCCGTGACGGCGACCCTCGAGCAAGCTACGCCATATACGACAGTGAGGCAAACACGGTCATGCTCCGTCGCGTACCTTACGATATCAAAGCAACTCAAGACAGGATGGTGAAACACGGGCTACCGATGCGTCTTGTGGCAAGACTGGACTACGGTATGTAAGCGGGGTTTACGGACGTCTCCTGGCTCTAGCGTATTTTTTTCTCACACTCCAGGCATATTACTACCGGCGGGAAATACCTGGTCACAACTATCATTTCTTCCAGCGGCTTAACTTTCTCGCAATAATTGCACTTAAAAGTGGTTACTTTTTTCCTGGGTCTGGTCTTCTTATCGGTTTTGGATGTCATGGTATGCCCCTTAATGGTTATAGTCAGGACAGCACTTAACAGAGACTAATCACTTTTACCAGCATCGCCGGTCTTGGCTTTAGCGGCGCTGTCGTTTTTGGCTGCCTTGGTATCGCCGCTGCTGGTTTCGTCAGGGCTGCTTGAAGGCGTGGAGTGACCGTGGTTATTCCGGTGGTCGGTGGAGTAAAAACCTGAGCCTTTAAAAATAATTGGAACCGGTGAAAAGATACGGACAGCATTGGATTCGCATTGCGGACATAAGACGGGACTATCGTCACTGAAACTCCGTTTCAGCTCAAACTTATGCAAACACTCAGAGCACTGGTATTCGTAAATGGGCAAACCTATCACCTCCAGATGACTGCCTGAATAAAAAGTTAGCAATCTGATATATAGACTGCTAATATCATCTTACTCCAGGCTGAATCTACAGTCAAGATATTTTAATAATAATTTTATCATTATACAGACTATTCTCAGCTCAGAGAATATGCCAGTCCTTATAGCCCTGCTGTATGACTGACAAATACTCCTGTGACGGTTTTTCCTCCTGCGCCTGGCTCCCTTTTATATAGGTTACTGCCTCAACAGGACTGCCGTCTTCGTCATAGACGGTAACTTTTATACGATTATACGAACTCTCATATTTATCGAGCCGACTCATGCACCGTTCCGAGACTTCATATACGGCACCCGGCACTCTCTCACCCCGATGAATCATTATGCTGGCTTTGCCTCCGCGTAACTGCCTTGACCAATCGACGAACACGAGTTTGTAGTTAGGAAGATTCGCCCTGAACAGCGGTTTTGCATCAGGACACCTCTCCTGCATCTGTTTCTTATTCAGATTTGAGGCATAAGCAAAGTAGTACATAGTCCAGTAACGACTACCGGGAATAGTGATTAACCAGATATTACAAACCTAAATTCTACTACTGAAACAGGATTTTTTCAATCTCTCTTAGCCTGTCAACGCCTTTGAGTTCGTACGGGAACATGGGAAGCTCTATAATTTCAAGGTCGGAGTACTTTTCGTAGATGGTCTTCAGATATTCCTTTTGCTGGCTGGCTTTGGTTGACATAAATTCAGAGTCTTCATTCTTAACAACATTATTGATAATCAACTGCTTGACCCTGAGACTATATTCACTCAGAGCTCTAAATGTGCCATCAAGCTGCTCGACGGCAAGCGCTTCCGGTATGGTAACCATGACGAATTTAACCCTGTCTTTGAGAAAGTCGATATTTTCAGCCGACAGATTCTCCCACCTTCTTAAAATGTCCAGTATCGGTTCGCGGCTGGTCTGACCGAGTTTCAGTCTGGAATAGATACGCGGAGCCATTCTCAGGTGTTCTGCCAGGAGGGCAGGGGTTTCAAGCAGGGCAAGCGTCTGACCCAGCGGAGCGGTATCCCAGATAATCGTCTCATACTCACCACGCAGACTAAGCTCCCTGATATAATCAACCATAAACTCATCGCTGAGTCCCGGTAATACCGAGGTCATGAATTCAACGAATTCCGGGTACTTAATCGATATAAAAGATGAAAAAACTCCGTACACCTCGCGACCGAATTTTTTATCCCACATCTCCTTAACTTCCCGTTCACCCAGCTCATTAATAAATAATTGTTCTCTCACTCTTGCCGGTTTCCTGTCGTCGGTCAATTCAAATATATGAGAAAGGGACGGAGTCGCGTCAGTGGATATAGCCAGCGTCCCGTTCCCCAGTGACGAGTGATGCAGAGCCGTTGCTGCGGCGCAGGTAGTTTTACCCACACCGCCTTTACCGGTAAACATGGTGATACTTCCAGAGCTACGGTCCACCTGACTATCGGTTCCCGACACGCCGTCCTCCTGACGGCACCAAACCTTATTATTACGCGTTTGATGCCTATCCATTCTACACCATAAGAGCCTGTTTAGTTAAGAAAAGTTTGCAGATTCCGTTAATGACATTTAATTGCCCTTTTATCTTTACTAAGTGTAAACTATGAGCGTATGACTACCGGTAGCTGAAGGGACAATACTTCTGAAGCACACAGCTTTTTAATTAATAAAACAGAAAGTGACGTATTAATCCTTGAACAGCGGAACGGGACAATACAGTGGCGGGGGCGGCGAGGATATGGGCATGGGAATGCCTGCCGGCAGGCCGGGTGGATTTTCCCTGCGCAACCTCCGTAATCTGAGAACTTTTAGCTCCTTTAAAAACCGTGTCTTTCTTCTATATTTCGGTGGCATGCTGGGCCAGATGGTTGGCATGAACATGCAGATGATAGCCCGTTCTTATTTAATCTATCAGCTGACCAACTCTGCCATTATCCTTGGAGCGATGTCCTTATTCCATGCTGTTCCGATGATTGTGCTTTCTCTATACGGTGGCGTCATTGCCGATAGAGTGCAGAAGAAATACGTTATGATAATCGGGCAAGCGGCTTCGGCTGTTGTCTCGGCAGGTGTCGGTCTTACTCTGGTGTATGGCTACCTGAGTGCTGATAATGCCGGCTCGTGGTGGGTACTGGCAGTGTCATCCGTATTCCAGGGAATCATAATGGCGTTGATGATGCCTTCACGCCAGGCTATTCTTCCCGAGATAGTGGACGGGGAAGATTTAATGAACGCCATATCACTGAGCACTATGGGTATGAATACCCTGCGTCTTTTTGCCCCGGCTGTGGCAGGTCTTCTCATAGAAAACGTCGGCTATGAAGCCGTATATTTCACTACCTCTGCCATGTATCTTGTTTCCGTAGTATTTATCGCATTTTTACCGCTGACCAGCCAGATAACAAAAAGTACCACCAATGCCCTGACTGCTATGAAAGAGGGGTTTAAATACCTCAGGAGCGAGACAACTATCCTTATGATTCTTTCCTTCACGCTAATAGTCACAATACTTGCTATGCCTTTCCAGCAGCTATTACCGATATTTACCGAGGATATTCTTAAAGTAGGCCCCAGCGGAATGGGATGGCTGATGAGTGTCTCCGGCATCGGCTCCATTCTGAGTTCACTCGTTCTAGCCTCGCTACCCAATAAGAAGCGCGGGATTATGATGCTCTGTGGAAACGTTATACTTGGAATATCGCTGGCAGCGTTCTCATTCTCGACGTCTTATCGATTATCGCTCGTACTTATTGGCTTCGTAGGTCTGGGGCAAATGGTGCAGATGGCGCTGGGGACCACTCTTATCCAGTACTATATAAACCCTGCTTATCTGGGACGGGTAATGAGTATAATGATGATGCAATTCGGGCTGATGAGTTTCAGCACGTTCATAGCCGCGCTTCTGACTGAAGCTCTGGGGATTCAGTGGGCTATAGGCGGCCTGGCAATGATACTCGTTTTACTATCCTTCTTTGCCCTGGCGTTCTTCCGTAGGATAAGAAACCTTGAGTAGCCGTACTTGTTGCTTTAACGAGGATAGACGCGGCATCTTTCGGCGGTAATGATAGCCTTAATATCCTCTACCGCCAGGTCAATTTCCCCATGCCGGTTTACCACCGCATAATCGAATTTGGATACCTGCTTTATTTCTTCAGACGCGGTTTTGACGCGCAAGCCCAGAGCCGAGGGTGACTCAGTGTGACGTTGATTCAGTCTCGTCGTGATGTCCTCCAGTGAGTGAGGCATGAGGAAGATGGATATTGCCTCAGGCATGATTTTTTTAATACTGGCTGCTCCCTGGATATCTACTTTTACTATTACATCCTGCCCCTGCTCCAGCGCCTTCTCTACCTGGTCTCTGGGCACTCCGTACATGTTTCCATACACGTTAGCCCACTCAAGAAGCTGTTTATTCTCAATCATGGCCTGGAACTGTTCTGCAGAGATGAAATTATAGTCTACCTTATCCGTTTCTTTTTCCCTGCGGGGCCGTGTGGTCATGGTAACAACGTATTTCAGAGGGAAAGAGGATTCCTTTATCCTTTGTAAAACTGCGTCTTTACCCGCTCCCGATGGACCGGAGAGGATAAAAAGCAGTGGTCTTTTCGGTGGAAGATAATCTGACTGATCATGTAGAGTCGTGTTCCTCATCACGCCTTTTTAGTCGATAAGTTGCGGCTCTTCAATCTGGCTTGTTCTCGGTTCAAGCTGGCGATACCTGCTGGCAATAGTCTCGGGGGTAAGGGCTGATAATATTACATGTCCGCTATCATTTATAATTACAGCTTTGGTTCTTCTTCCGTTTGTCAGGTCAATCAGCAGTCCCTTGCTTTTACTTTCCTGTACAGTTCGCTTGGTGGGGGCTGAATTTGGCGATGCTATAGCAATGACGTTATTCATCACTATTATATTATTAAAACCGACGTGAACGAGATCTACTCCCATCTTTTTCTCACCTCAATACATTGTTTCAACCACGTAAGTATATATCATATATCTTAAAGCAGGATTAGGCAACTGCTGAATGCCAGAATTATAACACATATATCGTATAACTTTGCAAGGTGGAAGTTAATAACGTACTTACTTTACTAACATCAGGGTTGAGCGTTATACTGTTTATGAATACGATATGGTCTCAGCTATGAAAAAGATAGGCATTCTATACCATCCGATGAAAGAGGATTCCCGCACACTTTCCAGCAAACTCGAAGAATTCCTAAATTCTAGAGGTATCTCCGTCTGGACATGTTCTGCCTGGGAAGGGGAAGCGATTCGTCCTCGAATAGACGGCACCGAGTTGATTCTCACCATCGGAGGCGACGGTACTATCCTGAGAGCGGTTCAGGCGGTAGTCCCCGAACCGGTCCCGATCACCGGAGTAAACCTTGGCAATCTTGGATTCATGACGGAACTCAGGGTGGATGAGGCAGAGAAGAAGCTGGAAGCGTTACTTGCCGGTGAGGGATGGGTTGACGAGCGGTTTCTACTGGAAGCCGGGTTATCCCAGGAAAATGACAGAGACAACCCACCGCAGAAGTTCTACGCCCTGAACGACGTGGTCCTGGCACGTGGTGAAATGGCAAGGGTAGTATATATCGAAGCCAGCATCAATGGCGAAACGCTGACCACCTATAAAGCCGACGGCGTGATTGTGGCTACGGCAACCGGCAGCACCGGCTATGCTCTAGCGGCAAACGGACCCATTCTTCATCCACGGTCGAGTGAATTATTGCTGTTACCGATAACACCCCATCTCAGCTCGGGATACACGCTGGTTTTACCGGAATCGGCAGAGATTAAACTGAACCTTACCACCTTTCATTCGGCTACGCTCAGCATAGACGGTCATATTAACTGCCCGATATCAAACAAGGCGACCGTCACGGTAACACACAGCGTTCACACAGCGCGTTTCCTCAGAATCCATCCTGAAACCTCTTTCTATGGTTCTCTGGAACAAAAACTGAAAGGAAAGCAATAGATTGAAAACAGCGGAGAAAGCCAGAATAGGCGACGCAATCCACATGCACAGAATAATCAACTTCTTTGCTGACAAGGGCGCGATGTTGCCCCGTTCCCTGAGCGAAATATACGAAAATATCAGGGACTATTTTGTTTACAAAGAAGACGGCATAGTTTTTGCCTGCGCGGCACTTCACATTGCCTGGTCGGAACTGGCTGAAATAAAATCTGTAGCAGTAACCGAGGACAATCAGGGAAAAGGTATCGGCAAGCTGCTGATTAATGCCTGTCTTGCTGAAGCTAAAGAACTCGATATTCCCACCGTATTCTGCCTGACGTATAAACCCGGCTTTTTTGAACAGTTCGGCTTTTCCCAGATCGACAAAATGGAGCTTCCCCAGAAAGTGTGGAGTGAATGCTTCCGCTGCCCCAGATTCCCCAATTGCGACGAAGTAGCCCTCATCTACCACACGGAGGTTAAGCCCGAAAATGGCTGAGGAGAGGGTGCTATCCAGTCAGTCTATCTACAACGGTCGGGCGGTAAACTTAAGGGTTGATACCATTCAAATGCCCGACGGGCGGGAAACGACCAGGGAGGTGGTGGAACATAGTGAATGTGTGGTTGTGGTGGCTATCGATGCCGATAAGAAAGTCCTGCTGGTCAAACAATACCGCCTTCCCGTGCAAAAAGACCTTCTCGAGTTACCTGCCGGCGGCATAGAAGGAGACGAAGAGCCGGTTGATGCCGTACGCCGTGAAATGCAGGAAGAGACCGGTTACCTGCCTAAAAAGATTGAGAGCTTGGGCGGATTCTATTCATCCCCGGGTTACTGCACCGAGTACCTCCACCTCTTCCTGGCTACAGACCTTGTGCCGAGCCAGCTTTACGACGAGGACACTCAGAGTATCACGCTGGTGCGGGTACCTGTAACAGATATCCCCGAACTTATCAGGTCGGGCGATATCTGCGATGCCAAGAGTGTCGCCGGACTTCTTATCTACCAGGACTCCAAAAAGTCTCACTAAACGGGCTAACCCAGCATATTGGAGAGCTGGCAACCTCCAAGCAAATGCATATGAAGATGTCGCACTGCCTGACCTCCATGTTCGCCGCAGTTCATCACCAGGCGGTACCCGGTTTTTGAAATACCTTCTTTATCCGCCAGATAACCGGCGGCCTTTACCATTTCTGCGGTAATCGGGAAATCAACTTCTTCCATCTCTACAAGTGACGGGACATGTTTCTTCGGGATAATCTGTAAATGTGTTGGCGCCTGAGGACTTATGTCACGAAAGGCGAGAATATATTCATCCTGATAAATAATATCGGCAGGTATATCGCCGGCGACAATTTTACAGAATATACATTCTTCCATGTTACACCCCCTCAATTTTCCATCTACATTCTCCAGACACGGGTATAAGATGCTATCATATTACCAGTCGGGCAAGCAATCTAACAGCAGCCGGTATTATAAGGTATGATATAATGTAAAAAATCATGACAGTATTTCAAATAGGCAATAACATTAACGGGAAGGAGGTCTTGTGAGCTCAGAAGCAGTTACGGCGTATCTATGCCTCGGTTCGAACCTGGGAAACAGGCAGGAAAATCTGGACAAGGCACTCGACCTTCTTTCACAAAGAATGCAAATCAGGAAAGTCTCCTCACTCTACGATACCGAGCCGGTTGGTAACATCGAGCAACCCCGCTTCCTCAATCTGGTGTGCCAGATAAATACCCGGCTATCACCGGAAGAACTCCTTACCCTTGCCAAGGGTATCGAACTGAAGATGGGCAGGACTCCGGGTAAACGAAATGCTCCCAGGATTATCGACATAGATATACTGCTATATGGTGACAGCGTGGTTGAGACAGAAGAGCTTGAGATTCCCCATCCCAGAATAGCGGAAAGGGCATTCGTTCTGTTCCCGCTGGCGGAGATTGCCCCGGGTGCAGTTCACCCGGTAAACGGAAAGACAGCTAAAGAGATGCTAAATGAAGTAACCGAGACGCAGGGCGTATTTAAGTGGGAAAATAACAAGCCGGAGGAGTGATGTACCAGGTAGCCATAGAGAGACATTTTGATGCTGCCCATTACTTAAGGGATTATCAGGGCAAATGCGAGGCTCTACACGGGCACCGGTACAAGGTGGTAGCAAAGGTAAATGCCTCAAAGGTCAACGAGGTAGGTCTGGCTTATGATTTCACGGTATTGAAAAAGCGAATGGATGGTATCCTGGAACGGTACGACCATACCTGCCTGAATGATATACAGCCATTCGACAAGATAAATCCGTCTTCTGAGAATATCGCCTCTACAATATATGAGGAACTAGAACCGGGACTTGCCGGAGAACCGGTCACCCTCCACTGTATAGAGGTATGGGAATCTCCCGATAGCTGGGTTTCTTATAGTCCGGGCTAGTCTCTCTGGTCAGGCGGCAGCAGGTTGGGGATGGAATCAACTATCGGATAGTCTTCCTTGCATTTCTGGCACCTGAGAGAGCCGCTTATTACTTCTCCGTCCTTCTCTTCCCCTATACTGAGCTCGAGCTCTCCCTTGCATACCGGGCATGCCAGTATATCCATAAGCTCTTTCTTCATGGATTGATTATACCATAAATTATCCAGTGAGGATTCAGGATCTTATTGCCACAAGTTCAATCTCGAACGTAAGGTCTTTGCCGGCGAGCTGGTGGTTGGCATCCAGAGTCACACTCGTTTCAGTGATAGCGACAACAGTAACCGTAATAATACTGCCGTCGTTAAGCTCTATATTCAGGCGTGAACCAACACCGTAATCCAGGTCCTCGGGTATCTCCGTTATATCGACATCGAACACCATTTCTTCATTACGGGGCCCGTAAGCCTCTTCAGCAGGGATTGTAACGGTCTTCGATTCCCCGACCTGCATACCCCTGATAGCGTTTTCAAATCCCTGAATCATCTGACCTTCACCCAGTACAAATCCAAGCGGTTCACGACCCTCAGACGAATCGAAAATACTGCCGTCTTCAAGCATGCCGGTATAGTGGACACTTACGTAATCGCCGTCCTTCGCTACTTCCGGGGCTTTCTCTCCGGAACATCCAACGAATAACATGGCTAAGAATAACAATGCTGCCAGTAGTATTCTGATATTAATCAAAACGCTTATCTCCCCGTCAATATTAGTTTATGAACCCTGTATTATTATTCAGGCCGGATTCTCTCTATAATACCACACTATATTTTCCTCCGCTTCCACCATCCCATCCTGAAATACAGGGCAAAAACAACCCCTCTTATAACCAGGGCAATGACTATCGCCCACTGTACCCCGTAGACGCCGAGGGTGGTGTACTTCGGTAAATAATAAGCCAGCGGTATCTGAAGCAGCCACATTGTCAGCAGGGTAACCGTCATCGTCGCCAGAGTATCACCCACGCCCTCCACACACAGGCTCAGTATGATAGTCAGGCCAAACATCATATAACCCACTATCTGTATTCTCATAAAGTCGCCGGCTATTTCTACAAGTTCCGGCTCGGTATTGAAGATACGTACCACATAATCGGCGTAGAACCATATCGCCACACAAACTACAGCCATAAAACCTGTGGACAGGGCTACAGCTATCCAGCCACCTTTTTCTGCCCGTTCCGGTTTCCCAGCTCCCAGGTTCTGACCGGCAAGCACACCGGCGGCATTACCCAGCGCCCCCGCAGGCATTCTGAGAAACGTGTCTATCCTCTGCATCAACGAATGAGCGCCGACGGCAGGAGTACCGAAAGGAGCAATAAACAAGACAAGGACCAGATATGGCAGGAACCTCTGCATTCCCGTTACCGAGGCGGGTATTCCAATCTTCATCAGCCGCCATATGATATTCCTGTCAAGAGAAAAATTACGCAGGGTTAACCTGAGCCTGGTACGTCCGGTGAAAAGAATCCAGATTCCAAATATCCCGCCGACACTTTGAGAAATGACGTTTGCCCAGGCAGCACCGCTGACTCCCATACTGGGGAATATCCACCAGCCAAATACCAGAACGGGGCACAGCGCTACGTGAGCGAGCCTGAAAAATATGGATATCTTCATCGGCGTTAACGTGTCACCCGATGCAATCATTATCAACTGGGAAACCATCGCCAGCGACATGGTTATCGAGCCTGCCAGCTGTATGCGCATATAGGCGGCGCCTTCGGCAACCACGTCAGCTTCTATTCCGAAAAGGAATAGAATAGGTTCGGCGAGGAATATACCGATTGCCGCCATAATCAAGGAAAGTACAATACCGATGACGAAAGCCTGCTGGGAAACATGGTTGGCGCTATCCGTATCTCCTGACCCGACGAAACGGGCAACCATAGCTCTTAAACCGGTATAGAGACCCATTATCAGCGAGTTCACCACCATGATGACCATGCCGGAAACGCCCACCCCGGCAATCGAAGCCGCACCCAGTTTACCCACCCATATCATATCTATGGTGGGTCCTATTACGGTAAGTGTCTGGCTTATCATGATGGGCCAGGACAGAGACCACAGATTATATATAACGCTGCCTTTCGTCCAGTCTCTTAAATACCTGGAGCTCCCCATATTTACGCTTTTTTCTTCCATATCACACGTATACTTATCTCGATAAAGTTTTCAACACAATGAAAATTTATCATAACACATTGACACTTAACAGGTAATGAATAAATACGGTATCTTGATCTGGGTAGATTTCTCGCTATTCTATGTTTAGATGTATTCTGGTAGAATAGACGAAAATGCGAGAAGGTCAGACTCCCATCCGCCAGCAGTACCTCAGGATAAAGCGGAGATATCCCCACGCAATCGTCCTTTTCCGGCTCGGGGATTTCTACGAAACCTTTGACGACGACGCTAAAACCGTCTCTACAGAGCTGGACATCGTCCTCACCTCCAGAGAAATGGGTAAAGGTAACCGTGTTCCGCTCGCCGGAATCCCATATCACGCCCTGGACAACTACCTGGCAAGACTGGTCAACCGCGGTCACAAGGTAGCTATATGCGAGCAGGTGACACAGCCCGGCGAGACAAAGGGACTGGTAGAGCGGGAAGTCGTACGGGTGGTAACGCCGGGTACCGTGGTGGAGCCGGGACTCCTCGATAGCAAGACGAACAATTATCTGGCCGGTCTGGTTATGGGTAATGAAGAGGCGGGAATAGCCTATATCGACATTACCACCAGCGAGTTCGCTACCACACAGCTTCCTGTATCCAGATTACTGCCCGAACTCAAGCGACTCAACCCCTCTGAAATCATCGCTCCCGAAAGCTCCGACCTTACCGACCTTGAACTGTCCCCGCCGGTAACACGACTCGAGGACTACTGGTTTGAGATGGAGATTGCCAGACAGACGCTTCTTGACCATTACAAAGTGGCATCACTCGACGGTTTTGGCTGCTCCGGGCTGCCGATGGCAGTGAGAGCCGCCGGTGCTGTTATCCACTATGTCCAGGAGACACAGAAAGGAGCGCTGGGACAGCTTACCGGTCTTTCAACTTACTCCACGGAAACGTTCATGGCTCTCGATGAACAGACCCAGACGAATCTGGAGTTATTCCGCAGCTCCACTTCCAGAACTGGGGGAGGCTCACTTTTATCGGTCATCGACCTGACAAAAACGGCAATGGGAGGCAGGCTTCTCAGGAGGTGGCTGGGGAAACCTCTTCTTGACATAACTGAACTTGAAAAACGGCAGGACGCCGTTGACTGGTACTACGAAAACACACTTGCCCGCAACCAGACCGTCTCTCTGCTGGGAAAGACGGCGGACATCGAGCGGCTGATTAACCGGGTAAGGAGCAATATCATCACTCCCCGCGAACTGGTCGCCCTGCGTCACGGTCTTGAGGTAATACCGGAGCTGGTGCAGGTTATTGAAGGCGGCAGCAGCAACAGCCCGATTAACTGGCTTAAAAACGAGCTAAAACCCCGCCAGGACGTGGTCGAACTGGTAGGGGAGGCGATAGTGGATGAACCGTCAAACAATATCGGAGAAGGCAACGTTATAAGAAAAGGGTTCTCCGAGGAACTGGACAACCTGCGGATGGCATCGCAGAACGCCAGACAATACCTTGCCAGCCTGGAGCGACAGGAACAGGAAAAGACCGGAATCAAGTCGCTGAAGGTCGGCTACAATAAGGTTTTCGGCTACTATATCGAAGTCTCGAAAGCCAACCTGTCGCAGGTACCGGAGGATTATATCAGGAAGCAGACACTGGTCGGGGGAGAGCGTTACTTCACTCCGGAACTTAAAGAATATGAGTCGATGATTCTCAACGCCCGGGACAGAATCAATGAGCTTGAAACGAGCCTTTTCCAGAGGGTTTGCCGGCAGGTAGCCACCGCCAGCGACCGTATACTGGCGGTTGCCGATGCTCTGGCGAATGTTGACGTCTTCTCAAGCCTGGCTGAGGCGGCCAGACGTTATGATTACCACCGACCCGAACTTAACACGGGAACGGCGATAAAGATAAGCGGAGGGCGCCACCCGGTGGTGGAGAGGAATCTGTTCGATAGCGATTTCGTGCCCAACGACACCTACCTGTCCAACGACGATACCCAGCTTATCGTGCTGACCGGACCAAACATGGCGGGAAAGTCCACCTACCTGAAACAGGTAGCCCTTATCGTGCTTCTGGCACAGACAGGCAGCTTCGTGCCGGCGGCTTCGGCTGAAATCGGAGTGGTCGACCGTATATTTACCAGGGTCGGTGCCAGAGAAGACCTTGCGGCAGGGCAGTCCACCTTTATGATGGAGATGGTGGAGACGGCGAATATACTCAATAACGCCACCTCGCGGTCTCTGCTAATCCTGGATGAAATCGGACGCGGCACCAGCACGTATGACGGTCTCTCAATCGCCCGGGCAGTCGCCGAGTATATCCACAACCACCCGGGACTGGGAGCGAAAACGCTCTTCGCCACCCACTACCACGAGATGGTGGAGCTTGCCGATTTCCTGCCGAGGGTAAGGAATTTCAACGTGGCGGTGACCGAAGAAAAGGGGAAGGTTATCTTCCTGCGGAAGATAGTTCCCGGCGGCGTTGATAAAAGCTACGGCATACACGTAGCCCAGCTTGCCGGACTCCCCAGGTCGGTCGTTCACCGCGCCAACGAGGTGCTGGAGGAACTGGAAGGCGAAAGCAGCCAGAAAAAGCCGACAACCGGAAAGCGAAAACGAAAACCCGAACCCGTCCAGCAGATGTCTTTCTTCGGTCAGAGACCGCCGCTTCTCGAGGAACTCGAGAACCTGGATATCGAATCGCTGACACCACTGGAAGCCCTGAACAAACTCTACGAAATCCAGAAGAAGGCAAGGGAGATGTAAGGTAGAAATGACACAGATGGGTTGAATTATTAGTTATCTGTATTTAGTTGAAAAAAGGAGTTTAAAAGAGGGGGCTAAAGCACCCCTCCATTTTTTTAGCCTTGCAATAAACGTCGTTCTGAGGAGTCCCGATTTCATCGGGACGACGAAGAATCTGATTTCGTAGTAAATCGGTAGAGATTCTTCGCCCGCCTCAGGCGGGCTCAGAATGACAAATGGAGAGGTACTTTTAGGGCAAAGTAAACTTTTTTCATAAAAGGGGTTGACAAAATTAATATTATACTTTATTATATATTAAGATAATTAATTTAGATATTAATTTAGTTAATATTTAACACGTAAGGGGAGAGAAAGATGCCGAAAGACTGGAATGAACTTAGCAAGCTTACCCAGGGCTCTGACATAGTTATCGAGCGTGTCAGACTTATTGAAAGCAACATCGCCATAGAGGGCGAATTCGAGCTGCCCAGGCTTGCCCGTCTATCCGCAGAGGACCAGGTATTTATCATGGCATTCATTCAGTGCCACGGCTCGATAAAGGACATGGAGGAAATGTTTGGTATAAGCTACCCGACGGTTAAGAACAGGCTTAACCGTCTTGCCGATAAACTCAAGCTCGTCCAGAGCTACTCTTTCCCGTCTGAGGACGAAATTTCATTACAGCGGGGTGAAGTATTATCCGAGCTTGAGCGCGGAGAAATCACAGCCGATGAGGCGATAGAGAGGTTAAAGAAATGAAAATGCCACCAATGATGATGCACGTACGAGTTAAAAAATCCGGTTCAATGAGTATCGATATCTGGCTACCGCTATTTCTCATCTTCCTGTTCGTGGCAGCGTTCATGATAGCCCTTGCTCCGCTGGCACTAGTTGCGGCAATCGTACTTCTACCGTTCGGAAAGGCGAGGACGTTACTCATTATCCCGGTGTTATTCTGGGTATGCTACACAATGAAGGGGCTCAAGGTCGACGTATCGGGTAAAAAAGAAAAAGTTCTGGTTTCAGTAATATAATTAAGGAGGTTAAGATGTCTGATAACAGAAAACGTATACTGGAAATGCTTGCCGAGCAAAAAATCACCGTTGATGAGGCTGAAAGGCTGCTGGCTGTTACCGAGCCTGAAGAAAAGGCAGAGAACGAATCATACCAGACGCCACATGAACCAAAACAGTTCCCGAAGTACATGAGGGTAGTGGTCGAGCCCGGAGACAACCCCGGGGACGGACCGCCGGCAGAAAAGGTCAATATCCGGGTACCGATGAGCCTGATACGTGCCGGAATGAAACTTACTGCTCTAATCCCGCCCCAAGCCGCTGACAAAATGCATGACGCCATGAAGGAAAAAGGAATGGACTTTGACCTGAGAAACCTTAAGCCCGATGATATCGAAGAGCTTGTTGAAGCTCTTAGCGACCTCGAAGTGAATGTTGACGGCGGCAGGGAGAAGGTACGCGTCTACGTGGAATAGCCCGGCGACAACAAGTCCCGGTGGGAGCTTAATAAACTCCCATCGGGACTTTTCCTGACTTTCAGGATTAACCTTTCCCCAGTTTTTCTATCTCCTCTTCTACCTCTTCAGCCCCTTCCGTATAAAACCCTTCTTCTTCAGGCGCAAGCTCTTTCAGAAGCCTGAGAAACTCACCGGCATGAACACGCTCTTCATCGGCTATGTCCTTGAGAACCGCCACCGCCAGCTTATTGTCCGTCGATTCAGCAAGCTGCATGTAAAGCTGGACTGCTTCATATTCGGCGGCGACCATAAACCGTATCGCTCGAACCAGTTCCTCTTTCGTTAGTTTTCTCTCGCTGGCAAGACCTGAAAACGGGGTCCCGAAATCCGGCATAATTCACCTCCTTTTCGGTAAAAAGACCTACTGATATTTTACTACATAGTTTCTCAGCGTGCCTATCGGCTCTATCTTTATCTCCACCGTATCACCGGGCTTCATCGGTCCTATACCGCTCGGAGTACCGGTGGCGATAATATCACCCGGCAGTAAAGTCATTACGTCAGAGATAAAGCTTATCAGCTTCGGCACCGGAAAAATAAGGTCGCGTGTATTTCCCCGCTGTCTGAGTTCTCCGTTCAGGTACGTCTCCAGGGTAACGTTCCCCGGGTCCAGTCCCGTCTCGATGCAGGGACCTACAGGGGCAAAAGTATCATGGCTTTTTGACCGCGTCCACTGTCCGTCATCTCTCTGGTGGTCACGGGCAGAAACATCGTTCAAGCATGTATATCCAAGTACGTAGTCCAGCGCTTTTTCTTCGGATACCTTGCTTGCCGTCTTCTTTATCACCACCGCCAGCTCACACTCATAATCAACCCTGGTGGATGAAGAAGGATACACTATACTATCTTCCGGACCTATGACCGCGGTCGAAGGTTTGATGAAAATCAGGGGTGACTCGGGAATCGGGTTCTCCGTTTCCTCGGCGTGGCTGCGGTAATTAAGCCCCAGGGCTACTATCTTTGACGGCACACACGGCGGAAGCAGCTTAACCTCATCCAGATGGTAGCGAACGTCAGTAGTTATAATGTTCTCAAATGGCTCTTTTTCCAGTACCTGGATACCATCGCCGTCCAATATACCGTAATAGGTTCCAGTGCTAACTAAAAAACGAACTATCTTCACCGGTCTTCATTCATCCTCTATAGTACAAATACCCATATAATTCATTACTAAAAATCAGGAAATTAAGTCGGCATATACATGACATAAAATACAGTTTATCATTACTGGCAGTGCGTAGATTATCATCTCTATACAGGCTTGTCAAACCGGGAACTTGAAAGGCTTTCAGGAAGAGTGTTAATATAATCAAACGTGATTCCCCTGATATAAGTGCAGGATTAGCAGGAGCTAGGAACAGAAAATGACGGACAAATACACACCACAGGAAGTAGAAAAAAAGTGGCAGCGGAAATGGGCTGAGGACAGGATTTACAAGGTTACCGAGGACAGTCCCAAGCCCAAGTACTACGCACTTACCATGTTTCCATACACCTCCGGAGACCTGCACGTCGGGCACTGGTTTAACAATGTCCCTCCGGATGTCCAGGCACGTTTCAAGCGTATGCAGGGCTATAACGTTATGCACCCGATGGGATTTGATTCTTTTGGTCTTAATGCCGAGAACGCTGCCATCAGCCGAGGCATCCATCCCTATACCTGGACAATGCAGAACATAGAAAATATGCACCGCCAGCTGGAGAGTATCGGTGCTATTTACGACTGGAGTCGGGAGGTAGTCACCAGCCAGCCGGAATACTATAAATGGACCCAATGGTTTTTCCTCAAGCTCTATAAGCACGACCTTGCCTACCGCCAGAAGGCACCGGTCAACTGGTGTCCGAGCTGCCAGACGGTACTTGCCAACGAACAGGTCATAAACGGTCGCTGCGAACGCTGCAGCACACTTGTTACCCACGAGGACCGCGAACAGTGGTTCTTCCGCATTACCCGTTACGCCGAAGAGCTTATGCGGCATGACGGCATTGACTGGCCTGAGCGGACGAAACTGATGCAGCGGAACTGGATAGGGAAGAGTACGGGCGCTGAGATTTCTTTCGAACTCAACCACCCCGGTGTGGAGGAAAAAGAGATACGGGTCTTTACCACCCGACCCGATACGCTTTACGGCGTAACCTTTATGGTGCTGGCGCCCGAAAACCCGCTGGTAGCCAGATTGACAACCTCCGATAAAAAAGCCGAGGTTGAAGCCTATGTCAGGCAGTCTCGGGAGCAGACCGAGATTGAACGCCTCTCAGTGGAGAAGGAGAAGGACGGCGTCTTTACCGGTGCCTATGTCATAAACCGGGTAAACGGAGAAAAAGT
Organism: uncultured Dehalococcoidales bacterium; assembly: GCA_964489895.1. GTDB lineage: Bacteria > Chloroflexota > Dehalococcoidia > Dehalococcoidales > UBA2162 > MGML01. Next base: position 18,852 of record CAZBAN010000033.1, read on the forward strand.
ACCGGTATGGATTGCCGACTATGTTCTGCTGAGCTACGGTACGGGCGCCGTTATGGCGGTACCGGCACACGATGAGCGTGACTTCGCCTTCGCCAAAAAATACGACCTGCCCATCAGGGTAGTGATAGCTCCCGAAGGCTGGAACGGGGAGGAACTGGAGGAGGCTTACACGGAACCGGGCACAATGGTCAACTCATCCCATTTCGACGGCACTCCCAGCCAGGAAGGAATAAACGCCGTCGCCGATTACCTGGCTGAGAAAGGCTGGGGAGGAAATGCCGTCAGCTACCGCCTGCGCGACTGGCTGATTTCACGCCAGCGTTACTGGGGAGCGCCGATACCCATGGTCTACTGCCAGAAGTGCGGTCTTGTCCCGGTGCCAGAAAAAGACCTGCCGGTATTGCTGCCGGAAGACGCCGAGTTCAGACCCACCGGCGAATCTCCGCTGGCATACCATGCAGGGTTCGTCAATACCTCCTGTCCCAGATGCAATCAGCCGGCTAAACGTGAGACGGATACCATGGATACATTCGTATGCTCCTCATGGTACTTCCTGCGTTACTGCAGTCCTCATTATGACGAAGCTGCGTTTGACCCGGACAAGGAAAAATACTGGATGCCGGTGGACATATACACCGGCGGAATAGAACACGCCACGATGCACCTGCTTTACGCCCGATTCTTCACCAAAGCCCTCAGGGATATGGGACTGGTGGACTTTGATGAACCGTTTACCCGGCTGTTCAACCAGGGGACCATCATCGCCGACCACCAGAAAATGAGCAAGTCGCGGGGTAACGTAATAAATCCGGATGCCTACGTTGAAGAGCTTGGGGCGGATACGGTACGTGCCTATCTCATGTTTATCGGACCCTGGGAGCAGGGCGGCGAGTGGAATGACAGCGGCATCAGCGGTATCAGCCGCTGGCTGAACCGGGTCTGGAACCTGGTACTGGAGCCGTA
>CAZBAN010000034.1:0-19289 GCA_964489895.1 uncultured Dehalococcoidales bacterium
AATTTCCCTGGCTTCGTCTGCGTCTGATTCCAGCACGTAAATCCTGTGCTCAAGGGCGAGGGGGGAGACGTATATATTCAGCCCTTCGGCTACTTTTACCATGCAGCGGATGCCGTTCTCTTCAAGGATGCCTTTCCACAGCTGCGCTTCTATCTCGTTGGGAGCGGTGGCGACGTGCACCAGCCGTCCTTCACGTGACTCTTCCCTGGGTAGAGGTGGTAGCTCGTCTACAAGGGGGACTTTACAGTCCGGGCAGATTTTTACCCAGTCCTGGAACTCATCACCGCATTCAGGGCAGTACGGCATTATATACCTCTTATCACCGGCGTTCTTCCTGCTCGTCAAGTTCTCTCTGTAAAAACTCTATGTGGCTCTCAGCATCATGTTGAATATGCTGCAGGACCTCGCTGACATCCAGAGAAGTGTTTGTAAACAGCCGGTAGAAATCCTGTTTTATAAGTGATTTCTCAATATTAAGGGCAGTATTTAAAGCGTCTATGAATGACATGTTCTCACGCTTTGCCCTTTCCTGCTCTTTTTTCAGAAACTCCCGGATATCTTTTACCTCGTCTGCCAGCTTTGCATCAGCCACGAAGCTGGCAGAGCCATTTCTGACTTTGTTCAGAAGGCTGTGTACCAGGTTGGAGTGGTCGGCTTCCTCCATGACCAGACCGAACCAGAATTCCTCGTGCTCCGGAAGCGTTCTCGAGTACGCTTCATAGAGCCTGCCGATGGCTTCCTCGGTTTCGGTAAGCATCTGTATTGTGTTTTCCCGGTCTTCCTCAGACGTCATTTTGTCCCTTCTTCTTGTCCGCCCGGAGTTTGTTTATCCGTTTGAGGATAGCTTCCTTATATACGCGGGCGAGGTTCCTGCCGTGTTTTTTCACCCGTTCCCGCCTGGCGGTGAGTTTCCTTTCCCGGCGCTCCTGCCTGGTCTCCTTATAATTGTCGTCCACCTTTTATCTCCGCGAAATCAAACTCTCTTCTCAGGTCGAAGATGCGGTCCCGCAGTAGCGCCGCCTTCTCGAAGTCAAGGTTCTTGGCGGCAATCTTCATCTGCGACTCCAGGTCCTTTATCAGGCGGAGTACGTCCTCTTTGTTGGAGGGAGCCGCCTCGTAGGGAGTGCGGGTCTCGGCAACGACCTTCACCCGTTCTGTTATATCTTTAATGGCTTTTCTTATTCCCTGCGGGGTGATGTCGTGTTCTTCGTTGTAGGTTACCTGAATCTGGCGGCGGCGTTGCGTTTCCTCCATGGCGGCTTTCATCGAGCGGGTAACGGAATCGGCGTACATGATTACGTGCCCGTCGATGTGGCGTGAAGCGCGTCCCATCGTCTGAATCAGGGCACCCTCCGACCTTAAAAAGCCCTCCTTATCGGCGTCGAGGATGGCTACCAGGCTGACTTCCGGCAGGTCGAGTCCCTCCCTGAGCAGGTTGATGCCGACGACCACGTCATAAACGCCGAGCCGCAGGTCGCGCAGTATCTCCACCCTCTGGAGGGTGTCAATCTCGGAGTGGAGGTAATGGGTCTTTATATCAAGCTCTATCAGGTAGTCGGCAAGCTCTTCCGCCATTCTCTTGGTCAGCGTAGTCACCAGGCAACGCTCGCCTTTATCCACCCGCGTCTTAATCTGGTCTATAAGGTCGTCAATCTGTCCTTCGGTGGGCTTGATTTCAACCGTCGGTTCGAGCAGCCCGGTCGGTCTGACGAGCTGTTCCACCACCTGCTGGCTGTGCTTGTATTCGTAAGGTCCCGGCGTCGCCGAGGTGTATATCACATGATTAACAGCCTGCTCGAATTCGGCGAAACTCAGCGGGCGGTTGTCCAGTGCCGACGGCAGGCGGAAGCCGTACTCGACGAGCGTTTCTTTGCGGGAGCGGTCGCCGCGCTGCATTCCATTGAGCTGGGGGATGGTCATGTGGGACTCGTCGATGATAAGGAGGAAATCATCGGGGAAATAGTCCAGAAGCGTCCAGGGAGTACTGCCGGCCGGGCGACCAGCCAGGTGGCGCGAGTAGTTTTCGATGCCGGAGCAGTATCCCGCTTCCCGGAGCATCTCAAGGTCGTAGTTCGTCCTCTGCTCGAGTCGCGATGCCTCCAGAAGCTTGCCCTGCTGCTTGAATTCATCGATTATCTCTGCAAGCTCCTCCCCGATATCCTTGATTGCTCTCTGCATCTGCTCCTGTGAGGTTACGAAATGTTTGGCGGGGTATATCATCACCGAGTCCATATCGCTGAGCAGCTCGCCGGTCAGGGTGTCTATCTGCAGGATACGCTCGATCTCGTCACCGAAGAATTCCACCCGCAGGCCGAGGTCATCATAAGAAGGCTGTATCTCCATGGTATCGCCACGGATGCGGAACTTCCCCCGGCTGACATCCAGGTCGTTACGCTCGTACTGCATCTCCACCAGTTTACGGAGCAGCTTGTAGCGGTTATAGTTCTCTCCCTTGTGGAGATTGCAGGTGAAGCTGTAGTATTCCTCCGGGGCGCCTAGCCCGTAGATGCAGGATACCGAGGCGACGATTACCACATCCTGGCGTTCCAGCAGAGCCCGGGTAGCGGCGTGGCGGAGCTTGTCAATTTCTTCGTTGATTTCGGTCTCTTTCTCTATATACAGGTCCTGGCGGGGGATATAGGACTCAGGCTGGTAGTAATCGTAATAGCTGACGAAGTACTCCACGGCGTTGTTGGGAAAAAACTCCTTGAACTCCTGGTAGAGCTGGGCGGCAAGTGTCTTGTTGTGGCTGATGACGAGGGTGGGCTTCTTCACACGTTCGATAACGTTCGCCATGGCGAAGGTCTTGCCGCTGCCGGTTACGCCGAGCAGGGTCTGGTGCTTGAAACCTCTGTTCAGCCCGTCAACCAGTTTATCCACCGCTTCCGGCTGGTCGCCCGTCATCTGGAAATCGGATACTATCTCAAAATCAGGCATAAGTCACTCTAGCATATCTGTTCTGATAATAGTATAGCTTTTTAACGGTCGGGCTTCAATTAATTATCCAACCCCATCCCCATATTCCTCCGTATCAACCTCCTCGGCGATGTTGATGCGTTTGACGGAGAGGGGGAGGTAGTTGACCATCTTGAGCTCGATGAGGTCTTTGAGTTTTAGCTCGTCCTCGGTGAAGCGAGCCCTGCCGGTCTTTACCTCGATAAAGTCTATTCCCTCGTCGTATTTGATACCGACGAAGTCGATGGGGTCGCCCAGGTAGAAAAGGCGGTCGTACTTGGTAAGCTCGAGGGTGGCAAGAAGCTCGTTCAGCTTGCCCGACCTCGTTCCCTGGCTGCGGGTGATGGATGCCAGGACATCGCGGGGCATATCCTCCAGCAGGTCGTGAATCTCCCTGACGGAGTCGGCTGAAGCCAGGGCATACCTGAGCTTGGCTTCAAGCTCGCCAATCCCCGGTATCTCCACCTTTCTCGGTCTAAATATGAGCACCAGGACCGTTACCAGCAGGATAAAAATTATCACGTACAGCGCAATTTCCATATCAGTCACCTCTAAAGGGAGAAAGTGTTTTATCTGTTTTTATAACCCTATCCCCTTTATCCCCTTCCCCTTAACAAGGGGAAGGGGAGGATTTCTGTGAAAAGAGGGGCTCCGCCCCTCTTAAACTCCCCGTTGTTATATAGGTCTTGCCTCTCCTAAACTCCTTATTATCAAAAGGGTTTTGCCTCTCTTAAACTCCCCATTGTTTGCTAACTGCCGAAATACTGCAGTGCAAGCTTTATCTTTTCTTCGAGGCTGAGGTCGGAGGAAGGAAGGGTGGCTACCGCCCGGCTGGCTTCGGAGACGGAGTACCCGAGCGAGGTAAGGGCTGCCAGGACGTCTGCGTTTTCCTCGGCGAACTGGACGGCACCAACTGATACCAGTCCGGCGCTCATTTTATCCTTAAGCTCCAGCACCAGACGGTTCGCCATCTTTTTACCTATCCCCGGGACGGCTGTAAGAAGGTCGGTATTGCCGCTGGCGATGGCGGTGCTTGCCTGCTCCACGCTCATCGCCGAGAGGACGGCAAGTCCCAGCCTGGGACCAAGTCCGGAGACGCCGATAAGCATTTGAAAAAGCTCAAGCTCCCCGGCGGTGCTGAAACCGTAAAGCATGATGCCGTCTTCCCTCATAACCAGGTGAGTCTGCAGGTCCACGTCCTGACCAACGTTCCCGAGCGTGCTGAGCGTGGATGTGGGCATAAACACCTGAATTCCCACTCCGTTAACGTTTACAATCGCCCAATCGCTACCCAACGATTCCAGCTTGCCGTGAAGACTGGCTATCATATTTCTCCTTTACTACTGCTTTGATAGCAGGTTATCAACGTGTGTTTCGCTGAGGTGGCAGAGGGCTACCGCCAGGGCGTCGGATGCATCGTGCGGCTCCGGTGCCCGGTCAAGCCCCAGCTGGAGCCTGACCATCTCCTGTACCTGCTCCTTGGAACTGGCGCCGTAGCTGGTCACCCTCTGTTTTATCTGCGCCGGGGTGTATTCATAAGCCGGAATATTCCGGTTGGCTGCCGTCAGTATTGCTATTGCCTGTGCTCTGCCGATAGCCAGCGCTGATTTGACGTTTTTTGCCACGAAAGGCTGCTCTATGGCGAGAACATCCGGCTGATATTTTGCAATAATCTCAAGGAGGTTATGGTAGAGATAACTCAAACGCTCCCCGATGGGGGAGCGCGCCGGGGTGTTCAGGACGCCGTAATCAACAAGGACAGTTTCACCATCACTGCTTTCAATCACCCCGTATCCCATAGCTACAGTCCCCGGGTCGATACCTAATATCCTCATCATTCAGCTCAAATTACCATATAAGGGTGATAGTCTAAAACATTAACCCTGAAACTGCTCCAGGACTGAATCGGTAAAATTCACGTTACTGGACACAAGCTGGACTTCATCGAGTTCTTCCAGTTTATTCAGCAGCTTAAGATTCTGCAGGGCAGGTTTTTCATCGAGGTCGAGAGTGGTCTGGGGTATCATCGACATTTCGGCAGAAGCTATGGTAACTCCATCCTTCTCCATGGCTCCCCTGACCTTCATGAAGTCCTCGGGGGTGGTGTATATCTCTATGTGGTCTTCTTCTATCTTGACATCCTCGGCGCCGGCGTCGATTGCCTGCAGGGCAAGCTCTTCCGTATCCAGGTCACCGGCTTCTATCAGAATCAGTCCTTTCGACTCGAACAGCCAGGCTACGCAGCCGCTCTCTCCAAGGTTGCCGCCGTGACGTGAGAATAGATTCCGGATATCCTGAACGGTACGGTTGCGGTTGTCACTCAATGCCTGAACCAGGATTGCCGCTCCGCTGGGTCCATAGCCTTCGAGGACCATCTCGGTGAGAGTGGCTCCCTCCATCTCTCCGCTGCCCCGCTTAACCGCCCTTTCTATGTTGTCGAGTGGCATGTTGTTATCCCGGGCTTTCTGGATGGCTAACCGGAGACGGAAGTTAGTATCTGAATTACTGCCTCCCTGCCGTACCGCCACTATGATTTCTCTGGCGAGTTTGGTAAAGAGCTGCCCCCGCCGGGCGTCGGCAACTCCTTTTTGATGTTTGATTGAAGCCCATTTAGAATGCCCTGACATGTTGTTTCTCCTCAGCCGGACAGTCTTTGCCTAATTCTATCACCAAACCCTCCTTACGGTAAAGAGGAAAATGATAGTCCTGTTTGCAGCTGGTCGGTGAATTGACAATCTGTTTGTCGGGGGATACAATCAGCCCAAGATAGGGTTTTTCAACGAGTCATAGAGCGTGAATGGTGGCAAAGAATAAAGCGATGAAAGCGGTTGTTTTAGCCGCCGGAGAGGGCAGCCGGATGCGTCCCCTTACCTATACCCGACCAAAAGTAATGCTGCCGGTAGCCAATAAGCCCATCATCGAGCACCTGCTTATTGAGATTAAGAAAGCAGGTATCGGCGAGTTTATTTTTATCGTCGGTTATCATGATGAGCAGATACGAAACTATTTCGGCAGTGGTGAAAGATGGGGAGTGAAAATCGATTACTGTACCCAGCGCAAGCAGCTGGGAACCGCTGACGCGCTGAGAGACGTCGAAGACCTTATAGACGGGAATTTTATAGTGGTAAACGGGGATATCATTGCTGACCGTAAGGATATTGAGAGCCTGGCAGGTGCCCGGGATACGACCATGAGCCTGTTCGAGGTTGAAAATACAGAAGGTCTGGGGCTGGTTGAAGTAGATGGAGATGCAGTAGTACGTATCCATGAGAAGGTGGGAAGCCCGCCTTCAAATCTGGCCAATGCCGGTCTCTACCTCTTTACCCTGGATATTTTTAACGCAATATCGCAGACTCCCACATCGCCCCGGGGAGAGTACGAGATAACGGATTCGCTTCAAATGTTGATAGACCGGGGGCAATCCGTAACTTATCAAAAAATTAGCTACTGGCTGGATATGAGCTATCCCTGGGATTTGCTTTCGGCTAATGAGCTACTGCTGGAGAAGATTGAAACTGACATGCAGGGCGAGGTTGAAGAGAACGTGGTAATCAAGGGCAAGGTCTCCATAGGGAAAGGGACCGTGGTGAGGTCGGGTTCGTACATAACAGGTCCGGTGATAACAGGGGAGGAATGTGATATCGGTCCCAACTGTTATATCCGCTCCGGTACTTCAATAGGGAGCAGGTGTCATATCGGCGCTGCCGTTGAGGTAAAGAACTCCATAATAATGAACGGGACCAAAATCCCCCACCAGAATTATGTAGGAGATAGCATTGTCGGTGAGAGGTGTAACCTTGGTGCCGGTACCAGGATTGCCAATCTAAGGCTTGATAAACAGGAAATATCGGTTGCCGGTATAGCTACCGGAAGACGAAAGCTGGGTGCAATAATAGGGGATGAGGTTGAGACAGGGATTAATGCCAGCATTAATACAGGCTGTATGATTGGTAATAGTACCCACATCGGGCCGGGAGCTTTAGCTCATGGGGTTATTACGCCCGGCTCAAAAATATATTGAGGAAGAATTATGAAACAAGCAGTGATTCTGGCGGCAGGTGAAGGGCAGAGACTCAGACCGTTTACCGTAAACAAGCCGAAAACAATGCTCTCCATTGCCGATAAACCGATACTCCAGTATGTCATTGAGGCTCTTGCCCGGAATGGAGTCCGTAATATTGTTATCGTGGCAGGTTATCGTAAAGACCAGATATTCGATTATATCGGCAACGGCGAGCAGTTTGGTGTCAATGTAGTTTACATAACACAGGAAAAACAGCTGGGCACCGCCCACGCTCTGCTGCAGGCAAAAGACGCGGCTGAGGATGAATTTTTAGTATTGCCCGGTGACAATTTGATTGATGCCGATACCATCGCCCGGTTTGTAGATGTTAAACCAGATGCCGTGCTGGTAAAAACGGTGCCTGACCCGACCAGATACGGGCTGGTTATTACCGAAGGCGATACGGTACGGAGTATTGTGGAAAAACCAAGAGAAGCTGAGACCGATATCGTGAATACGGGAATTTACGCTTTTAGAAGAGAGGTTTTCGACTTTATCGATACCGAGCTGGACATTCCTGATGTCATTAACAGTATGATAGAACAGGACCATGCTGTGAATTTTCAGGAAACCGACGGCACCTGGTTCGATGTCGTTTACCCCTGGGATATTCTGAGTCTTAATAATGAAGTCCTTCGAACGATATCTGCCAATCTTGGAGGTACAATTGAAACGGGCGCTACGGTAAAAGGACAGGTCTCGATAGGTAAGGACACGATAATACGTTCGAACTCCTATATCGTCGGTCCTGCGGTTATCGGTGCGAACTGTGATATTGGTCCCAACGTGGTAATTTTACCGGCTACGAGTATCGGGGATAGTGTGGTGATTTCTCCTTTCACTGAAATAGAGAATAGCGTAATTGGTAATGACGTAAATATCGGACCGGGGTCGACAATTCAGGACTCGGTTATCGATGAGAGTTGTTTCATCGGCGGGCATTTTACCGCCTGTAGTGAAGCGGTAGAGGTCCGGGTTGATGATGGCAACTATACCGTGACTGTGGGAGCGATGCTCGGTGTCGGGTGTAATCTGGGGAACAGTGTGGTGGCGGAACCGGGGGTCACCGTCGGTAATCACAGCAGGGTTCGGGCAATGAAACTGATACACGGAAACCTGCCCGACAAAAGCCTGGTGGTTTAGTCAGCAATGTGCGGCATAATCGGTTATACGGGCGAAAAACAGGCTCAACCCATACTCCTGAACGGTCTGGCAAAACTCGAGTACAGGGGTTACGATTCCTGCGGTATAGCCATAGCTGCAGGTGACATTGCAGTATATAAAGATGCGGTCAGGGTTGAGGCGTTGAAAAAAGCATCACCGAAACTAACCGGGACTTCGGGTATCGGCCACACCAGGTGGGCGACTCACGGCGCTCCGTCCCAGATAAACGCTCATCCTCACCTTGACTGTAATGGCGAGATAGCCGTGGTCCACAACGGAGTAATCAACAATTACCAGGAGTTAAGAAACCGGCTTATTGAAGAGGGACATACATTTGTTTCCGAAACGGATACCGAGGTCATAGCACATCTTATTGAAAAATATTATGGCGGTAATCTGGAGGAGGCAATCGAGTCTGCCGTGGCTGAGATGGAGGGTTCATACACAATCATCGTTCTGATAAAGGGTGAGCCGGGACTGGCGGTTGTCAGGAAAGAAAGCCCCTTGATTATCGGCCTGGGAGACAAGGAGAACTTCGTTTCCTCGGATGTACCGGCGATACTCGATTATACAGACAGAGTAATCTATCTGGAGGATGGAGATATCGGCTTCATTACTAGGAACAGTATAAAGGTAAAAAGTGCCGGTAAAGAGGTTAAGAGGGAAGAGCACAAGATACTGTGGAACGTTGAAGAAGCCCAGAAATCGGGTTACGAGCACTTCCTGCTGAAAGAGATTCACGAACAGCCAAAGGTCATACGCAATACACTGGGAGAATATACGCGTGAAGCAGAACCGGTGACCGATACATTCGGGATGGAGAGCGCAGATATGGAGTCCATGCTGATACTCGCCTGCGGGACATCATATTATGCTTCCTTGGTGGGGAAATATATTATTGAAGAGCTGCTCAGGATACCGGTGAGGGTAGAACCAGCCTCCGAATTCAATTACTTCGGTCATACGCTGGCGGGAGGCGTCTCTCTGGCTATCCTGCAATCGGGTGAGACAGCCGATACGCTGAGAGCGATGAAAAAACTAAAAGAATCAGGGCATAAAGTAATAGCCATTACCAACGTTGTGGGCAGTACCGCCAGCCGTATTGCCAGCCATACTGTTTATACCAGGGCTGGTCCGGAAATAAGCGTGGCTGCCACCAAGACCTTCATGGCTCAGCTTATGGCGCTTTACTGGCTGGCGCTGTCATTCTCCAGGCTTGGTACGAGAAAACTGTCCAGCCTGCGAAACGAGCTGAGGCAGATGCCCGGTAAGGTGCAGCAGGTACTGGACGGTGAAGAAAGTATCGTGGAGCATGCCAGATACCTGTCCAGGTTCGAGAATGTGTTCTTTATCGGCAGAGGGATGAACTATCCTATTGCGCTTGAGGGGGCGCTCAAGTTAAAAGAAATTTCATATATACACGCCGAAGGTTATGCCGCCGGTGAGCTGAAGCACGGCCCGTTTGCTTTACTGGGTACCGATACTCCGGTGATTGCCATTGTGCCCGGGGATAATACCTATGAAGCCATGCTGACCAATATCAAAGAAATAAAGGCAAGGGGCTCACCGGTGATAGCACTGGCGGAAGAGGGAAACGAGACTATCGAGGAACTGGTTGACCGGGTTATTACGGTACCGCGGGTTAACCCGTTATTTACTCCCGTGGTAAACATAGTAGCTTTGCAGTTGCTCGCTTACCATACTGCCAGAGAGCGGGGCTGCTCTATTGATTACCCACGGAACCTGGCTAAAAGCGTTACCGTGGAATAACCGATAATTTACAGCAGTCTTGCGTCGGGTAATTTTATTGACTTCTCCTGTGCCATAATATATACTGTCTGGGGTAAACGGAGGTTACAGTTTTTATGCTGAGTTCTATACCCGTCAGTCTCAGCATTTATTATATCTTGTCAGGAATTCGATGAAGATTGCCATAAGCGGAAAAGGTGGAGTAGGTAAAACTTTATTAGCATCTCTTCTTTCCAAGATATTTGCGGAATCTGGCTATTCCGTCATCGCAATAGACGCTGACCCTGATGCTAATCTGGCTGCCACTCTCGGGTTTCCCAGTCCGGAAGAAATTACTCCTATCTCGGAGATGGCTGACCTTATCGAGGAGAGAACAGGAGCGAGACCCGGACAGTCAGCGCCTTATTTTAAGCTCAATCCTAAAGTTGATGATATTCCGGATAAATATGCTCATAAACTGGATGGAATAAGACTCATGATGATGGGCAGGGTAAAAAGGGGCGGTAGCGGCTGCTACTGTCCGGAAAGCGCCCTTCTCCAGTCTTTAATGGGTCATTTACTGTTAGCCAGAGACGAAGTGGTAATCATGGATATGGAGGCTGGAATAGAACACCTCGGGAGGGGAACAGCCAGGGCGGTGGATAAACTGATTGTAGTTGTAGAGCCAGGAAGGCGAAGTATTGAGACCGCTATGAGTATTAGAGACCTGGCTGCGGAAATCGGATTACAAAATATAGCCGTGGTAGCAAACAAAGTCAGGAACCAGTCGGACAGGGATTTTCTCACCTCTAACCTGCCCGGCTTTGATTTTCTGGGGTTCATACCATACGACCAGGCGATATTAGAGGCGGACCAGGCTAATCTGCCCCCGCTCGATTCCAGTGAGCAGCTAAAGTCTGCGGTGGCGGAAATATATCAGGCTCTGATATCTAAAACCGATAAGGCATCGACAACAGGTTAAGTTTGGATATATAGAGGTAGGAGTTGCTACCTCTATATAATACTCGAATCAGTTAACGCGGCAATTATGCTAAAAAGCGGTAAGTTAAAGGAGGTTTTATGGCTTACGATGCGGTAAAAATGAAGGACTGGGAGATTTCCGAAGCGGCTGAGGAGAATATGCCTACTCCGGATGAGTGGCGGGAGAAGCTGAACCTGGAGAAAGACGAAATGCTCTCTTATGGGAGAATCTCGAAGCTCGATTTTCTGAAAATTATGGAGCGCCTCAAGGACAGGCCGGATGGCAAATACATCGAGGTTACGGCTATAACACCTACACCGCTTGGTGAAGGTAAAAGTACGACCTCATGCGGTCTTATAGAAGGCATGGGTAAGCGGGGTTTGAATGTAGGTGGTTGCCTGCGTCAGCCTTCGGGCGGACCGACAATGAATATAAAAGGGACCGCTGCCGGGGGTGGTAATGCCCTGCTTATACCGATGGCCGAGTTCTCGATGGGCCTGACCGGTGATATCAACGACATTATGAACGCCCACAATCTGGCGATGGTAGCTCTGACTGCCAGGATGCAGCACGAACGCAATTATGACGATGAGCGCCTCCAGAAGCTGACCAGGATGCGCCGTCTCGATGTCGACCCCACCAGAGTGGAGATGGGCTGGATTATGGACTTCTGCGCCCAGAGTCTGCGAAATATCGTCATCGGACTGGGTGGTCGCATGGACGGCTTTACCATGCAGTCCAAGTTCGGTATCGCCGTAAGCTCGGAGCTTATGGCTATGCTGTCCATCGTCACGGACCTTGCCGACCTGCGGGAAAGAATGGACCAGATAACCGTCGCCTACGATAAGAAGGGCAATCCTGTTACCACCGGCGACCTCGAAGTGGGCGGTGCCATGACTGCCTGGATGCGTAATACCATTAATCCCACCTTATGTTGCACCGTGGAGTATCAGCCCTGTATGGTTCATGCCGGACCGTTCGCAAACATCGCTGTTGGCCAGTCTTCTATCATTGCTGACCGTATCGGTCTGAAGATGTTCGACTATCATGTTACCGAGAGCGGTTTTGCCGCTGATATCGGCTTTGAGAAATTCTGGAATGTGAAGTGCCGCTACAGCGGGCTTAAACCTCACGTATCCGTACTTACCACCACTATAAGAGCTCTGAAGATGCATGGCGGCGGACCCAGGGTGGTTGCCGGTATCCCACTTTCCGACGAATATACCAAAGAAAATTTGGAGCTCCTGGAGAAGGGCTTGCCCAATATGCTGCACCTTATCGGCGTTATCCGGGAATCGGGTATCAATCCGGTAGTCTGTATCAATAAATTCCATACCGATACTCCGGATGAGATTGCTTTAGTCAAGAGAGCGGCGGAAGCAGCCGGTGCCCGTGTCGCCGAGAGCAGCCACTGGGCAGACGGTGGAGAAGGCGCCCTCGAGCTTGCTGACGCCGTCAAGGAAGCCTGCGATGAAGAAAACGAGTTCAGGTTCCTCTACCCGAACGAGATGAAACTCAGGGAGCGCGTTGACAAGATTGCCAAGGTGGTCTACGGGGCTGACGGCGTTTCATGGACCCCGGAAGCCGAAGCGAAAGCGAAAAGGTTCGAGGAAGACCCGAAGTATGATGAATATGCTACCATGATGGTAAAAACTCACCTGAGTCTTACGCATGACCCAGCTCTCAAGGGAGTGCCTAAAGGCTGGACTCTGCCGGTCCGTGATGTACTTATCTATTCGGGAGCCAAGTTCCTCTGTCCGGTTGCCGGAACGATATCCCTGATGCCGGGGACCAGCTCCGACCCTGCCTTCAGAAGGGTGGATGTTGATACAAAGACCGGAAAAGTACAAGGACTCTTTTAGTTTGTTATATAATATAATTAGCGGAGGTTAGTTTTTTGAGTTTTTCTATCGCTGTCGCCGGAAAAGGCGGCACCGGTAAGACGTCACTGACGAGTCTTATAATACGATACCTGAGTAAAAACAGAGCGGGACCGATTATGGCAATCGATGCCGACCCTAACGCAAACCTTGGGGAAAGCCTGGGACTTGACGCAGATACTACCATCGGTTCAATAATCGCCTCATTCAACGCAGAAAAGATAAGCATCCCTGCGGGGATGACAAAAGAAGCTTACCTCGAGATTAAGTTGAATGGGGCTATCACTGAGAGTAAGGGACTTGACCTGATAACAATGGGCAGGGGTGAGGGACCCGAGTGCTACTGCTACCCGAACGCCCTTCTCAGGAAATTCGCCGATGATCTTGCCGACAACTATGCCTACGTGGTCATGGACAATGAGGCAGGCATGGAGCACCTCAGCCGGAGGACTACCCAGAATATCGATTTATTACTGATAGTTTCTGACCATTCGGTGAAAGGTGTCCGGACGGTAGCCCGAATACAGAACCTGGTCTCTGAGCTGAAGCTGGTGGTTAGGAAGCAGGTAGTGGTCATTAATTTCGCTCCTGAAGAACTGGCACCGATGGTTAAGGATGAACTGGAAAAGCTGGGTATTGATTCGCCGGAATTAATACCCAGGGATGAAGAAATTTATCAGTTCGACCTCGAAGTCAGACCGCTGGTGGAATTACCGGATACCTCCAGAGCAGTAATAGCAATCAATGAATTAATGGATAAACTGGTTCCTTCCAGAGAAGTAAAAGTCTAATGTTTAAAGGAGGGAGTAGATAAATGACAGCAGAACTAATAAAGGGCGCTGAGGTCGCCAGGGAGATACGTGAAGAGCTCAAGCAGGAAATTGCCGACCTGAAAGAAAAGCACAATGTCGTGCCCGGACTGGTTACCGTCCTCGTTGGTGCCGACCCGGCTTCACTGGTCTACGTTGGTTCCAAGGAGAAGACCTGTGGAGAACTGGGTATCTATTCGGAAAGGTATGACCTGCCGGAAGAGACATCTCAGGAAGAGCTGATGAAGCTCATCGATAAGCTCAATAAAGACCCGAAAATAAACGGTATTCTGGTGCAGCTACCCCTGCCGAAGCACCTTAATGAAGAAGAAGTCCTGTATGCGATTGACCCCAATAAGGACGTCGACGGCTTCCACCCGGTAAACGTAGGCAAGTTGATGATTGGCGAACCCAATTATCTGCCCTGCACTCCGGCCGGCATTCAGCAGCTTCTTATCCGTTCGGGCACCCAGATCGAAGGAGCGGAAGTAGTTGTGGTCGGCAGAAGCAATATCGTCGGTAAGCCCATAGCCAACATACTGCTTCAGAAAGCGCCGGGAGCCAACGCGACGGTCACGGTCTGCCATACAAGGACCAAGGATATGGCGTTTCACACCAGACGCGCCGATATCCTTATCGTTGCTGCGGGTAAACCGAAAGCGGTGACAGCGGATATGGTGAAAGAAGGAGTCGTTGTCATTGACGTCGGCGTGAATGAAATCGGCAAGACGGCGGAAGGAAAGAGAATCCTTGCCGGTGATGTTGATTTTGATTCGGTAAAAGAAAAAGCAAAGGCTATCACCCCGGTCCCCGGAGGTGTTGGTCCTATGACAATTACCATGCTGATGATGAATACAGTGAAAGCGGCAAAACTGGCTGCCGGACTGGACTAAAAGGGAGGACTATAATATGGAATATAAGGTAAATGAAGTAAGTGCTCCAGGCAGAGATAAGGTTGAGCTCCTTGGAGAGACATTTGAAGAAGGTAAACCGGAGGGTGAAGGGCTCGGAGACTGGAGACAGAAGTTAGCAACCAGAGAAGACCGGATTAGATATCTGCAAACTGGTGAGAGATACTGGTACAGTGATGACTGGTATGGCAGTGAAAAGAGGAAGAATCCGGCTTAATACTGGTCTGGTTTCATAAGTAGCCTTTATTAAGGGAGGTAATAATGGCAGTAGAGATTCCTAAAACATCATATAGTGGAAAAATCAAGGGGATAACGCTGGGTAAAGGCAGCAATGCCGTAACCGTTGGCGGTGAGACGTCTTACCCCTTTTATCTTTTTGAAGGCGAGATGCCAAACCTGCCCAGAATAGCCATGGAGGTCTGGGACTACCCGCCGGAAGACTGGGCGGAGGCAGCTCTGGAACCTTTTGCCGGGGTGACCGACGACCCCGTCGCCTGGGCAAAGAAGTGTATCGATGATTATGGAGCCGAAATGATTGCCCTGCAGATGATAAGCACCGACCCGAACGGTTTAGACCGGGCACCCGAGGAAGCTGCGGCGGTAATTAAGAAAGTATCCGATGCTATCGATGTCCCGTTGATTGTCTGGGGAGTGGCTGACCATGATAAAGACACCGAGGTCATGAGGCAGGCGGCTGAACTGGTGCAGGACAAGAGTCTGATTATGGGTCCGGTCGAGGAAGGAGATTATAAAAGGATTGGAGCTTCGGCTCTTGCTTATCACCATACTGTGATTGCCTCCAGTCCTATCGATATAAATCTCGCCAAGCAGCTAAATATACTGCTGGGGAACCTGGGAGTGACCGATAAATCGATTATTGTTGACCCAACGGTCAGTGGTGTCGGTTACGGTATCGAATACTGCTACTCGGTGATGGAGAGGATGAGGATGGCGGGTTTGACTCAGCAGGACGACAAGCTCCAGTTTCCTATTATCTGTAACGTATCCAAAGAAGTGTGGAAGACAAAAGAAGTAAAACTATCGGAGAAGGAAGAACCGACTCTGGGAAATGCCAAGAATAGAGGCATCTTAATGGAAGCAATATCGGCTACAATACTGTTGTTAGCCGGTGGTGACATACTGATTATGAGACACCCGGATGCAATAAAACTGGTCAAGGAAATGATAGCTGAATTATCAGCTTCATAGATATTAAGAATTGGGAGGTTGGTAAATATGGCAGAGAACGAGAAAGAAGCAAAAAGTATTGATCAGGGTAGTTTAGAGCTGATAGAGAAGGCGACTAAAGATGGAGTAAATACCGCCTTCGATAGGGCAGATGCAATGAAGCCCTGCCCGATAGGCTCTGTCGGCAGTTGCTGCAAGAACTGCGGTATGGGGCCCTGCCGGGTACCTCTGGCTAAAGGTAAAGAGGAAACGCCGGAAGAGAAACTGAAAAGGCGGGGTATTTGCGGTGCTACCGCAGAGACTATCGCAGCCCGTAATTTCATCCGTATGGTTGCCGGTGGGGCGGCGGCTCATTCCGACCACGGACGTGGGGTAGCCGAGTTATTCGTGGCTGTGGCGAAGGGAGAAGCCCCCGGATACGAGATTAAGGATGAGCAGAAGCTGCTGCAGCTGGCTCTGGATTGGGGCGTCGAGATTGGCGACCGTACCAATAATGAGATAGCTACCGATATCGGTAGAATCGCCCTGGAAGAATTCGGCAAGCAGGAAGGCGAGGTTATAACCACAAGGAAGGCACCGCTTAAACGCCAGGAATTGTGGCGTCAGCAGGGTGTCATGCCGCGGGGCATAGATAGAGAGATTGTAGAAATAATGCACCGCACTCACATAGGTGTTGACCAGGACTACCGGAACCTGCTCAAGCAGGGTGTCAGAGCGTCCATAGCCGACGGCTGGGGCGGCAGCATGATTGCCACCGAGCTTCAGGATATCCTTTTCGGTACTCCGGCGCCTATTATGGGTACGGCAAACCTGGGCGTGCTTAGAGAGGACGAGGTGAATCTAATCATTCACGGTCATGAGCCTCTGCTGTCTGAAATGATTGTATCGGTTGCGCAGGAACCCGAGATGGTGGAACTGGCAAAATCGAAGGGTGCCAAGGGTATAAACCTTTCGGGGATGTGCTGCACCGCCAATGAGATACTGATGCGCCACGGAGTGGGCATAGCCGGGAACTTCCTGCAGCAGGAGCTGGCTATAGTAACCGGAGCTGTAGAGGCTATGGTGGTGGATGTCCAGTGCATTATGCAGTCCATTGTCACCGTAGCCGAGTGCTACCATACCAAGATTATCACTACCGCGGCCAAGGCTAAGATTCCCGGTGCCATGCACATCGAGTTTAATGAGCACGATGCCCTCACGTCTGCCCGGGCTATAGTCAAAGCTGCTATCGAGAACTTCCCCAATCGCAAAGGGAACATCCACATTCCCGATAACAGGACTGACCAGATTGCCGGTTTCAGCCATGAGACGATCAACTACCTTCTCGGCGGAATGTTCCGCGCTTCATACCGGCCGCTGAATGACAATATCATTAACGGTCGAATCAGGGGAGTAGCCGGTGTTGTCGGCTGCAACAACGCCCGTACCAAGCATAATGAAGGGCATGTCGCCATGGTTAAAGAACTGATAAAGAACGATGTACTTGTTATTACCACCGGCTGTAACGCCATCGCCTGTGCCGAAGCCGGACTGATGGTACCGGAAGCGGCTAAAGAGTTCGCTGGTGAAGGGCTGGCTGAGGTCTGTGAGACAGTGGGCATCCCGCCGGTACTGCATATGGGCTCGTGTGTTGACAACAGCCGAATCCTTATAGCGGCTACCGCCATGGTCAAAGATGGCGGACTCGGTGACGATATAAGCGATTTGCCTGTAGCCGGGGCAGCGCCTGAGTGGATGAGCGAAAAAGCAATCTCAATCGGCCAGTACTTTGTCGCCTCGGGTGTGTATACCGTATTCGGCGTGACCTGGCCCACCACCGGCAGTAAAGAAGTGACCGACTTCCTGTTTAAAGAGATGGAAGAGATGTATGGCGGGATGTGGGACTTCGAGCCGGACCCGATAGAGGGTGCTAAGAAAATGATTGCTCATATCGATAAGAAACGCAAAGCTCTGGGTATCGATAAGGCAAGAGAAAGAGTGCTTTATGACATGGAGATGCGGCGGGAGCTGGATAAGGTATAGGTGTCATGAGATATAGTATTGAAGGGAGGACTAGATAGATATGTCTAAGATAATTGCCTCAGCAGCTATTAGAGGAGCTCACAAAATCGTCAGCCAGGCTGAAGACAAGTGGAAACAGGCAATGGATAAATACGGGGCGAACGAACCTGTCGGCTTTCCCAATACTGCTTATTACCTGCCTGTAATTTATGGAATACTGGGTATTCCGGTGGAGAAACTCGGTGATATGGAGCAGGTACTTAACCGATGTAAAGCGTTGTTGCCTCCACCGGTCAGGGAGACCCACCCGCTCCCTTATCTGGGACCGACGCTGGATGCCGGTATGGCAACCCTTTTCGCGGAGGAAATAGAGGAAGCCATACGTTACCTCGAGGAACCGGATTTCTATACCAAGCAGGAAGATATTACCGAAGATAATATCTGGCTTGGTGCCGCTGACGATGTTATCCTCAGGAAGAGGGGTATTGAGTTCGTTGATGGTACTGCGCCTGGATTTGCTGCCATTCTCGGTGCCGCGCCGACAAGCGAAATCGCGGCGCAGATTGCCCAGGAGTTACAGCAGAAAAATCTGTATGTCTTTATGGGTGGAGAGTATAACGGAAAGAGATTTTCGGAGCAGCTTGTAGAAGCCGGGCTGCAAATCGGCTGGCCTACACGGCTGGTATCTTTCGGCCCCGATACCAGTGCCGTGGTCTTTGCTATGGGTTTTGCTAACAGGGCGGCAATGTCCTTCGGAGGTATCGAACCCGGCGATTACAGGAAAATGCTTATTTATAATAAAGACCGTGTTTTCGCCTTTGCCTTGCCGATGGGGTATGTTACCGATGAGTGGTACGCAAATGCCGCCGGAGCAATCAACTGGGGATTCCCGGTTATTGCCGATACTCCGATACCGGAAATTCTACCGACCGGAATCTGTACCTACGAGCATGTCGTTTCAAACATCGCCCATGACCAGCTCGTAGCCAAAGCGGTTGAGGTCAGAGGTCTGAAGGTTACAGTGTCCGAGGTTCCAGTCCCGGTTGCTTTCGGTGCTGCCTTCGAAGGTGAGAGAGTCCGTGGCGACGATATCTATCTGGAGTGCGGTGGCGGTAGAACCGCAATGGTGGAATGGGTTACCAGCAAGCAGATGGATGAGGTAGAGGACGGGAAAATTGAAGTAATTGGACCCGAGGTAACCGATGTTGAAGCCGGTTCCAAATTACCTCTGGCTATAGTCGTTGAGGTCGCCGGTAGAGAGATGGAGGAGGACTATGAGCCTATCCTGGAGCGGCAGATTCACCACCTTATTAACTACGCTCAGGGTTCGATGCACATCGGGCAGAGGGATATAGCCTGGTGGCGGTTAAGCAAACAAGCGGTGGAGAAAGGTTTCAAGATAGCTCATATCGGTACCCTTCTCCATGCCAAGTTACACCAGGACTTCGGTAGAATATTCGATAAGATGCAGGTTATGTTATACACTGAAGAAGACAAGGTGCATCAGGTAGTAGAGCAGGCGAAGGCAACTTATGCCGCTCGAGATGCCAGGATTGAGGGTATGACCGATGAAACCACTGACACATACTACTCCTGTACCCTGTGTCA
>CAZBAN010000035.1:0-19261 GCA_964489895.1 uncultured Dehalococcoidales bacterium
TTCCATTTGACTCTCCTTCTTGAATAGTACCTGAATTGTATTAACAGCAGGTTTACCTAGTCAAGTTATTTGAGTAAAACTGGACGTTTCAGTGGCCGTGACATGATGAGTCGCGCTATTCAATAATTACGCGAACGTATATAATATTTACCGGGATATGGGCATTATCACCTTCAAATTAGTTACAAACGACGGCGAACTGAAATCTGCTTTTGATGTGAGGAGAAAGGTATTCGTTGAGGAGCAGGGCATCTCAGAGGATATAGAACTCGATGAACACGACAGGGAAGCGCTGCATATTATAGCCAGAGACGGGGAAAAAGTAATCGGTACCGCCAGGGTGCTGTTTTTAGTTCCCAGCCAGGCAAAAATAGAAAGAATGGCTATCCTGAAACCTTTCCGAGGCAAAGGAACCGGGAGTAAAATCATCAGCTTTCTGGACGAAACTTTAAGAAACAGGCAGATAAATCAGGTATTTCTCCATGCCCAGTACCCGGTTGTCGGCTTCTACAGGTCCTGCGGTTTCAAGGAATCAGGTTCGCCCTTCCGGGAAGCGGGTATAAGACATATAAAAATGCAAAAACGGCTTTGACTGCACACAATTCTGGTCAGGGCTGGTTGATTATACACTTAATATCATTTATATTTAGTAAGGTTAATTAACGAATAACGACTCAAAGCCAGGCTCAGTCTGATTAAGCATGACGATTAATTGGTCACAGGTACTTTTCAATTCAGTCATCACCGGTAGCCTGTATCTTATCGGAGCCGTAGGTCTTACCTTAACCTACGGCTTATCCAAATTCCCGAATTTTGCTCACGCTGAATATATCACCCTGGGTGCTTTTGTCGGCTATTTTGTAGCCGTTCAAATGGGACTGGGTTTGCCACTGGCTCTGCTTGTTGCCTTCCTGGTTTCCGGAATAGTGGGGTTTCTATGTTACCGGGGCATTTTCCAGCCCCTGGCAAAAAGGGGAGCCAGCATTATCCACCTTATGGTAGCTTCAATAGCCTTGGGCTTTATTCTCAGGCATACTATCGGCGCCATATGGACATGGAAACCCCTGCACTTTACCGCCATCTGGTCTGCCTTCGATGTAGGTCCACTCAGAATCACCGGTCTGTGGCTGTGGCTTATCTTTGCCGCTTTAGCCCTGTCGCTTGCCATCCACTTCTTCCTGATGAATACCAAGATAGGCAAAGCTATCAGGGCAAGCGCCAGCAACCCGGAGCTTGCTTTAGCTTCGGGTATCAATGTTGACCGGGTAATCTGGATAACCTGGTTTATCGGCGCCGGACTGGCTGCCGTCGCCGGCATCTTTCGAGGTGCCGACACTCAGGTCTGGCCGATGACGGGCTGGGACATAATATTACCTACTTTCGCCGTTACCATACTTGGCGGTATCGGCAACTTCTATGGTGCCATAGCCGCCGCTTTTATCATCGGATTGGCAGAAAACGTCGGGGTGACGGCTTTAATAGCCTTGGGGGTTTCAACCACATATCGCATCGGTATAGCTTTTTTAATTTTGATAATAACTTTAATTGTAAGACCGCAGGGATTAGCTATGCTTTTCAGGAGGGCTTAATTTGGGTCCGTTACTTTATGGTCTGGATGTCATCGTCTACATAGGCATCTTTGGCATAGTCTCTCTAAGCCTGAACCTGGAGTTTGGCTTTGCCGGACTTGCCAATTTCGGCAAGGTGGCTTTCTTCCTTGTCGGCGCTTACACTTATGCCCTTCTCTCTCAGATTGGCGTTCCCTTTTATCTCTGTCTTATCGCCGGCGGCTTGATATCGGCTATTTTTGGTCTGGTCGTTTCTTTACCGGCTCTCAGGCTGAGGGCTGATTATTTAGCTATAGCCGTGTTAGCCTTCGGCGAAATCCTGAGGTTGATTGTTAAATCTGAGTACTGGCTTGCCAGAGGTGATTGGGGAATCAGAGTTCTTCCTGTTTTCCCCTGGGCGGGTTCTCATCTCGCTTACCGCCTGGAGAATATAGGCCTGGTCTACTTCTGTCTATGTATCTGTTTTCTGGTGGTTCAACTGCTGGCTAACTCTCCTTATGGCAGGGCGATGCGAGCCATAAGGGAAGACGAGGTAGCCGCAGAGGCACTGGGTAAGAACAGGTCTAAATTTAAAGCCCAGGCACTTATGCTGGGTTCAGCTATGGCTGGAGTAGCCGGGGGTCTTTACGCCCAGTATCTTCAGTACGTCCTCCCCGATGTGTTCATGCCCATGGTTACCTTCACCGTGTGGATAATGGTGCTTCTGGGAGGTCCGGCGAATAACTGGGGAGTACTGTTAGGCGCTGCTCTGGTGGAGGTTTTCGACCGGGGCACAAATATAATCAAGGACTATATCACTTTACCCGTTGACCCGACAAATTTGCAGTATATTTTATTCGGTGCTTTAATCATATTTGTGTTGCTTTACAGGCCTCAAGGTTTGCTGAAGGAAAGCACAATCAAAACAAAGGCACTGAGGTCAATATTCAATGGAAGAAGCTCTGCTAAGAATAAGCGAAGTTAGCAAGCACTTCGGCGGTGTTTACGCCGTCAATGGTGTGAGTCTGGACATCAACCACGGCGGGATTTGTGGTCTGGTGGGACCTAATGGCAGTGGCAAGACGACCCTGTTCAATATTATTCTTGGACTTCACCAACCCGACAGGGGAGACATTTATTTTAAAGAAAAACGTATCAACAACCTGGCTCCTCACCAGATTTACGAGTTGGGCATAGTAAACGCCTTTCAAATACCCCGGCTCTTTTTCAACCTCAGCGTACTGGATAATATGCTGGTGGCGGCACGAGGACAGCAGGGTGACAGGCTACTAAACAGCCTTTTCCTGAGGAAGAGATGGCAGGAGCAGGAGAAAGGGCTGATTGATGAGGCTATGGGTATTCTGGAGGTCGTGGAGCTGTCGCACCTGGCTTTTTCCCCGGCTGCCGAGCTTTCCGGTGGGCAGAGAAGGCTTCTGGAAGTCGCCCGGGGGATTATGGCAAAGCCGACGTTATTACTTCTGGATGAGCCGGCAGCGGGCATAAATCCCGAATTAGCCAACAAGATATTCCAGAAACTTGAAGAATTCTCCCGTAACGGCATAGCCTTTTTCATAGTGGAGCACCGGTTGGAGATATTATTTGATTTTGCCACCTGGGTCTATGTTATGGATAAAGGCAGGATAGTAATTGCGGGACATCCCCGGACCATAATTGATGACCCCACTTTCTACTCGGTATATTTGGGTGAAGGATAAATGGCTCCCATCTTCGTAGCTGAAAATATCATCGCTGGATATGGCGATGCCATCATCGTTCAGGATGTATCCATTCAGGTAGCTGAGGGTGAGGTTGTGGCTATCGTGGGACCTAATGGCAGTGGCAAGTCAACCTTGATTAAGAGCTTTCTTGGCTTCGCCAGGTTATTTCAGGGCACAGTCCTTTATCAGGGGAAGAACATCACCAATATAGCTTCCCATCAAGCAGTGAGCCTCGGTATAGGCTATGTTCCTCAGATAAATAACATTTTCCCCAATCTTACCGTAGCTGAAAACCTGGATATGGGAGCCTATCATGGAGGGAGCAAAGCCTCTATTAAGGCAGGGATGGCAGAAATATACGAGATGTTTCCTGAACTTGAAGCGAGAAAGAAGGGTCTGGCAGGTAATTTAAGCGGCGGCGAAAGGCAAATGCTTGCCATAGCCAGAGCTATGATGGCACAGCCTAAAGTACTTTTCCTTGATGAGCCTTTAGCTTCGCTATCACCAAAGCCGGCTTCAGTCATACTATCCAAAATGGAGAGCATAAGGGAAAGCGGCATAGCTGTAGCAATAGTAGAACAAAATGTCAATAAGGTACTGAGCATCTCCAATCGAGGCTATGTTCTGGTTAACGGCGCCTGTGCTATGGAAGGAGATGCTGCCTCCCTATTTACCGAGGACTCTTCGAAACAGCGTTATTTAGGACTAAAACCTGCTAAGGATTGACATATACCAGTTTCAGGTATTAAATTTAGCTTGCTAAGGAAGGAGGTAGCCAGTATAGATATATTTGTAGGAGTAAATCAGTTTCTAGAGTTAAAATTTGAAAAAGGGAGGGACGTATGATTAAGAGACTATTATTGGCAGTGCTCGCATTATGCCTGCTCATCCCAGTTACCGCCTGTGGTGGAGAGGAAACGATCAAGATAGGCTGCGTACTGGAACTCAGCGGTGAGTTAGGTTCTGTTGGTCTTACGATGCTGGATGCTGCCAAGCTGGCGGTTGAGGATATCAATGCTGCTGGTGGTGTACTTGGAAAACAGGTGGTATTGATTTCAGAAGATGGTGCCACAGACCCGGATAAAGGCTTTGATAGGGTCAAGAAGTTGGTTGAAATAGACGGTGTGCAGGTGATTGCTGGTCCCATGATAACCCCAACATCTGAGCTGGCAATGGCATACGCTAAAGAGCACAAAATCCCCTTGATAACAATGTCAGCCACAGGGATTGCACTCTCTGAGGCAGAAGGGACGGAGTGGTACTTCCGTACCTGCCTACGTGATGATGCTCAAGGGAGATTGTTAGCCGAAATTGTCTTGGACAAAGGCTACAGCAAACTGGCTACTATAGTACTGGATAATACCTATGGCATAGGTCTGGAAATAGGTATCACTGAGGGACTTGAAGACGCGGGATGGAAGGGAGAACATAGGATAGCGATACGTTACGATATCGCCAAGCAGGACTACCGCACTGAGTTGCAGCAGATAGCAGATTACAGTCCGGATGTAGTTCTTGCTGTTACCTATCCAGCGGATGGCGTCCTGATTTTTAAGCAGGCTCTGGAGATGGGTCTGGATGATATCGCCTGGCTTGGATGCGATGGTAATTACGCACTCCTGTTAGAAGGAGAACCAAAGAGCGCTGAGTTTGTGGAAAAGGCGCTTGTCTGCGGAACCAGAACTGTCGGCACGGGTACGGTATATGAGCATTTCAACACTGCCTACGAGGAGAAATACGGTATTGCCCCTGGAGTTTACTGCGATACCACTTATGATGCGGTGTGGGCAGCCGCCAAGGCAATAGAGAAAGCCGGTACTTATGACGGCGAAAAAATCAGGGAAGCCTTGACCGGACTGAAATTCGACGGTGCAACCGGTCCTCTCTCCTTTAGTGATATCGGCGACCGCACCGCCGGTAGCTTCGAGATCTGGAAAGTTGTGAAGGATAGTTCCACTGCAATCGGATATAAGAATACCGCAATAGAAGTGGTTAGCTGGAGTATGGATTAGCGATTATCCTTCAGTTGTGAAATGCACAGCGAAGTGCTACCGTAGACACACTATGGTAGCGCTTCGCTCATTATGGGGGTACTCCTTAAGGAGACAGGCATGGAGAAACTCGGCGTACTGGATAGTTTAAAAATCACGGTACTGGCAGAGGATTCTGTCCTTTACGAAAGCCCGTATCTGGGGCAGCACGGTGTTTCTTTCTTACTTGAAGGAGTGAGCGGTAAAGCTACAAAAAGTATCCTCGTTGACGTTGGCCAAAATTCTGAAGCCCTTCTCTATAATATGCGAACCATGGGTATCTATCCAAAGGTTATTGATGCAATCGTTCTAACACATTGCCACTACGACCATACCCAGGGTGTGGCACGTCTGCTCCGGGAAATCGCCAGGGAGGATGTCCAGGTAATTGCCCATCCGAGTATCTTCCGTCAACACTTTATTACCGAACCTTACCATAGACATGTAGGCATTATGGAGGATGATTCGGAGATGGAGATGGAAAAAGCTGGTGCAAGCCTATCCTTAACCGGAGAACCCTTTACGATAATGCCAGGTATTATTACAACCGGCGAGGTAAAAAGAAAGACTGAATTTGAGGGCGGCAGCATAGGACTGAAGACTATCGAGAACGGAATGGTCAAGGATGATTTAATGTTTGATGATATTTCTGTCGTGGCAAATGTGAAAGACAAAGGTCTGGTAATCGTCACCGGTTGCAGCCATGCCGGTATCGTTAATATTACAAAGCAAGCCGTGGAGGTAGCTGATTGCAGCAAAATCGCGGCTATTATTGGCGGCCTGCATCTTATCGAGGCATCTGATGCCGTGATAAAAAGTACAATTGATGAACTCTTAAAACTGGATATTGCCTGGATAAGCGCCGGTCACTGCACGGGTTTCAAAGCGCAGGTTAAGCTCTCTCTTGCCTTTGGAGAAAGGTTCTCTCCTTTACATACCGGGATGCAATTCGTACTACCGTGAACAGATAGAAAATTGGTGTTGTTGTTCCCGGAAGATTGCTAAATTTTAGTCATAGTATAGTTCGAGCCTTTTGATGCTGGTCACCCATATTGTATAAATTAATAAGTGAATATGATGGTCGGGGTGAGAGGACTTGAACCTCCGACCTCCACGTCCCGAACGCTGCGCGCTACCCGTCTGCGCTACACCCCGACAAGCGGTTATTAATTATTCAATTTTTATGCGGTAATATCAACGTCAGCGTATCGAACGTGGATCGTTACTAACTTACCTCGCTAATAAAGGAACGGTTTATAAGAAAGACCTTGATATAGCCTTCGAAGCCAGTATTATTGTTTTTTTGCTTTAAGTTTTCTAGCATTCTGCTCTTTTTCATTTGCCTGTTCTCTAGCTATATTGGCTTTCCTTCTCGCCTCGTCTTTAGCCAGTCGCTCAGGTTCCTCAGCAGCACGCTTCTCCGATTCCTTGGTTTTCCTTGCTTTCAAGCTCTTTTCAATAGCCTGTTCTCTAGCTATAGTATCCTTTCTCCTTGCCTCATCTCTAGCCAGTTGCTTATTTTCTTCAGTAGCACGCTTCTCAGCTCGCTTAGTCTCTTTTAGTGATTGTTCTTCGTAGTCTGTAGCCATAATACCCTCCTACGGTTATCGTATAACTATTGTATGGCAGATCCTCGTTTGAGAACAAATGATATAGCATTAAAACGTACGCATGAAATGGCGAATATCCCCATATCATTTATATTTTGATCGAAAATACAAACGGTATCGTATGCGAGGGCTCATGAAGTAACCTATACCATAGTCGCTACATAAGTATCGGACTAATCGAGTCACTCTTCAAGGTAACCTCTCAGTTTACGACTGCGGCTGGGGTGGCGAAGTTTTCGCAGGGCCTTCGCTTCGATCTGGCGAATACGCTCTCTGGTCACCTTGAATTCATGCCCCACCTCTTCGAGAGTCCGGCTGCGCCCGTCATCAATACCGAATCGCAGTATGAGCACTCGCTGCTCACGAGGGGTAAGCTCGGATAGCACCTCACCAACCTTTTCCTTGAGCAAGTGTTTGGAGGCAGCATCAGCCGGCGGGATCGAGTTATGGTCTTCGATAAAATCGCTCAGATGAGCATCCCCGTCCTCACCGATGGGTAACTCCAGAGATACCGGGAACTGAGCTGCCTTCAGTATCCCAACGACCTTTTCTATCGGCAGTTCCATTTCCCCCCCGATTTCCTCCAAGGTTGGATCTCGCCCGTACTCCTGGGACAAATTACGTCTTACCCTCAGTAGTTGTCTTATGGCATCGACCATGTGGACCGGGACGCGGATAGTGCGTGCCTGGTCAGCAATAGCCCGGGTAATTCCTTGACGAATCCACCAGGTGGCATAGGTACTGAATTTAAAGCCCCGGTGATGGTTAAACTTATCAACTGCTCTGATTAGGCCGATGTTCCCTTCCTGAATGAGATCGAGTAATGTCATGCCTTGGCCGAAGTGTTTCTTGGCCACGCTGACTACCAGACGCAGGTTAGCTTCAACGAGATGCCTTCCTGCCTTTTCCGCCTCCTGCTCAATATTGTCCATGAACTCTTTAATTGTCTTTTCATGCTCTTTCATTGAGTTGACAGAATCTTCCTCTGCCATCAGCCCTTCCAGATCAGATGTCGACACACGTCGATCAATAACATTGAGGATTACATCCGGCAGCAGATCGTAGTTCAAAGAAAGGTTTATGAGAAGGTGCTCGGTTTTGGTTACCGATCTACCCAGCTTACGAGCTATGTTCTCGATCATCTGTTGGTCCAGAACACCATCAATGCTCTCTCGCAATCTGTTCTCGTAAACACTCACGATAAAACTCTCGGTAGCTGGTAGGCCAAGCTGTTCCCGGAGGAGACGGATGATGGTTACTGCCCGCCCGATTTCTCTCGGTATGGCCATTACTACTTCCGCAGGTGAGGGCGATTTCCCGTTTTCTTGCAGATAATCTCGCTTGATCTGCCTGAGACGCTTCGCCAATTCGATCTTCTTGGCCAGGTCTTTTTCATCGCGGGCAGTGAGGAGGTTCACCTTACCGATTTCGTGAAGATATTGCCGGACAGGGTCACTGGCTACTTCCGGCTGTTCGCTTTCCGAAAACTCTATCGGTACCTTCAACTCCAAGTCTTTAGCTTCGGACTCCTCTGTAAAGCCTCCTGCTGAAGACAGTCCTTCCTCGCCACTGCCGTAAGACCTGAGTTCCTCTGGCTCCGTGTAACGTTCCAAATCCATAATTGTCTCCTTTGCCTGTCTCCTATCCGCACCTCAGGCTGGTAGTTCTATTGCCGCCACTTAGAGTTTTCGATGTCACGCTAGGAGTTATCTGTCCAGAGATATCTTTACATCTACCGAGAAGAAGAGGGGATGGACAAGACGACACGGAGTATTGCCGCCCTGTCCCCGGGGCACTTGATTATCTTGGCATGTCTAATCGAGGTTACACCAGGCATTCACCACTTGTTACTATAGTTGTTGTTTCCACTGCCATATCGTTGCGTTTTATTGGATCGACGGCATGAGGGACAACGCTTAGGCTCATTGGTAAAGCCTTTGGATTGGTAGAACTCTTGTTCCCCGGCGCTGAATGTGAAGGTAGTTCTGCAATCGATACATTGGATTGACTTGTCTTGAAAACTCATTGGATGACCTCCTCTCTTCTGAATTTCAATTGGAGTTCGGGTCATCCAACACTTTGGATTATTATGAGTGTGTTTGGAGAAGCTTGTAATAACCTAAACCGAAACTGTTTACATAATATTATATATCAAGGGATACCTCTTTGTCAAGTTACGACTGATTGTTGAGATAATAATGCAAACTTTAAAATTGTTTCAGGGGGAGTTCGACTCTCGCCCACCTCCACTAGAAATACACATGATTAGCAATCAATCGAATTATCCATCTAGAGAAAAGGACAATTCAAAGGTTGCATCTATTGTCCAGTACTGCCCATGGTATTGGACTTGAACTAAAGTACGAGAAGAGTAATGGAAATAAAATGGTCGGGGTGAGTGGATTTGAACCACCGAACCTCTGCGTCCCGAACGTGGTACACCAAGCGATTGATATACAACGGCGATTATAATGTTTATCGTAGCGTGACAACATGAATTCCGTATTGCGTCAAGTTAAACTGACTATATGAAAAAGCTAACCTCTATTGCACCACGATATCTGGCAACTAAAACCATAATCTTGGTTTGGTCTGTTGTCAATACTACCAAAGTGGTATCTTGTTGAACTGGGTAAAAAATGTCCATTTTGCTACATATAGACTTTCAATAAATTTGACAATTAGAAGGTATTAATATAACGTGTACTATCCTATAAATATTTAAGCTTACAGGGAAGAGAATGTGGATAAATCAATAATCATCATCGGGGGAGGACTTTCCGGCCTAGCTACGGGATGCTACGGCCAGATGAACGGCTACCGTACTACTATCTTTGAGATGCATGATAAAGCTGGCGGAGTGTGCACCGGCTGGAAACGCAAAGGGTATACCATCGACGGCGCTATGAACTGGCTGGTAGGCACCAAGCCGGGAACGAACTTCTACAAGTTTTGGGAGGAGCTGGGGGCGGCACAGAAGTGGGAAGTTTACAATCACGACCGGTATTCGAACATTGAAGTAGAGAGTGGCAGGATATTTTCTCTCTACACTGATATTGATCGCCTGAAGCAATATATGATAGACATAGCTCCAGAAGATAAGGAGGTTATCGAAGAGTTTTCCAGAGATGTAAGGAAGTTGACGAACTTTGATATGCCCGTAGATAAACCTCCCGAAATATCTAGTATACTCGATAAAATCAAGACAGTCAGGATGCTCCCACTTGTGAGACTATTTAATAAATGGGGCAAAATCACTGTATCAGATTTTAGCCGGCGCTTTAAAAACCCCTTCCTCCGTAAGGCTTTTGGCGAAGCCATCGGCGGCGAAGGGTCGTCTTTCTCGATGATACTCTTAATTATAATGCTAGCCTGGTTTAATCAGAAAAACGCCGGATATGTAATCGGCGGAGCCTTGGCGCTGGTAAGTTATATACAACAGCGCTACCTCGACCTCGGTGGAGAACTTCACCTGAAGGCAAGGGTAGAAAAAATCCTTGTAGAAAACGATAAGGCTGTAGGTATTAGACTGACGGACGGCACGGAACACCGTGCCGATTGGGTTGTCTCGGCGGCTGACGGTCGCACCACGATATTCGACATGCTGGATGGGAAGTACCTCGACGACACTATACGCGGGTATTATGATAACCCCAAACTGTTTTCTCCGCTGGTATACGTAGCCCTCGGAGTAGCACGCAAGTTCGACGATATTCCGCCTGCGACATCGGGATTGCTGTTCCCCCTGGATGAACCGATTACCGTCGCCGGCAAGGAGCGAAAAAAACTGGGGATGCTTATATATAACTTCGACCCCACTCTGGCACCGGAAGGTAAGACCGTCGTGATAGTCACGTTCAGCACTGATTACGATTATTGGGAAGCACTATCTAAAGAACCCGAACGCTACAGGGCGGAGAAAGAGAAAATCGCCGACCTCGTGGTAGATGTGCTGGATAAACGCTTTACGGGGCTGGCGAAACATGTTGAAATGCGGGATGTAGCTACGCCGATGACATGGGTACGCTACACCGCGAACTGGCGAGGCAGTTATGAAGGATGGATGATGACCGAAGAAAGTATAAGAACGCAAATGAGTAAGGCCCTGCCGGGGCTAGATAATTTCTACATGGCCGGGCAGTGGGTCAATCCGGGTGGCGGTATGCCCACGGCCGCTATGTCTGGGAGTAATACGATACAGTTAATCTGTCATAAGGATAAAAAGAAGTTCGTCACCACCACTCCGTGATTGTTGTTACGGGGCTTGAGTTAAAAAAAGGCGCTGCTGGAATTACTGTGGACCGATAATGATAGCTTCTTCGCCACTCGGTCAATCGAATGTTCAAGAAACAGACATCCCGATGTTTGTGGAATGGTACCCACACATTTGCTTGTTTTATGTGATTACCGACCTAAATGATTAATGGCCAATATATACCAAAACTAGTTGGTTAATGGTCTCAAGAGCTTCATGAATATCCGTCCAACCTTGAACTTTTATACAAATTGAAGAGAATCCCTGGAGGACATGGCTCAATATCTGGGTTCGCCATGATATATCGGTAGGGATATTTCTAAAAGAAAGACGATGTAATTCCAGATGAGTTTCAGCTGGCCATTCCGCTAATAGACAGGAAACCGCAAGAAGCGGAGAAAAGGTCCGCTGAAAATCACTCCTAGATACTATGAATGGAATCACAGAATAAAAAAAACGATGCTAATTGACAACCAGTTCAGCAAAAGACGATGGGAAATACTTTCCCTGGCTGACGTATCTAATCCCCCTTATCAGGTCCGAACTGGCGGCTTTTTTGGGAATAAATCCGTACGCACCCGATTGCTTGGCGACAATCATATTTTCTTCTTCATCGTACTGTGTCAGTATCAGGACTTTTGTCTGCGGATATTTCTCACTTATAGTCTTGGTCGCTTCTATCCCGCTCATCACTGGCATGAAAATGTCGACCAGCGCTACGTGTGGTGAGAACCGTAATACCTTGTCTATCGCATCCTGCCCGTTCACGGCTTCACTGATTACCTCCATGTCCTTTTGCAGAGCAATAACCGCCGATATGCCGGTTCTTATCATGGTGTGGTCATCTACCACCAGTATTTTTATTGTCTTCGTCGTTACGTCCAGCAGGCTTTGAATTCTGGGAATCAGGGAGACCGGTTCGATGGGTTTGGATAAATATTCATCACCGTCCACCTGAATATTTTCAAACGTTCTCAATCCTCTAATATTCTGCTCCCCCTGCCGGGCATCAATCACCAGAATGGGGGTGTTTTTATATCTGGGGTGTTGGTCCAGCCACTTGTACATGGAGAATGTCTGTCCTGCCGGAGCCAGCGTACCCAGTACGACCAGGTCCGGTTCCTCCGCCATCATTTCCTTGGCGAGTTCTATTTCTGAAGCACTGAGAACCTTGTAGGCTTTTGATTCCATCGTTCTGCGGCAAGCTTCTACAAAATCAGGCTCGTCGTCGATAATAAGAACCTTTTCCTTCTTTTTCTTTTTTATCTTACCCTTAGTACTGGCGCTACCTCGGCTTCTTATTCTTTTAGTTGCCATTTGACTCCCCCTCCTTACTCTCTAGGTACAATCTTTTGGTTAGTCCACAGTTGCATTTCCTTTGAATGCTTCAGGAAGGCACGCCGATAATATCGGCCGCCTCGATTATTTCCGGCACAATGCCTTCGTTACCGACAGCCATAATATGTACCCCGTGGCAAAGCTTTTCTTCTTTTATTGTTTTTATAAATCTGGCTGCTATCTCTATACCTTTTTCCAGCCCTTTACCTTTCTCTACGGCTGCCAGTTCGTCCACGATATCCTGAGAGATGATAATTCCGGGGACATTACGGTTCATATATCTTGCCGCCCCGGCTGAACTTAATACTATAATGCCGGCAAGTATTTTTACGTTGAACTGCGATGCATATTGCATAAACCGGCGTAGACTCGCTAAATCAAATATCCCCTGGGTCTGAAAAAATTGCGCTCCGGCAGAAACTTTTTTGTCAAACTTAATCAGCTGTGGCTCTATGAAGTCTGCCTCGGGATGTACTGATGCCCCGGCATAAAACTTTGGTACGCCCTTCAATTCATTACCAACTGTATCCGTTCCTGATTCCAGCGTCTTAATTATGTTCAGTAGCTGAATAGAGTCTGCATCGAAAACCGGCTTTGCTTCTTTATGGTCTCCAACGTCAATAGAGTCTCCGGTAAGGCAAAGTACGTTGACAACGCCTCTGGAGTAGGCGAAAAGCAGGTCGGCTTGAAGAGCCAGACGATTGCGGTCACGACAGGTCACCTGAAGAATGGGCTCTCCCCCCTGTTCTTTTACCAGCAGGCAACCGCCTAAAGAAGGATATCGCATCACCGAGCTCTGGTGGTCGGTTACGTTTATTGCATCGACCTTATCCTTCAACAGGTCTATGTGATGAACCATCTCCGAAGTATCGGCTCCTTTGGGGGGACCTATTTCGGTAGTTACCACAAACTCGCCAGAATTCAGCTTTTCTTCAAATAATGAATTAGCCATCACTTTCACCTGCCTCAATAACCGCGTTACTGGTAATCCTTCTAGGTCTGGGAATAGCACGAAAATTGCGTAGCGGATAATACCGACGCATTTTTTCCAGTTGTTGTAACCTTTCCAGTCGCTCGTAAATTAAAATCCAGGCGCAGTCCATCTCCTTATTCGCCTCGCATTTACCGTTTTTAGCACCGGCACACGGACCGTTGAGTATTCCTTTAGTGCATCTGGTAATCGGACAGATACCGGCAGTATCGTCCAATCGGCATTCGCCACAGGCAGAACACCGCTCATCCCAGATACCCGCTTCCTTTGTCATTCCCATAAAGGAAGTGTTAACGCCCGGCAGAACCGGTAAATCAATGAACCGTTCTGCGATAGCCTGCACTCCGATTCCGCAACCCAGAGAAAGAACGGCATCCACGCCACTAATCCTGTCATGAAGCTGCTCAAGAAATTCAGGGTCACATTGCCTTTTTATCGTATATTCAGTAAATTTATGAGTCACATCCCCGCTCTTTTTCTGTGCCAGGCGGAGTGAATCGTGAAGAAAAGTGACTTCACGCTCACCACCAGCATCACAAACCGTCATACAGGTACCACAACCCAGAATTAATACATTCTCATAGGGGGCGAGCATTCTCATTATTTCTGCCAGAGGTTTCTGTTCTGCTACTATCATTCTTTCGCCTCCTGTTTTACCAGTGATTCCAGGAAAAACCCGCTTATTTGCTCAAATGCTTCGTTCAGTTCTGTGACCGGGTCAACGTCACTTGTTCCCGGGATAAACATTTTAAGACGTTCGGGCTCGATACCGATTGCTTTTAGCACCTTTCTGACTTTCTCAACACGCTGCATCACCTGAGCGGATGTATTTTCTCTGGCACATTGTTCTCCGCATCCGGCAATAAAGACACCTTCCGCTCCTATTTCAAAAGCGCGTAAAATATGCTCCGGGTCCACCTTGGCAATACAGAGAACCGGCACTATCCAGACACCGGCTTTAGTTCCGCGCCAGAGACTGCCAAGTGCTCCAGTTCCGAAAAGTCCGTACTGACAGCAGAAGCCAATGATAAGAGGCTTGTTTTTCGATTCCGCAGTAGATTTGTATACGTGCTCCAGCTCCTCGGAAATATTCCGTATATCACGCGGATTTCTCAGAACTATCGCTTTTGCCGGGCACTCGGCAACGCATACTCCGCAAGCCTGACACTGGTCTGGTGGTATCTTTACAGTGCCGGTTTCATCCAGATACGGGACATGGTAAGGGCATACCCTTATACAGGTAAGACAGGTTGCACATTTATCCTGGAATCGAATTTCTGCACCCATACCGCAACGCAGGCACCTTCTCGCCTCGTTGATTGCCTCTTCCCAACCATATCCCAGCTCAATGGGTGCGAAGTCTTTCGTCCTTTTTACAGGTGGAAGCATCGGAGGCTCAATCCGCCCTATTTTGCGTATCATTTCTATTGTTTCTGGCAGCAGTTCACCGGTAAGAGTGTCTTGTTCCTCGCTGCTGACTACAGGATATCGGTGCTGGAGATAATCGTCGATGCGGTTGGCTGCCATTCTGCCGGCTGCCAGTGCCTCCGTTACAGTCGCCGGTCCGGTTACGGCATCTCCTCCGGCAAAAACTCCCGCGCGGTTGGTTGTCAGTGTTACGGGGTCAACCTGAATTGTACTTCCCCTTCCGATACGTACCCCAAATTCTCCCGGAGTTTGAGGTACCTGTCCGGTAGCGGTAATCAGGGAATCAAGCTTTTTTACAGTCTCGCTACCTTCAACCGGTATGGGTTGCCGCCGACCGCTTGAATCAGGCTTACCCAGCTTCATCCTGACACAGGTTACATATAACTGCCCGTTTTTTCTCTCTATCGCGGTCGGCGTTATCAGGTACCGGATTTTTATACCCTCCTCAAGGGCTTGCGCCACTTCCGTTGGGTCCGCCGGCATCTCCTTTTTACTACGGCGATAGAGGATATTTACATTTTTTGCCCCGAGTCGTGCCGCAGTGCGAGCAGCATCAACAGCTACATTCCCTCCCCCGACCACAGCAACATTTTCATCGAGCGATGGCTTAAGCCCAAGGTTGACCTCCTTGAGGAAAGTAGCCCCGTCTATCACACCGGGGCTTTCTTCGCCTTTTATACCCATTCGCAGACTCTGGTGAGCGCCAATAGTAATAAATATAGCCTTGTAATCGAGTTCAAATAGTAAATCAAGAGATACCACCCTCGTGTTTGTTCTGATTTCTACACCCATCTGGTTTAGTCTATGGACTTCAGTATCAAGCACTTCGCGGGGTAGACGGTACTGGGGAATACCTACCCTCAGCATGCCTCCTACTTCTGTATGAGCCTCAAAAATTATTACCGGATAGCCGAGCATTCTCAGATAATACGCACATGCCAGCCCGGCAGGACCCGAACCTACAATAGCGACCTTGTCAGAATATCTGGTCTCAGCTTCAGTCTGAACCACTCTATCGCCACCGAATTCGACAGCGAATCTTTTTAACGCCCGGATTGCGATAGGTTTGTCGACCTGTGAACGCCGGCATGCTTCCTCGCAGGGATGGGTACACACATAAGCACAAATAGACGGGAACGGATTACCTGCCCGGATGCTTTGTAAAGCCTCCATCACTTTTCCCTGAGCAACCAGGTCAACATACTCGCGGATGTCCATATGGAGGGGGCAGGCAGCCTGGCAGGGTGGTATCAGAGTGTGGTCTGGGCGCTTCTCGGTGCGATTTGCGGGGTAATTACGTTTGTCAGTATTCGAAGGTGAATACATACTATTCCCCCTGACCGAACAATTAACGTTGCTTTAATAATATCTGAATATAATTTTCAGACAATGGGGATTTTACTGTGTGACGGTAAAATTGAGTCTGGAATATCTACTAGGAAAACACCTTAAACTACTACTAGGATAAATACCGGGTGGGAGAAAAATCATGCGTGGTTAGTTACGGAGCTATTACTCGTTTACGTATTGCGTATCTAATCAGGTCGGTTTTATTGTGTATGTTCAGTTTGTTCATCAGATGGGTCTTGTACCACTCTACGGTTTTGGGGCTGACAACAAGTATTGAAGCAATTTCTCTGGCTGTATGTCCCTCGGCAACCAGCTTAAACACTTCTCTTTCTCTATCAGTTAAAAGGTTATAAGGGTCCTGGTCTCCGTCGGTCGGTGCTTTATGCTGGTATTCTCCGACAAGAGCGGTTGCTGCCACAGGTGATAAGTAGGAGTCTCCCCGATAGGCAGTCTGAATAGCCGTAGCGAGTTCAGAGAACGCTGCCATCTTGGTAACGAAGCCGCGGGCTCCTGCCTCAATTACGGGGATAACATATTCATTATCATCATACTGAGTTAAGACTACCACCTGTACGCTGGGAAATTCCTTCCTTATGCGACGTGTAGTTTCCAGCCCTCCCATAACAGGCATTGCCAGGTCCATCAGAACCACATCTGGTATATTCTGCCTGATTTTTTCAAGGGCTTCTCTCCCGTTCGACGCTTCACCTATCACTTCAATATCGGCAGCTAGCGATAATAGAGCTCGAATTCCTGCCCGTACAAGTGTATGGTCGTCAACTATCAGTACCTTTATTCTCTTCATCTCCAGCGCCTCTATTTATCGGTATCCGGGCAATAACTCTTGTACCGTGTCCCGGTTCAGATTCAACAAAACCTTCACCACCCGCAAGATGTAATCTTTCTCTCATAGTGAACAGACCTGCTCCCCGGCCACTTGACTCCACGCGAGTAAGTTTGCTAACATCGAAGCCTTTACCATCGTCCTCGATTATCATTTCGCATTGATGCTCATTGCATGCCAGCTTGATTGAAACGTTTTTAGCCTCCGAGTGCTCAAGTACATTACCTACTATCCCTTGTGCAACACGAAAGAGAGTTATCTCAACCTCTGAGGGGAACCTATCATCTGTTCCAGTAAATTTCTTAGATACCTTAATTCCATGAGGCTCAAGAGCATCTTTGGCATAACGGTGAATTGCTGCTGCCATTCCCAGCTCATCTAAAAGCGTTGGGCGTAGTTCCTTCATCAGTCTGACTATCTCGTAGCCGGCGTGAATCGCATAGGAATGTGTATCCTTGACCATATCTAAAAACTGCTTGTCTCCGATACCTTTCATTTCTGCCAGTGTAATAATGGCTTGTAAACTCAACGTCATACTGGTAATCGCCTGGCTGGTATCATCATGGAGCTCTCTGGCAATCCTTTTCCTCTCTTCTTCCTGAGCAGTTAGCGAAAACCGAAGTAGAGCCCTGTATCTCTCCCCTAATCTTGCCAGGCGTTCATGTAATCTTGCCTGCTCTATGGCACTGCCCAGGTAATCGCCGATAGAAATGAGTAGAGACTTTTCGTCGTCGCTGAATCTTCCAGCTATGTGGCTGGCAATGTTCATTACGCCGACAACTTTTTCCTTTGATTTTAGCGGAATACTGATAAAGCCCTTCAGACCTTCAGAACTAACTATATCGATATTAGCGGTACGCTTATCTTTTGAAATGTCTTCCAGCATTATGGATTCACCGGTTTCGGCTACGGCACCTGCTATTCCCTCACCGATGCGTATTTTTGTTTTTTCTACATATCTGGAAGAAAGTCCGCGGTAGACGTGGTAGTACAGTGTTTTTGTTTTTTCATCCTGTAGTAATATTCCGCCGATGTCACCGTTGATTAGTTCTAAAACAGAATCTAAAGCATTCGTTAAAGTTGTATCCAGGTCGTGTAGTCCGCTCAGGGCACTTGATATCTGGCTCAGAGCTAACAACTGGTGGTGGCGTTTTAGGATTTGCGTCTCAAGCTCTCTCTCTGCTGTAACGTCTTTCCGCAACTCAATTATTGCTATAATATTACCCTGGTTATCTCTTAGAGGGTAGGCTGTAATCTTGAAGTACTTGATGGCTTCAGGGAAAGAAACAGGATGGATAACTGTCGCTGATTTTCCTTTTTCAATAGCTTTCTTTAGCAGACAATCCCAAAGCGGCTCACGACATGGGCTATCCCTATTGTAGAAGACTTCGTAGCACTTTCTGCCCACGGGTGATACGTCTTTGTTCTGTAACTGCTCTAACACTACCGAGTTGGCATATCTTACATTATATTCATGGTCGATGATAATAATCTCATCTTCAATGGCGTCCAGTACGTTTTGAAGAATCACTTCCAGTCCGGCGTTTTCGATGGACTTTTGAATTATATTAATTGTACTTTCCATCTTCCCAGCACCACCATCATAAGTCCAAAATATCCTAACAACCAAAACTTGTCAATAAGTGCAATTTAAAAGAATAAATAATCAGGCTGATAAACGAAGATTATTAACTTAGTTTATATTACCAATATGTTGCATAGTCAACTCAAATTGTACTTCGACTAGGGTGTACCACTTGTCGTACAGCAGCGCCCACTATACCGGACGCAAACTTATTTGCACAAAGACAATGGAGATGATTTGGTCGGGGTGAGAGGACTTGAACCTCCGACCTCAGCGTCCCGAACGCTGCGCGCTACCCGTCTGCGCTACACCCCGACAGCGACATTATAGCCCGATTTTATGTCTTCGGCAAGGATGGTTATATGAGTTCTGTTTGCATCGGGTTACTAGTCTGTACCTCACCCCTTGCCCCTCTCCAGCCAGGACCATTGTATAGGATGATGAGTTCTCATGGCTGGAGAGGGGAGGAAAAAAAAGAGAGGGGGCGAAGCCCCCTCTCATAAAACTCTCCCCCTCTCACACAAGAGGAATTTCGAAGGGTAATCAGGGAACTGTGTGAGAGGGG
>CAZBAN010000036.1:0-4561 GCA_964489895.1 uncultured Dehalococcoidales bacterium
ACTATCCCCAAGACCGCAGAGGGACTTAACGAGCGAGAGCTGCTCCAGAGAATCGCAACCATCGACCCCGCGTCGATTGACCGGTGGTGGGAGGAAGGATTAACCTCAACACAGGTTACTACACCCAGCTCCGCTATGACTCAATCGGTCGGTGGGCCTGTAATTTTGATCGTGGTCGTACTCGTAGTCATACTCCTGGTCATAGCCTTAATATTGGTCCTCTTCTTTCTCTTGCGGCGCAGGCGTGCCAGAAGGTCAGTCAAAGAAAAATCTTCAGGATGGCTTGAAACTCTGAAAATAAGACTTGCGAAAGGCGAAATCACCCAGGAAGAATACGAAGAGCTGAAGAAAAGACTTGAAGAGACCTGATAATACTCTTTCTTAGGATGCTTTATAGATACACTACCACCTCATTATGGGCTTGTCCACGCTCCATTTATCTATTTATCAATACCTGAAGTCTCTAATGAATACTATCTGTGTGGCTAATATGGCATGTTTTTAGAATAGTTCTCTTAATGAACGTTATTAAACGAAACATCGTATTATTACCTCGCAATAAATTAAACAAATCGATGAAATGTGTGATATCCTGCACGAAAAGATGATCTGTAAACTTCATCGAATCGATGACTTTTTAATTTGATACGACTATACTAGGCATTATGCATTATTGATAAATCAATGCGGAGGTGCATAATGTCCGCCGTTCATGCAGATTTCTGGGAAGGCATTAGTGAGGAAAAAGTAAATACTATGAAGTGGCACCGAGAAATCGGACAGGTTGTTAAGGTGGAGTCCTGCCCGTAAAATACCAAAACAATAAGGAGATTATCATGAAGATGGAAGAACTCGAAGCTAAAGTAGAAATGCTGGAGAATAAACTCAGGACATTGGAAGATATTGAGGCGATCAAGAAATTGCAGAGGGCTTATGGGTATTACCTGGAGCACTGGATGGCTGAAGATATAATAGATTTGTTTTCAGACGGTCCCGGGGCTTGTCTTAGTGTTGCTGCGGGAGAATACCGGGGCAAGGAAAGCATACACCGGTTCTTCCGGCATGGTGATGAAAACACTGCACTCGAGAAATCCGACGATCCGGAATTTCTCCATCAAGTGATGCAGCTTTCCGGAATTGTTGATGTAGCTCCGGATGGAAAAAGCGCAAAAGGCCGCTGGTACGGCTTTGGTGCTAATGCCTTTCCTGGTCCGGGTGGAATTAATCCTGGATGGATGGACGGAGTATACGAGGTAGAGTATATCAAAGAAAATGATATCTGGAAGTTGTTGAAAGTCCGCTGGTGCATGACGTTCCACGCACCGTGGGCTATGAGCTTTGTCGATACCGCCAAGCGAGTAGATGAAAGAATAGACCGGCCATACGAACGTTCAGCGGCACTGCGGCCTACCGGAACCCCTGAAGAAACTCTGTATCCGTCTGGATTTATCTGCCCGTTCCATTATAAAAATCCCGTTTCCGGCAGGGAAACCATTAAATAATTAAGTCAATTCAGGCAGTCTTTCGCTAAGAGATACGAAACTGGAGTGATTTAGAGTTGTTGTTTACCGATTTTCATTATCGATAGCTGGTGATAGAGGTTAATTATGGCATGCACGATTTGACCAGCCCATAAAAAGGTTAACACTGATAAGGTAAGTTCTACTTAATAAGATAATATTTTCTCGAATAACAATCTGACGCTAAGAAACTAAGGAGGAGGACTATGACAGGAGGATATATGGGAAAGATGCTTATGGTGGACCTTTCCAAAAGGCAGATGGAAGACGAGGCAATCGGCGATGAGTTCGCTCGTAAGTTCATCGGCGGGTATGGTATAGGAGCCAGGTTGCTTTTCAGCCGGCAGAAAGCCGGGGTCGACCCTCTGGGGCCGGATAATCATTTTGGATTAACCACAGGTATGCTTACGGGCACTCCGATGTTTGCCGGCTCCAGGTACACGGTACTGGGAAAATCACCCCTGACCGGTGGATGGGGTGATGCTAACTCCGGCGGTTACTTCGGCCCTTATCTGAAATTTGCCGGCTATGATGCCATATACATCAACGGTATATCGGACAAGCCGGTCTACCTGTTTATAGATAACGGTAAAGCTGAGATAAGAGATGCTAACCATTTATGGGGGAAAGATACCTTTGAGACCGAAGAAATTTTAAAGTCCGAACTGGGCAAGGATGTGAGGGTAGCCTCCATCGGTCCAGCGGCGGAAAAGTTATCTCTCATAGCCTGTGTCATGCATGACAGGACAAGGGCAGCCGGTCGTTCGGGGCTGGGTGCCGTAATGGGCTCCAAGAGACTTAAAGCTGTAGCGGTGAGAGGTAATATGAAGGTTCCTCTTGCCGATGAAGAAAAAGCCAATGAGTTAAGGAAGAAATATCTGAAGGAACTCGGAGGAATGGCGCTGGGACTAAGAGACCTGGGGACATCCGGCGGGGCTCATATGTCGGCTAAAAGCGGTGATTCACCGGTAAAAAACTGGGGAGGGGCTGGAATTGTCGACTTTCCAGATGCCGACCTCCTTGGA
Organism: uncultured Dehalococcoidales bacterium; assembly: GCA_964489895.1. Taxonomy (GTDB): domain Bacteria; phylum Chloroflexota; class Dehalococcoidia; order Dehalococcoidales; family UBA2162; genus MGML01. The sequence goes on from CAZBAN010000036.1 coordinate 2,546, forward strand.
GGCGAATATGTGAGAGAACGCCTGCTGGACAAGTATGGCTGTTATAGGTGTCCTGTTGCGGGCGGTGGTCACATGAAAGCTGGCACAGGAGAATATAAATACAAAGAGGGCGCTCAAAAGCCCGAATATGAAACCCTGGCTATGTTCGGCTCCAATTGCCTTAACAGTAATCTGGAGTCGATAATAATGGCTAACGATATCTGTAATCGATACGGGCTCGACACCATCTCTGCCGGGGCTACCGTCGCCTTTACCATAGAATGTTATGAGAATGGGCTTCTTACTAAAGAAGATACCGACGGTATCGAAATGACCTGGGGTAACCACAGGTCAATTGTGGCTATGACGGAGAAATTGGCAAAGAGGGAAGGTTTCGGTGATGTAATTGCCGATGGCACGAAAGTGGGTTCGGAAAGAATCGGCAAAGGCTCCGAACAGTTTGCCATGCATATTCAGGGGCAGGAACTCCCGGCACATGACCCGAAGCTGGGGATTCACTGGGTGACCACCTATCAGCTGGACCCGACCCCGGCACGTCATACTCAGGGCTCGGAGACGATGCACGCTCCCGGTCTTATACCGCCGCTGGACAGAGATGCCGTAAGCGGTCGGGCTAAAGCCCATAAGATAGGCAGTAACTTCAATCATATCGTGAACTGCACCGGAATGTGCGCCATGGTATATGGCGGTCTTCCGCATGTAGATGTGGTAGCAGAGTTTATGAGAGCAATTACTGGCTGGGATGTTACTACTGAAGAACTCATTACCACCGGAGAGCGAATCTCGAACCTGCGTCAGGCTTTTAATATTCGTGAAGGACTGTACTCGCCACAGTTTAAAGTCCCCGGGAGGATATTCGGTAAGCCGCCTTTGAAGGAAGGTCCACTGGCAGGAAAAACGGTCGATGATAAAACCCTGCACATGGAGTATCTTAAAGAAATGGACTGGGACCTGGAGACTGCAAAGCCCAGTAAAAAGAAGCTAATAGAGTTAGGTCTTGACGACGTAGCTGAGGAACTCTGGCCGGAATAGGCGGATAGGCAGAACACAATATACTGGTTTCCGCTCATTATCCTGATGACCTCGTTTTAGGCTAATAATCCCCCTAATAGCAATGGAGAGTAGCACAACTCAACACAACCAAGTTTTGTTAAGTCGCGGTCAATTGTGGGATAGTTGGTAAAAACTACTGTGGATATGACCGACTATATAGCCAGGGGCCTTTTATTGCCCAGATATTGTATTAAGCCTATACTAGAATTATAAATAGTAATGGTTGCTTATAAAATCCTTGTTGTAGAAGACGACCGTAACCTCTTGGATACGCTGGAGTATAACCTGCGCCGTGAGGACTACGAGGTTATTACTGCTGTAGATGGTGAACAGGCGTTGGAGTCCGCACGTAAGGAGAACCCTGACGTTATTATCCTCGATATAATGTTACCCGAATTAAGCGGTCTGGAGGTCTGCCGTATTCTCAGGAAAGAAATGACAGTCCCGATACTTATGCTTACTGCAAGGAACGAAGAAGTGGATAAAATAATAGGTCTCGAAATCGGTGCCGACGATTATATGACCAAACCTTTCAGCATGAGAGAACTACTGGCACGTATAAGAGCAATGCTGCGCCGTACCGAGATGACGCTCCTTCAGCAGCCAGCTCCTGAGGAAAAATTGCTGAAGATTAACGAGCTTGAAATCGACACCGACAGGCACCTGGTTACTTTCAAAGGAAAAGAACTGGACATGTCCCCTAAAGAATATGATTTGCTTGTTTTTCTTGCCACCAACAAAGGAATTGTCTTCAATCGTGAGCAGCTTCTGGAAAAGGTGTGGGGATATGACTACGCAGGAGATACCCGGACGGTTGATGTCCATATCCGCTGGCTACGCCAGAAAATCGAAGCTAATCCTTCGAAACCGGAAAAGCTCATTACGGTAAGGGGTGCTGGTTACAAACTGGCAGGTTGATATGTTCCGCAGTATTCAATGGCGTATAACTCTATCGTTTTCTCT
>CAZBAN010000036.1:4661-19166 GCA_964489895.1 uncultured Dehalococcoidales bacterium
GGCAGGTTGATATGTTCCGCAGTATTCAATGGCGTATAACTCTATCGTTTTCTCTGCTGGTTGTGGTTGTAATGACCATACTCGGTGTTTTCCTTGCGAGACATGTCAGAGAGGTACAGCTTGATAGCCTCCGTGCAAGCCTCAAGAACCAGGCGACCATTGTAGCTGAAATCGTAATGCACGATATTTCCGATTCCTCGGAAAGAGGAAACTTGAAGGCGGAAATAGAAAGAATCGGCCAGCCTATAGAGGAAAGAATAACTGTTATTGACCGGATTGGTGAGGTAATCGGTGATTCCGAGGAAGACGCCTCGATGATGGAAAACCATGCCGGTCGGCCCGAATTCAAAGCCGCTTTCACTGAAGGTTACGGAGAGAGTACCCGTTACAGCACAACACTCGGTATTAACATGATGTATGTCGCCGTGCCGGTGATAAAAAATGGTGAGATAACAGGCGCGGTCAGGGTCGCTATGCCATTGACCGATGTGGAAAACATGGTCGGCAGCGTAATAACAAGCATTGTGATAGCGATAGTGGTCACTGTTGTGCTGGTTATGGTGTCAGCCTGGCTAATAGCGCGTCTATTGACGAAACCTGTCAGAGAGGTAACGGAAGCCTCCAAAAAGATTGCCTCGGGAGAACTGCACCAGAGGATAGGAACAGGAGCCATGGATGAAACCGGCGAACTCGCCCGTTCTTTTAACCAGATGTCCGTTAAACTGGCAGAAACGATGGAGACACTCTCGGAAGACCGGACAAGGCTATCCGGCATTCTGGACAACATCGCCGATGGAGTAATCATGACTGACACTGAAGGCGAGGTACTGTTAGCCAACAGGGCAATCGAGCAGATATTTAACGTTAGCAATAAGGATTTGGTCGGCAAACCTCTAATAGAAAATCTCCATGACCATGAAATAGGCGAGTTGATGAAAAAGTGTCTTGAGACCGACCGGGAACAGGTTGAGCAGTTTGAATCTGACCACTTCAAGCGTTTCCTGAGGGCGATGGCAGTTCCGGTATCCGGACGTACTTCAAAAGGAATTTTAATACTGATACAGGACCTTACCGAAATGCGCGCTCTTCAAACGATGCGGCGGGAGCTCATAGGCAATATCTCTCATGATTTCAGGACGCCATTGGCTGGAATCAAGGCGATGGTTGAGACACTGCGGGATAGTGCTATTAATGACGAAAAAGCGGCGAGAGACTTCTTGTCTAGGATTGACGGTGAAGTAGACAGACTGGCACAGATGGTGGCGGAACTTACCGAGTTATCGAGAATCGAGACAGGCAAGGCAGACCTTAATATGGAACCTTCGGACCTCAATTCCCTGATAGATGAAGCAATCGAACAGCTGGAGCCGCAGGCGGGAAGAAAGAACATATCCATAACAAAAGTATTAGGCGATTTGCCTGCTGTGCGTATGGACAGGGAAAGGATAGAGCAGGTAATCATCAATCTGATTCATAACGCCGTTAAATTTACCGGTGAGGGCGGAAGTATAACGATAACCACAAATGCGGACGATAATGCAGTAACAGTGGAAATAGCCGATACCGGTATCGGCATTGCCAGAGAAGATTTACCCCATATCTTCGAACGTTTCTATATGGCTGACAGGTCAAGAGCGAGTGGTGGGACCGGTATGGGACTGGCAATCGCCAGGCACGTTATCGAAGCCCATGACGGCACGATATATGCCAGCAGCACGGAGGGAGAAGGGTCTACATTTACCTTTATTCTGCCTGTACAGGCCGTTTCCCATTAGCACTTTCATAATTTAACAAATTCTTAACATAGCCTTAAACCGTTCTTAAATTCAGCCCTTTAAAATCATTATGGATGGATAAAGAAGCAAGTTTAGGGTTTTTCTATTAAGAGATGAAAAAATACTTTTTGTTTACGTTCACCATTCGAGCAGGAGCCAGATGGCGGAAGCATTGTTCAATAGCATGGTAAAAAACGCGGTACGGGTTGAACGACCGCTTTTGATAAAAATATTGCTAAAGAAAATAACAGGATTTTTCAGGAGGTTTACAGGTTGGGATTAAGGTGTAATAACAAGTTGGGGTGGTTACTGACGTTGTTTATCGTGACCGGTCTATTTATCGGTCTGGCTGGTTGCGGCGGTACTGATGCTGTAGCAACCAAAACTGAACAAGGAACGTCCGTGACCGAAAGCGAACAGGGGATGACCGGTTCTATCAAGATTGTCGGCTCCAACACTCTGGAGCCACTGAGCGTGCTGTGGGCGGAAGAATTTATGAAGATGAATTCCGGTGTCAGCATATCCATAAGCGGTCCCGGTTCAGGAGTCGGAATCGCATACCTGATTGACGGCACCATCGATATCGCCCAGGCTTCGCGGGCTATGAAATCCACGGAATATGACCAGGCAAGAGAAAGAGGCAGAGACCCCGTAGAGACCGTGGTGGCTATGGATGCCCTTTCCGTAGTCGTCAATCCGGCCAATCCGGTGAATGAACTCACCATAGCCCAGCTGTCCGGCATATTTACCGGACAGATTACCAACTGGAACGAGGTTGGCGGTAATGATGCCCCGATACTGGCAGTTTCGCGCGATACGAACTCAGGTACTCATGCGTTCTTCAAGGAGCATGTGGTGCAGATGAGTGGTACGGACAAAGAGGATAAAACCCTTGAATACGGACCTAAAGTGCTTATGCTGCCCTCCACCAAGGAAGGAGTGAACCAGGTTGCCAAAAATGAAAACGCTATCTTCTATCCGGGGCTTGGATATCTGACCGATGAAGTAAAACCGCTGGCGATAAAAAAGACGGCCGGTGGCCCCGCCGTACTACCCAGCGTGGCTACGGCGAAAGACGGAAGTTACCCGATTTCCCGGAATCTTTACTACTATACCGATGGTGAACCCACCGGTATAGTAAAATCATACATAGACTACTGCTTATCGACCGATGGTCAGAAAAAGGTAACCGAATCAGGGTACGTACCGCTGAAATAGGACAACAGGATATTGCAGGTCAGTAAAACACCCACTGCCACTACCGTCGGGAGCCTGAATAGCCTCCGGCGGCGGTGGCGTCTCGGCGAAAAGTTCATCGAGAGCTGGATATTCCTGGCAGGAATACTCTCCATAATAGTCCTGCTGGGTATCATTGTCCTGCTTTTCAAGGAAGGACTGCCTGCTTTTCTCTATACTCCTCCCTGGGAGTTCTTTTTCGGTACCAGGTGGTATCCAATCTCTGAGCCGCCAACTTTTGGCATAATGCCTTTCTTCGTTTCCACACTCTGGATAACTCTGGTGGCGACTGTTATTTCGGTGCCGGTCGGCGTTGCCTGTGCTGCATACCTTTCGGAGATAACCCCTGAAAAAGTAAGGGAAATCGTTAAACCGGTAATAGAGTTGCTTTCCGGGTTTCCCTCGGTGGTGATGGGATTTATCGGGCTGATGCTGCTATCTCCGCTGGTGCAGAGTACTTTTAACCTGAATACAGGGCTGAGCGGCCTCACCGCCGGTATTATGCTCTCCTTTATGAGCCTGCCGATAATTGTCAGCGTTTCCGAGGACGCTTTACGGGCTGTCCCTGATTATTTCCGGCAGGCATCTTACGCGCTTGGAGCTACCCGGTGGGAGACGATATGGCACGTCTGCATTCCGTCGGCTCTTTCCGGGATAACGGCAGCTATCATGCTCGGAATCGGAAGGGCTATCGGCGAGACAATGACGGTACTGATGGTTGCCGGAGGTGCCCTCGCCGTGCCGGCATCACCAGCGGAGCCGATGATGCCGATGACAGCGGCTATCGCCTCGGGAATAGGCAACGCCGTTCGCGGTGGACTGCAATACCAGGCATTATTCGCCATCGGACTGATACTGTTCCTGATTACCCTGGCGGTAAATCTGATTGCCGACCGGGTACTCGAACGACAGAAACGTAAGTTTATGAGGACATAATGAGCCTAGCAACGCGACAGGTATCACAGCGGACAGCATTTGGCTTTCTCATAGCCGCAACCGTTATTGCGGTTGTGCCGGTCTTGGTGATAATCGGCGTAATCCTCGTGAATGGGGCTGGAGCTATAAATTTGGAATTTCTTACCCAGGCTCCTTCACAGGCGGGAAAAGCCGGCGGCATTTTCCCGGCGATTGTCGGCACGTTTTACCTGATGGTCGGTACTCTGTTGGTCGCTTTACCCGTGGGAGTAATGGCCGGTATATATCTTACCGAATACGCTGGAGACAACCGGCTGACCAGACTGATTAATATGGCAATCGTCAACCTTGCCGGAGTGCCGAGTATCGTTTACGGGCTGTTCGGTCTGGGGATATTCGTCCTGGCATTTAACTTTGGTATGTCGCTCCTGTCGGCAATCCTGACACTGACATGCCAGGCTCTGGCTATGACGGTGACCACCTCGAGAGAGGCGATTCTGGCGGTACCCGCAGAGTACCGCGAGGGAAGCCTGGCAATAGGCACAACCAGATGGCAAACAGTACGGCACGTGGTTCTACCCCAGGCGATGCCGGGTATAATCACCGGCGCAGTGCTGGCGATGAGCCGCGCCGCCGGCGAAACAGCGCCTATACTGATAGTCGGGGCTGCTTTCCTCCTTCCCAGATTGCCACAATCTATATTCGACCAGTTTATGGCGCTCCCTTACCACCTTTACACCGTTGCCGCCCATGTTCCAGGCATACCCGATGTTACCATCTGGGGTGTGGCGCTTGTGTTGCTGGTGGTGGTCCTTTCATTCAACGTGACGGCTACGCTTATCAGACTGCGTACCAGAAGACGGAGGTATAGCTCATGAAAGTGGATATTGACACAGGACTGCTGAATAACAGAGTGATGGCTAACGATATAAGGTTGAGCACGAACCAGTTAAATCTGTACTACGGGGACTTCCAGGCGTTAAGAAATATTACCCTGGATATACCGGAGCGGGCAATCACTGCCATAATAGGCCCCAGCGGCTGTGGAAAGTCAACATTCCTGCGGGTGTTTAACCGGATGAATGACCTGATAACCGGAGTAAGGATAGAAGGAAATGTTGAGCTGGACGGCATTGATATCTACGACAAAGAAATAGACGTCGTAGAACTGAGAAAAAGAGTGGGTATGGTCTTTCAGAAGCCGAATCCCTTCCCGATGTCTGTTTTCGAGAATGTAGCTTACGGACCTAAAAGGCATGGTATAAAGAACCGTATAGAGCTGGAAAACATCGTCGAAAGAAGCCTCCGCCAGGCAGCATTGTGGGACGAAGTCGAAGACAAACTGTCACAATCGGCTCTGGCACTCTCCGGCGGACAGCAGCAGAGATTATGCATCGCTCGAGTGCTGGCAGTAGAACCGGAAGTAATCCTGATGGATGAACCATGCAGCGCTCTCGACCCGGTAGCCACTCTGAGAATAGAGGACTTGATGAGGACTCTGGCGGAGAATTACACTATCGTTATCGTTACCCATAATATGCAGCAGGCAGCCAGGGCATCCGATATGGCTGCTTTCCTGATGATGGAAGATGACAGGGCAGGAACACTGGTAGAATACGGCCCAACCGCCGAGATTTTCACCAATCCAAAAGATAAACGGACTGAAGACTATATCACCGGTCGTTTCGGATAATCGCGGGTATGGAGGTTTGAAATGGAAATCAGAACTACTTTTCGTAAAAAGTTAAAGGAAATTCAGGATGATGTGCTGGTAATGGGAAGCATGGTGGAAAAAGCGATTAACCAGTCCATCAAAGCCCTGAAAGAAAGAGATATCACTCTGGCAAACCGCATAATTGAAAGTGATAAAAAAGTGAATATGAAAAGGTTTGAAATTGAGGAGAAATGTATTCAGTTGATAGCCACGCAGCAGCCGATGGCGAGTGACCTTCGAGTTATTATCTCTGTATTCAACATAATCAGCGAGGTGGAGCGTATCGGCGACCACGCGGAAGGAATTGCCAAGATAGTATTGATGATAGGCGACGAACCGCCGCTGAAACCTTTAATCGATATACCACGTATGGCTGATAAGACGGTGGATATGCTGCAACGCAGCCTGGATGCTTTCGTTAAACATGACAGCGAGAGCGCCAAGAAAATCGCGCTAGAAGACGATGAAGTAGACGGACTTTATGACCAGGTCTTCAGAGAATTGCTGAGTTTTATGGCTGAAGACCCTAAAACAATCACCCGGGCAACCCGGCTTATCTGGGTAGCCCACAACCTGGAACGCAGTGCTGACAGAGTCACCAACATCTGCGAAAGAGTGGTCTATATGGTAACCGGCAAAATGGAGGAAATCGGCGCTTCAAAATATTGATGGTATGCACTAAACACTCCATCTTATTATTCACCCGGTCGAGAGAATTAACCTATTGCGTCCATAGGTTCAAGAACCGGAATCACAAACTCAAGACCGAGTCGTTGCAGTTCTCCTTTAGGCGGTAAACCCCTCTCGGACAGTTTCAGTGAATCCCTGTAGTGCTTTTTCTTGGCTGCTTCCCATTCCTCCTTTGTCCAAACCCAGGTAGTACCGTATTTATCGGTTATTGGTTCATCAAAAGCCCGTTCGGGTAGACGAGCGTGTTTGTCCGGGTGAAATCCCTGCCTGAGACTGATACACCTGCTTAAATAACTGTTTCTCTGTAAAATGTCGTCTAGCTGCTCTCTTGAGATTTCCCACCCGCAGGCTGCATTGAAAAATGTTCGTGCGATGTCGTTGGGCTGCCCGAATATCGGGTAAAAAGCGAATGCAGCGAAAATACACATGGTTGCTGAGTCAAACAGGCCGCTGCCTCCACCGTGACTCGTACCGTAGCTGAGCCCAAGGCCGTATTTCTTATTTCTGGCATCGTATCTCGGAATAGAAGCATTTGTACTGGAGTGCCAGGCGTACCATCTGGATTCCGGACCAAAGACATCGATAGCGTGCCAGTATCCTTCAGCCATAGCTGCCGGGGCACGACCTTCCTTGTACACGATCTTCTTTAGAAGCTCCATAGCGGCATTACGGTCGCCCCACTGCAAATTGATTCCGCCCAGGTCTTCTTTGGAGATAATGCCGTGCTCGTAAAGGTCCATAGCCCAGGCTATGTGTCCCTGTATATCTTCAGCATCCACTCCAAGCTCCTCAAGCAGTGAATTTATCTCCTGAACTTCATCATAACCCATCATGGCATTACCGCAGAGACCAGCCGTATTGCCGTGTCTCAGTTCACCGCTGAAGGCTCCATGCGGGGTATTTTTAAAAAACGGCATGAAGCAGGGAGTAGCACATCCCGGGCAGCCATCTGTCCAGACACGGTAGCTCAGCTCGTGGTCGATATGGTCGCTTCTATCGGCAACAGGGTCCCATGAAGAATGTGCGTTCTTTATCGTATCTCCTCCATAGTTAAGTAAAGCCCTCATACCGGCGCTGGCACCATAACGAGCCCAGCCGGGGTTTTTCTGGACAGCGGTTGCCGGATGCATGGCATATAGCTTCTTAAGCTGCCATACTTTGTTGTGGTCGGCATAGGGGAGAATTTTCGTTCCCTTCACGGCTAAGGCTTTTAGGTTCTTGGAGCCGAATACAGCGCCGACACCGTTTTTAGCCGCACTATGTATATTCTCGGTGGAGGCGCTGGCGAACCGTACAAGGTTCTCTCCTGCGGGTCCGATGCACAGCGTGGCGAACTCCTTACCCGTCTCCTGGTACAGCCGCTTCCTGAGTGTATTTTCTGTCTTTATAAGATACTGTCCCCACAGGTCGGAAGCCTCTCTTATCTCTACTCTATCGTTATAGACAAAGAGATATGCCGGTTTACTTGCCTTGCCTCGAATCAGGATTCCGGCGTTGTAACCTGTCCTCATTATCTCGTCACCGATATAACCTGATACAGTAGCCTCGCCTGCCCAGCCGGTTAAAGGCGATATGAAAGAGCAGCTTACCTTGGTACCGACAAGACCGGTTATCGGTCCTACCCCTATATGAAGAATATTATCGGTACTCAGAGGGTTTACTCCCAGAGGAACAATGTCCCATATCAGCTTATTGCCCAGACCGTTGCCGCCGAGGTATGTCTTCATGTCACCGGTCACATCGAGCACCCGGCTTGTCCCCGTCGATAAATCCACTTCCAGTAGTTTGAATCTAATCTCATCCATTTCTTACTCTCCTGTCCGTAATTACGGTCGCCATACAGGGAAAGCGAGACTTTCTCTGGTCAAGGGATAAAGTCTTCTGGCAACCATATCCGCTTTTTCATCAACACTTCTCCTGAAAGTATCTCTGAGAGGTCGCCCCCGTTCATTCTGGTCGTGAAAATAGAGGGCGGTCGTGGGACATATCTGGACGCACTGAGGGTTCCTTTCGCCGGTATTGTTTGTGTCACAGAGGTCGCAGACAAACGGAGTGTCGGACGCATCCGGGTTATACCGGATAGCCTCGGTGCCGCAGGCTTCCTGGCACAACAGGCATCCGGTACAGCGCTCCTTATCAATAACCATGTGCAGTGTCTTTTCGTCGAAATAGATAGCTGGTGGCGATACCGGGCAGGCTTTTTCACACAGCCTCTCCTCTGCCTGGCACTGGCTGCAGGTTACCACAATGGCTTTTGGCAGAGGTAGAAGGAACTTACGCACGTAAATCCTGGCGAAGTCTTTGTTAATTACTCCGAAATGCTCCATGGAGCAGGCTTCGGCGCAGAGACCACAGCCAATGCACTTCATGACGTCCGCGTCAATGAAAGCCACCCCGTTCGGAGGCGGATATATCTCTCTGCCCCAGACCTGAGTTGTTTCATCTCTGGTTGTGTGGATTGATTCAAGGTGGTTCTGAAGGGCATTGATAGTATCGAATTCCTGAACGCAATAGGGACATACATACTTAACAATCTTTTCCGTCATAGTAAAAAACCTCCTCTTCACCGGTGCGTTTATAGACAATAGACTGGAGTTGAACAAACCTTGTTGTCAGGAATCGCTCCCTCCACCGAAGGATGAAGCGAAATAATCACTGAGTTCTGAAGCCATAAAAGCCACCAGGTTTCCCACGTCTTGGGGTGTGCAGAGTCTTCCCTGTATGGTTTCCTTGGCTTGATCCTCTAGGTCACGTGGGTCATTGACGGTAAGACCGGTAGCGCCGAGTCCGGGAGAATAAACGGACACGATGATTCCATGTGGTGCCACTTCCTTGGACAGCGCTCTGGTCCACTGTACCACCGCAGCCTTGGCGGCACCGTACAACGATATTCCGGGAATTCCCTGACCTCCGGAAGTATTGATTATTCTGCCTGACTTTCTTGATATCATATGGGGCAGCACCGCCTGGGCAACGTTCATCTGCCCGTACAGGTTCACGCCGATATCATAGTCCCAGTCATCTTTACTCGTCTCCACGAAAGGTCTCCATTTGCTGCTGACACCGGCGTTGTTTATCAGTATATCTATCCTGCCGAATTTATCCAGACTCTTTTTAACCATATCATCGACTTCATCACGGTTCCTTACATCCACCTTTACGGCAAGTGCTTTACGTCCTGAAGCCTCAACCTCGGCTGCCGTTTGTATGGCACCATCCAGGTCGATATCTGCTGAGATAATATTGCACCCCTCCTGTGCCAGGGTTGACGCTATCGCCTTGCCATAACCTATCTGGCTCCCGGTCCCGGTTACCAGGGCTACTTTATCTGTTAATTTTAAGTCCATATTACACCCCTTTCCGGCTGCTATGAGTACTCGTCTGCAAGTGCTATCATCCGGTTATAAAACCGCCGGGCAGGAAGCCCTTTCGCTTCAACTTCACGCAGTGTCGAATCTGTAATCGGCTGTATAAAACGTTGCCACCGCTGCAGTTCCTCTGGCGTAATCTCGATTATCTCTCCTTTTTGCCTTATGTACTCCAGCGCTTCCTGTAAGTGATTATCGGAATCTGCCCCGCTCTGGACTGCATACCAGCAGTCCGAACCGGCGGGACCGATTTCCTCGATTATTTCGCGGATGTCAGGCGGTAATCGGTTCCAGCTATCCCATTTCATATATATGCGCATCGGGTGCATGGTTATCGATTTAACGCCGGTAATAGTACAGTAGGGTGCCGCTCCGTCTGCCAGTCTGAACGTATGTGCCGGGAGTACGCCCAGGACCGCCGCATCCAGCCCTCCAATTTCCAGAAGTTGGCTCATTTCAAACCAGCTTACCTGCACCGGTTCAGCCCCGAAAATTTGAATAATCTTGTCCATCAGTGATAAAGACCTTACCCTGGCGCCTTTGAAATCCTCTATTGTACGTAGCGGTCCCCGGGTTTTATTTGAAAAGATTGCCATTAACGCACCGATTCCCAGACCGACCACTTTTACATCGCTTAGTTCATTCCGCAGTTCCGGGAATTCCGCGTAGAGTTGAGCGATGACCTTGCTCCCGACGGTTGAACTGGGGAAAATAAAGGGAATCTGGATAAGTTTAAGCAATTGGTAACGGGGATTCATTGCTGGCACATCGCGGACTATATCGGCAGCCTTGATTGTCTCCGGGTCCTCGCCGTTGCTTCTCTTGAACAGGACTCTGCCGCCCGACCGTGTCTCCACTTCGTTTATCCACATTTCGGCAATATCCACGCCGTGGCCATGGATATCATGAAATATGAGTTCTACTGGGTTATCCTGCGATTCTCCAGCACCAGAATTCATAAAAAGTTCCCCCCTTATGAAACTAATAAAGTAATATCAGATTTTCATTATATATTCTATGCTAAGTATTTTAAATACCACTATCTTTAAACAGTTGATAGCAAATACTGACCGATACTTTACCTTTATCATCAAGGTGCGATATGATTACCGAAAATCTCCGTTGTCATAACGTATAATGAGGGAGGAGAAAATATGTTTAAAGTGAGAGCCACGGTTGTAGGTTTCGACGAGGATGAAGAGAAGCACCCATGTCACTTCCGGTACAAAATAGGCGATACGGTCATCTGGGACGGTGAGAAATTTATCGGGAGAATATGTCCTTCCATTCTTCGTCCGTTTGCTGATAAGGTAAGTATTTTGTATACATCCGGCGGTCGGCACAGAGAAGGAGAATTGCCCAACTCCTACGTGCCTTTTTTCCATTCTCCGTACAGCGTTTATGACCCTGCCTATAAGAAATATGACGGAGTGGGTTTCAGGCCGACTCTGGAAAGACCGGAACAGAACTATAAATACATTCCCGATGTTACTTTGTTCGATGACCCGCCGGGCGGAGCGGAATTACTCGGCGGTCCGGGTAGCGGTATCAGGAAAAAAGAGATTCTGGTCTGCGGCGACAGGCATACTTTAATGCGAATGGAATTTGAAGCCTTCGACCTGGTCGACTACGGCGACGGTCTTCCGTATACCAGGAGAGCGTTATCGATACTGAATAAAATCTCGAAGAAACCGGGAGTTGCCATAAACAAGATAATAGACGAGTTTGACGATGATGAAAGGGATAATATCTATCCAACTCTGGGACAGAATATAATCTGGACGCTGATCGGTGAGCTGGCGGTGCTGGACTATGTGAAGCTGGAGGACGGGAGAGAAGGCAAAGCTACAATAACTGAGAATGGCATCAAGAAACTGAAGGACTTCAGAAATAGCCTGTCAGCGGAAGAAAAAGAAGCGTTAAGGATGTAGAGTGAGGAGGCGTCTTCATGCCCGGATGGACGGGTAAAATACTGCATATCGACCTGAATACATCGAAAATATCCGATTTTCTAACACAGCCTTACGCCGAGAAATTTATCGGCGGACGCGGCATCGCCTCCAGAATCTACTGGGAAACGGTAACACTTGATATCAGCGCCTTCGACTCTGCGAATCGCCTTATCTTCATGACCGGTCCTCTGGTGGCTACCGGTGCCCAGGGGGCTACCCGTATGTCGGTTGTAGGTAAATCTCCCATGGCTTACCCTGAAGGGTACTGCTACGGTAATATCGGTGGTTTCTTCGGGGCTGAGCTAAAGCGAGCCGGATACGACGGCCTGGTCATCACCGGGCATGCCTTAAAGCCTGTCTATCTGTGGATTAATGACAATCATGTTGAACTCAGGGATGCCTCAGCACTCTGGGGAACCGGGGCGTACCGGGTTGCTGAAATGCTCCAGAAGTATCATGGAGACAGAGTAAGATTTCTTACCACGGGTGTTGCCGGCGAGAACCTGGTAAGAAGCGCTATAATTTTAGGCTCCCACAACTCCACTTCAACCGCCGGTTTCGGAGCCGTTATGGCTTCCAAGAACCTGAAAGCTATAGTGGTAAAGGGCAGTGGTAAGCCCGATGTAGCTGACGCCGAAAGGCTGAAAGAACTGAACAGGTACACCGTGCAGATAAGCAAACGTCTGGACCTGACCATTCCTCCAGACACGACAGCGAGCGGTCATGGTTATCTGCTGGAGCATATCGGCAAGGGGGGTTGTTACCAGTGCGGGCTGGACTGTATCAGGAATAAATACCGGTATGGTAATAGAAAAGAACTCGAAGCGTACCGTCGCTGCCAGGCGATGGAATACTATATGCCCTGGATATACTCCCGGGAGGATGAGCCAGTGGATACTTTTTATAATGCGCCGGTGCTGGCTAATGACTATTCCATCTGCACGTTCGAACTCCGGAGTATGATTAACTGGCTGTATGCCTGTTACCAGACCGGAAGCCTTACCGAAGAAGAGACCGGTTTGCCGCTGTCAAAGATTGGTACCATTGATTTCCTGGAGAAACTGCTCCATTCAATAACCTACCGCGAAGGCTTTGGAAAACTCCTTGCCGAAGGCCTGGCGAGAGCTATGGAGCAGCTACCTGAGAAAGCCCGGGCTATGCTTGGTCCCGGAGTATTACCGATCGGTGAAAACGACGTGAATTTACCCCGCTCTTCGGTTGTCCATGCCATACTTGACACGATGGAACCGCGGATGAGCCGACCGTTAGTACACGGCGGTTTTGCCAGGGCGGCGTGGATGGCAAATCAAATGAATCCGGGGATAAATCCCATTACCACGGAAGTATTCCGCAGGATTGCCGAAGCTTTCTGGGGCAGCGCCGCCGCGGCGGATTTATTAAGCTATGAAGGAAAGGCGCTGGCGGCGGTAAGAATACAGAACAGAACTTACACCGAAGACAGCCTCGGGTTGTGCGACTTCGCCTGGCCTCTTATCTACTCTTTCAGCAAGCCGGACCCCGTCGGCGACCCTGACCTTGAATATAAAATATTTAACGCGGTGACCGGCGTCTCCGGTGATGAAATAGACCGGTGTACCGAGCGGGTTGCTAATGTTCAGAGGCTGATTATGATACGAGAGGGTAGGAAAGTGCCGGAGGATGACTATCCACCTGAAATCAATTTCACGGAACCTCTGAAGGTGGCAGATCCGGTGAAGGTAAGTGCCTCCGGAAAAGTACTTGACCGCGATAAGTTCGCTGAGATGCTGAGAGAATATTACCGCCTGCGGGGATGGGACGAAGCGACGGGAGTCCCGGAGGCTGAAACACTGTTACGTCAGGGGCTGGATGATATGGTGCCTGCTCTGGGATTATAAGAGTCCGTTTATATCAGGATGTATCAAAGGAGGGAACTGAAATGCCATTTAAAGTTAGATGCAAGCTGGTTTCATTTACAGGTGACCCGGAGAATTTCCCGTGCCACTTCGGTTACCGGATAGGCGATGCGTTTACGTATGATGGTGAGAAATTCGAAGGTAAAATATGTAACGGTTTGCTGAAAAATATGGCACCGGTACTGTGGAATACCGTCTTTTACGGTTCCGGCGACTATGACCGTATGGTTTACCTTTACTCCGGTCTCAGCGCCAGAGACCCCGGCATGAAAAAGTATGACGGAGTCGGGTTTCGCCCTTTGAAAAAAGTACCCGAGGGTGCCGACCCGAAATATCTCAGGAGCATACCGGCGGAGCCGCCTAAAAACCTAATAAAAAGGGCGCGTGGCTTTGTCTGTGACGATACCCGGACGGGGGCATATTTCGTATGCGAGCCTGTCGACCTTGCCAGCGGAGGCGACATGCTTACATATTACAATCGGGCAATGAGTATCCTGGAGAAAATAAAGGAACAGCCGGGCATGACTGCGGATGAAATACTGGCTAAATTCACCAAATTCGAGCGGGAGGAGATATACCCTCCGATATACCACCTGAACATATCCCTGATGCTGGACGAAATGGCTGTTGTCAACTATATCGAGATAAAGGACGGGAAGGCATATCCCAAGAATCTCCCGGACTGAAATAACATTAAAGTGGTTTAGTAATTTTATAAGGAAGAAGAACGGTCACATATCGCGAAGCTCTCATCTCGGCTTATCGTGAAGAGTTCGTCGTCTTCTGACTAACGCCATCTGGAAAACACCGGCGTTTTCCTTTAGAAGCTCGGAAGAATCACTCCCTGGTTAAGAAGATTTTTCTGCAAGGCTTTGATATCCACATCCCTGACACTTACTCCGCTACTCAGCGCTATAGCCGCTGCCGTCCCGGCTGCCTGTCCGAAGCAGAGACAGTGAG
>CAZBAN010000037.1:0-1398 GCA_964489895.1 uncultured Dehalococcoidales bacterium
CCCTTCTCCTTAAGGTATTTTTTCGTTTCGCCGATTGGATAGGTACCGTAGTGAAATATGCTGGCGGCAAGGACGGCGTCCGCTTTGCCCTGCACAATAGCTTTATAAAGGTCTTCCGGCGTGCCGGCGCCGCCACTGGCTACGACCGGTACGGTGACATTTTCAGAGATGATTCTCAGCAGTTCCAGGTCATAGCCCGCCCGCGTCCCGTCGGCGTCAATACTGTTCATGACTATCTCGCCGGCTCCCAGCTCGACGGCTCTCTTCGCCCACCCGATTGCATCCATACCGGTAGCCCTGCCGCCATCGGCTCCGGTGTGGGTAAACACCTCCCACTGCATGGTACTTTTGCCCCCTGTGCGTTTGGCGTCCATGCCCAGCACGATGCACTGACTGCCGAACCGCCGGGCTCCTTCTCTTATAAGTTCGGGATTTAGGACAGCAGCCGTATTGATAGAGACCTTGTCGGCGCCAGACTCCAGCATAAGCCGCATATCGTCGACGGTACGCAGCCCGCCGCCGACAGTGAGAGGAATGAATACCTGCCTGGCGGTGCGCTCCACTATCTCCCGCATTATCGGGCGGTCATCGCTCGATGCCGTGATGTCGTAGAAGACCAGCTCATCGGCGCCTTCATCATTGTAGAAAGCGGCAAGTTCCACCGGGTCGCCGGCGTCACGGTGGTCACGGAACTTCACTCCCTTGACCACGCGCCCGTTCTTAACATCCAGGCAGGGTATTATCCTTTTCGTCAGCATTTTTTACAGTCTCTGTATCCTCCTGGTTTCAAGACCTTTTAGTGTTTTTAATGAAATTATTATAAATCCTGAGTCCGAATTCCCCGCTTTTTTCCGGGTGAAACTGGGTCGCTACCAGGTTGCCTCTAACGATGACACTGCAGAACGTGGTGCCGTACTCGGTCTCACCGGCGACCAGCGAGATATCTTCGGGCTTTACATAATAACTGTGGACAAAATAGAAGTTCGTGTTATCCGGTACTCCGTCGAAAACGGGATGAGATATCTTCTGCTTAACCTGGTTCCATCCCATGTGCGGGACCTTGAGACCGGGAGGAAGCCGGCGAACCTCACCGGGAAGTATGTCGAGGCACTCATGCCAGCCGCCTTCTTCCGTGCCGGTAAACAGTACCTGAAAGCCGATGCATATGCCGAGGAAAGGTCTGTCCTCGGCGATAATGTGGCGAATCGGTTCTGCCAGTTTCAGTGCTTTCAGGCTTGATACGGTATCGGCGGCAGCCCCGACTCCCGGGAGGATAACCGCCCGGGCATCAAGCACCTCTGCAGGCTTGCTGGTAACTTTCACCTCGAAGCCCAGTTTGTTTATCGCGTTGACCACGCTGCGTATGTTGCCGGCGCCATAGTCTATTACGGCAATCAT
>CAZBAN010000037.1:1498-18606 GCA_964489895.1 uncultured Dehalococcoidales bacterium
TCGCGTTGACCACGCTGCGTATGTTGCCGGCGCCATAGTCTATTACGGCAATCATAAAAGGCTTTCTCCTCCGTCTTCCATATAGCGGTAAACGGTTGCCGCCTTCCATATACTATCACTTATATTTATGTCTGTCAATACTCCCGGATTTGCTGTGCGTTTATTCTTCTGTGTGAGAGGGGAGTTAAAAAAAGAGAGGGGGCTTCGCCCCCTCTCAAAATTCTCTCCCCTTCTCCCAAGGGTTATACGATAATTGTCATTCCGTGCTTGACACGGAATCCAGATAGTTCCGATGGAAGCGGATGATGGATTCCCGCTTTCGCGGGAATGACAGGAATATTTAGGATTCGGTGATGTCATGTAGTTTAAGAGAGATATTAAAGTTTACCCGCTTTACGAGATTTCGGCAGGCGGCGGCTATATCCTGACATCGACTACAGCGGGTTTGCCACGGCGTACCTGTTCCAGGGCGTCCTCAAGAGCCTGCCTGACTTCTTCAGGTTCTTCGACTACCCTGCCGTAGCCGCCGCAAGCCTGACATATCATGGCATAGTCGGGTGAAGGCGAGATGTCCACTCCCATCCAGACCCCGGTCCTCTCGGAATAGCTCTGCTCTCCGTAGGCTGCCCTTATTGCTCCCCTCGGGGCGCTGTACATCCCGTTGTTAAAGACCACGCAGAGGAAAGGCGCTTTGTAGGCGTTTGCCGCCCACAGGACGGATATGGGGCTGCCGAAAATGAAAGTACCGTCACCGACCAGCGACACTACCGTGCTGTCCGGGCTGGCGAGCTTCGCTCCCAGCGCCGCGCCCATGCCCCATCCCAGGCTGGAGCCTTCGCTGGTGAAGAACGTGCCCGGTCGGGTGCGCTCGATATAGCGAAGCGCAGCGAATCGGTTGGTCACGGCTTCCTCTACGATTATCGTATCTTTATCTATAATCTCGTTCAGACAATAGCAGATCCAGTCCCCGGAAATCGGTTTCTGGTCTGCTTTTATTATTGCGTTGTCGCGCGATTGCTCCAGCCGTTGCCGTTGTTCGCTTTCAAGCCTTTGAAAACGGGCTTGAAAACGTTTATTGTCTCCGTCGGTCGCTTTTTGCCTTATGGTCTTATTGAGGAGCGGCAGGGCTTTACTGGAATCACACTCCACGAGCATATCGGCGGCGAAACCCCACATCGGGAAGTCTTTCTTGACGATATCGATGTCGAAATGGATGATTTTTGCTTCCGGCTTCAGGTCTGCGTAAGCCGGAATATACGGAACGTCGTGGTCGATAATGAAAATAACGTCGGCGTCCTTCAGGTAAGGTTCGGCACCGAACCCGCCGAAAAGCGGGTGGTTGGTCGGGAAATTCATGTAGTATTGTGAAGAGACTACTCTGGCTCCAAGAGTTTCTGCCAGCTCTACCAGCGACTTAACGCTTTCCGGGTGCCTGCCCGAGTAGCCGGTAATTATAAGCGGTTCTTCGGCGCCTATCAGCATTTCAGCGGTCTTTTCCAGCAGGTCAATGTCTACCTGCGGCGGTGAAGCCGCCGAATGCCTGGATACAGCCGGAATGCGCACTTCCTCTATTTTTTCACCCAGAAGGTCCTGAGGAAGTACCAGATAAACCGGACCACACGGCTCGGTAGAGGATATCTGAAAAGCGCGCTGGACAACTTCATGGATAGTATCTATGGAGCGCAGCTCGTACTCCCACTTAACATAGTCGCGCAGGGTGCCGGCCTGGTCGAACTGCTCGTGAATCCAGTGCAAACCGAAAGGACGTCCCCCTCTCGTCGAACCCTCACGACTGTACGGGACCCGCGTGGCGCATATTACCACGCCGGTCCGACCGCGCTGAGCGTTGAGCACAGCTCCGCCCAGTTGCTGGGTGCCCAGCGCCAGGTGAACCAGGACCACCTGCGGTCTGCCCGAGACCATGAAATACCCGTGGGCGGCTGACAGAGCGGCGAATTCGTGCAGACTCGTTATCACTTCCGGGGCGGGTTTGCCCAGAGCTTTATACTTGGATAGCGCTTCCTGGATGGATACCGAGGCTGTTCCGGCGTTCAGGAAGATGCAGTCCACTCCGTTTGCATTTAACAGCTCGATAAACGCTTCCGCGCCTTCTTCCACGGGCAGCTTGCTCTCGAGATTTTCCATATTGCGTACTTCCTCAGGTTATATTTTCGTTTTAAGGTACCCTTCTACTGTCTTCGGCACCGTGACCCCAGGGACGGAGGACAGAAAATATAAAAGGTTTCTCAAGTCTGGTAACTACCAGCGGACAGTGGTGGAATCCCTGGGGTTGGACGGCTATCGTCGGCTTATTGATTACGTGTTTTTCCATCTCTTTACCCATGTATAGCTCGGCTTCTCCCCCTAACTCGGTCAAATCATCAGGGTCAGCCCCCATGAAAAGCAGGAACTCGGTATACGGGTGTACGTGAGGCTTATCTGGTATCGGACCGAACCTGTAAGGAGCCTTCCTGATACTCTCGTATGACATATTGAAAACGAAATCCTTGGCGTTGATATTGGCAATCGCCCCGCCGGCGTCGTCGCGGTTTTGCGGTCCATAATGCCAGGGACCTTTCCGCTCGAACGGTATGTGTAAAATCTTGTCCCTGTGTTTGGCGTCCATCCATCCGGCAGGCTCGGAGGCTACCTTTTTCAGGGTTACCGGCGTCGCCTTTGGTTCCGCCGCCAGTGATATCGTCATGAATATGAACCGCCTGTCCATCTTGGTAATTGTTGCCGGGAAATGCGGCAGGTTCTTTGGAATGAAGACTATCTGTGAAGAAGCAATCATGTGCTTCTCTCCTTCTTCGCCGAGAATCAGTTCGACTTCTGCGCCCAGTTCTCCGGGGTCGCTCATGTCCGTTCCCATCCAGAGCATCACCTGGTCGTAGTCATGCTTAACGGTTTTGTGAGGTTCTTTTCCCATTTTACCGGCGGCGCAGTAAGCCCCGTACTCGATGTGGATGTCGTAACCGAGCAGTTCGCCGGTCATCTCGGCTACCTGCCTGTAAAATCCATTTCCTTCTTTGAAAGAAAGGGTTTTTATATTATCCCCGTATTTTATTTTAGCCATTCTAATTATCTCCTGCTATAAGTGTCAGTGTCGTAGATGATTATTTTGAGTGTCCGACTTTGTATTGTCAAGTTCACCCTTTACCGGTTAATATTACCTCTTTTACTTCCCCCTCCTACTTGACATTGGAAGGTCAACAATATAGGATTTTCTCCAGATTTGATGAAAATCCCCGGCTTCTCAAGGCACTTGTTAAGTAATGTTCAAGGAGGAAACCCATGCCGGAACTCATGAAAACAAAAGAGGAAATAATCCAGAAAGCGGATGAATTAGCCACAGAGTACGAAAAAAAATACGGGGGGTGCTGCGAGTCTACATTCTATGCCGTAGTGGACGCTCTGAGGTGGGGTGGTCTGGAAATACTCCCGGAAGAAATGGCAAGTAAACTCTTTCCGGGTATATGCCTTCTTACGGCGGGTGTTTGCATGACCGGAGAGGGCACCTGCGGCGCCGTAGCCGGCAGCGTTCTGGCAGGCGGCTTTGCCTATGGTGTGTCTGCTGACCCCGCTGACTCCAACAGGGTGGGTGCGGTACTCCGCGACTCTCTGCTGGCTGAATTTTATAATAAATACGGCTCCATACTCTGCAAGGACGTGATGAGGAAATATTTCGGGAAAGCCTGGGACCTGACCAGTGAAGAAATGACGATGGAGTTCCTGAGTATCACGGATGGGTGCGTTATCAGAAGTACGGCAAAGTGGATGACCGGGTTTTTACTCGACGAATATGAAAAAGGTAATCTGAAAATTCCGTCGTGACCTGCTTGAAAATTCAAATCAGGGATTAACAGTAAGGAGGTAAAAACTATGACAGGAGGTTATAAAAACAGAGTCTTAAGAGTCGACCTGACGAACCGCAAATTTTCTGAGGAACCGCTGAGTAAGGAGCTTATCAACGGCTACATCGGCGGACGCGGTTTCGGGGCGAAACTCCTCTATGACGAGCTCAAGCCCGGCATTGACCCGCTGGGAGAGGATAACGAGATGATATTCATTGCCGGACCTCTGGCGGGTACCAATGCCCAGTCATTTTCACGTTATAAGGTCTTCTTTAAGTCGCCTCTCACCGGCGGATATTTTAAGTCCAGCAGCGGGGGGCAGTTCGGAGCGGAACTGAAGTTTACCGGTTTCGATATGATTATTATCAAGGGAAAAGCTGATAAGCCGGTATTTCTCTGGGTACACGACGGCAAGTATGAATTGAGGGATGCCGAGTACCTGTGGGGCCTGGACTGCGATGATACCCATGCCCTGATACGTCAGGAGCTTGGCGATACGAATGCGAAGATTGCCTGTATCGGCCCGGCCGGTGAGCACGGCGTAAAATACGCCGGTATATTCAGTGAAAGGCGCGCCTGCGGACGCGGCGGCGGCGGTACCGTTATGGGAGATAAGAACCTCAAGGCGATTGCTCTCAGAGGACGTGAAAAGGTGGACCTGGCAGACAAGGATGCATTTGCCGCGGCGGTAAAAGAACAGGTCGCAGGCTACAAGGCAAATCCCCAGTTCGCCACCTTCTCACAGAACGGGACCTGGATTGCCGAGGCTATCAACGCTATGGGTATGTACCCCACCAAGAACTTCCAGGAAGGTGTTGTCCCTGAATGGGAGAAACTGGAGAGTAATGAATATCTGAAACTGCTGGTACGTAAGACACGCTGCTACAGCTGCATGGTGCACTGCGGCAGTATCGCCAAGATTGCTACCGGCAGGTACGCCGGGTCGTGGACAGAAGGACCGGAATATGAGACCATCTGGGCTTTCAGCGGACCGGTAAGACATTCCGATATCGGGCTGACAATAGCCGCCGATAAACTGTGCGATGACCTCGGGATGGATACGATTTCCACCGGCGGCAGTATCGGCTTTGCCTATGAGCTTTATGATAGAGGTATCATTACCAAGGCTGATACCGGCGGTCTGGAACTCACCTACGGCAACAGCGAGCCGGTCATGGAGATGATAAGAAAGATTGCCTATCGGGAAGATATAGGTGATGTGCTGGCAGAAGGTACACGTGAAGCAGCCAGACGCATAGGAAAAGGTGCCGAGGAGTACGCCATACAGGTGAAGGGACTCGAACTGCCTGCCTATGACCCGCGCGGCGCTAAATCGCACGGGCTTAACCTGCTGACGGCTAACATCGGCGCCGACCATAATACCGGCTATGCTCCGCAGGAGATTTTCGGTGCCCCCGTACCCAGGGAAGTCGACCGCCTTGCCGCCGAAGGAAAGGGCGAACTCACCAAGTGGAATCAGGACTCCACAGCGTTCCTGGAGACAGGCATTCTGTGCAGTTTCATGCCTTCGATGGGTATGGTCAGTCCCGAGACCTACGGCAAGCTTATTAGTGCAGCAACGGGCATAAAGGACTTTGCTGACCCCGATTTACTCTGGAAAATCGGCGAGAAGATTACCAACCTGGAGCGGATGTTTAACGTACGAGAAGGATTCGGCAGGAAAGACGATTCTTTCCCGAGACGTCTCAAAGAAGAATCCGTTCCCGAGGGACCCTCGGCAGGCAGCGTCTTTGAAGAGGATGCCATGCTTGATGATTATTACAAAGAACGCGGATGGGATGTAAAGACCGGTATCCCGACCAAAGAAAAGCTGGAAGAGCTTGGACTCGGCTTCACCATGAAGTAAAAAATGAATATTGAGGTGCTCTTTTTCGGTCAGCTGAGGGATATAACCGGCGTCAGCCGGATGAATGCCGCAATAAAAGATAACGCCAGGTTGGCTGACCTTGTTGAGCACCTGGCTGAGAAGTACGGGACTGCCTTCAGTCAGAAGGTGGAGAGTATCAAGGGATTGCGTATCCTGATAAACGGACGTGAATACTTCCTGCTAGGTCATATGGAGGCTGCCCTGGAGGACGGTAATACCGTCGTGTTCCTGCCTCCTATCGCCGGAGGGTAGGCTGGATACGGTGACATTTATTGTAATTTTTTACCAGGAGACTGGTTATAGAGAGGTGTTTTTGTGCCGAGACGCGATGACATCCATAAGGTAATGATAATCGGCTCCGGACCTATCGTAATCGGGCAGGCATGTGAATTTGATTACTCCGGTACTCAAGCCTGTAAAGCCCTGCGTGGACTCGGTTATGAAATCGTGCTCGTGAACTCCAACCCGGCGACCATTATGACCGACCCCGGGATGGCTGACGTTACCTACATTGAGCCCCTGAATCTGGAAACGATGACCCAGATTATCGAGAAAGAACGCCCTGATGCTCTATTGCCCAATCTGGGTGGTCAGACCGGGCTGAATATGAGTGCGGAACTGGCACGTACCGGAGTCCTTAAGAAATACGGAGTCAAGGTAATCGGCGTCGAAGTTGATGCCATCATCCGCGGTGAGGACAGGACCGAGTTCAAGAAAACGATGAACCGTCTGGGCATAGACATGCCGAAAAGTGAGGCGGTATATACCGTCGAAGATGCCGAAAAAATAGCCGCCGAGCTGGGGTATCCGGTTGTGGTCCGTCCCGCATACTGCATGGGAGGCACCGGCGGCGGACTGGTCTACAACGTTGAAGAACTGCGCACCGTAGCCAGCCGGGGAATTGCCGCCAGTCTTATCGGTCAGGTACTGATTGAGGAATCCGTTCTGGGCTGGGAAGAGCTGGAACTGGAAGTGGTTCGTGATGCCAAGAACCAGATGATTACCGTGTGCTTTATTGAAAACGTGGACGCGATGGGTGTTCACACCGGCGACTCCTACTGTACGGCACCAATGCTCACAATCAGCCCTGAGTTGCAGGAACGCCTCCAGGACTACTCCTACCGCATAGTTGAGGCAATACGGGTAATAGGCGGCACCAATATACAGTTTGCCCATGACCCGGTAACGGACAGGGTGGTGGTTATCGAGATTAACCCCAGGACATCGCGTTCCTCGGCGCTTGCCTCCAAAGCTACGGGTTTTCCCATCGCCCTTATCTCCGCCAAGCTGGCGGCAGGCCTCACCCTGGACGAGATTCCGTACTGGAGAAAAGGCACGCTGGAGAAGTATACCCCGTACGGCGATTACGTGGTGGTAAAATTCGCCCGGTGGGGATTTGAGAAGTTTAAAGACGCAGAAGATAAGCTCGGTACCCAGATGCGCGCCGTCGGCGAGGTGATGAGCATCGGCAAGAACTATAAGGAAGCGCTCCAGAAAGCTATCCGCTCTCTGGAAAACGGACGCTACGGTCTTGGCTTTGCTAAAAATTTTAACAAAAAGTCTCTGAGCGAGCTTATGGAGATGCTTAACGAACCGACCAGCGAGCGGCAGTTCATAATGTACGAGGCGCTGCGCAAAGGCGCCGGCGTAGAGGAGCTGTTTGCCAAAACCTACATAAAACCCTGGTTTATCCAGCAGATGAAGGAGCTGGTCGAGCTTGAGGAACAGATATTGCAGTACAAAGGAAAAGCCCTGCCCGATGAGATGCTTATCCAGGCTAAGAAAGACGGCTTTGCCGACCGGTACCTGGCACAACTTTTAGGCGTACCTGAGAAAGAAATCAGACAGAAGCGGATTTCCCTGGGCGTTGTCGAGGCCTGGGAGCCAGTGCCGGTCAGCGGCGTGGAAAACGCCGCTTATTACTTCTCCACCTACAACGCGCCGGACAGGACGGAGAGCAGTAAACGGAAAAAGGTTATGGTGCTTGGCGGCGGACCCAACCGAATCGGTCAGGGTATCGAGTTCGATTACTGCTGCGTGCACGCCGCTTTTACCCTCCGTGACGAAGGCTACGAGACAATAATGGTGAACTGCAATCCGGAGACGGTCTCGACCGACTACGATACCTCGGACAAGCTCTATTTCGAGCCTCTCACGGTGGAAGACGTGCTGAGTATCTACGAGAAGGAAAAGCCGGAGGGCGTTATCGTCCAGTTCGGCGGTCAGACTCCTCTTAATATCGCCAATGAGCTGGCTGAGGCTGGTGTTAACATACTCGGCACCTCGCCCGAGACGATTGACCTTGCCGAGGACAGAGACCGCTTCCGCAACATGATGGAAAAACTGGGCATACCGATGCCTGAATCCGGGATGGCGAGTAATCTGGAGGAGGCGACGGGTGTCGCCGAACGTATCGGGTATCCCCTGATGGTAAGACCTTCTTACGTGCTTGGAGGACGCGGCATGGAAGTGGTCTATGATGAAGAGATGCTCAAAAGCTACGTTGCCGCGGCGGTTGACGTCACCCCGGACAGGCCTATCCTCATCGATAAATTCCTGGAAAACGCTACCGAGGCTGAATCGGATGCCGTTGCCGATGGTTCCGGCGCCTTTGTGCCAGCGATAATGGAGCATATCGAGCTGGCGGGGATTCACTCCGGCGATTCAGCCTGCGTTATTCCGCCGGTCAGTCTTGCTCAGGAACATACCGATACCATCAACAGATATACGGAGAAGATTGCCAGGGAGCTTAACGTAATCGGCTTGATGAACATGCAGTATGCTGTTGCCGGCGGCATCGTTTACGTGCTGGAAGCCAACCCGCGGGCTTCACGTACCGTCCCGCTCGTTTCCAAGGTCTGTAACGTTTCGATGGCGCGGGTTGCCACTCAGCTTATGCTGGGGAAGAAGCTGGATGATATCGGTCTCAAGCACCGTACGATCCCTCACTTCGGAGTAAAGGAAGCGGTATTCCCGTTTAACATGTTCCCGGAGGTTGACCCGCTTCTAGGTCCCGAGATGCGCTCTACGGGAGAGGTGCTGGGAATTGCTGAATCTTACGGGCTGGCGTTTTTCAAAGCCGAGGTTGCCGCCCAGCAGTTGCTGCCGCTGGAGGGCACTATCCTGATAACCGTGTCCCCCCAGGATAGACCCGCCGTGTACGGGGTTGCCGAGCAGTTTTCGAAGCTGGGCTTTAAAATCAGGGCGACCCAGGGCACGAACCAGTTTCTGACCGAAAAGGGTATCAAATCCGAACTGATACTCAAACTCTATGAAGGACGTCCCAATATCGTGGATGCGATAATGAACGGGGAAATCCAGCTGGTGGTAAACACGCCCAGCGGGAAGTTAAGCCAGTATGACGATTCGTATATCCGCAAAACGGCAATAAAATACAAAATCCCCTACATAACCACGCTGGCGGCGGCTATGGCTGCCACCAGGGGAATAACCGAGTACCGCCTCGGAAAATCAAAGGTAAAGTCCTTGCAGGCTTACCACGCTGATATCAAGTGAACCTGGTCCTTAATTAGATGCTAAACCCGGTAAATATAGTCTGGGACTCAATGAACGACCGTGGAGTTGTCAGTTCGCCGGCACTCCGCTATTTATTCCAGTTCGTAGAGCAGTCGCTCGATTCTGTCCAGCAGCTGGTCGGTTGTAGCTGTGGATGTGTGGACACTGACAATCCCGTATTCGTCGACCGTGTATCTGAACTGGCTTGACCTGCCGTCCAGGTAGTCCGGGTAAAGGCTGTTTTCCGGTGACGGGAAATTTGCCATATCGTTTGTCGGTACTGAAACCGGCGTCACGGCTTTAACGCCCTCTTCAATCCTCATAAGCTGCAGCGCTGTCGAGACTATCTGGCGCTCTGATGTAGCCGCCACTCCCCGGGCGTCCTCGATAAGGCTTATGGCACCGTCCGATATCTGGGCTATCGTCACCGCGGTTCCTCTGAATGGAGCAGCGAGTGCGTGGTCCGGCCTGGCAAAGGCTAAGGATGTACCCGCAACGCCGATTATCAGCAGAACGGAAACGGCTACTGTAATAACTCTTTGCTCTGTCCGGCTGAGGCGGGGCAGCTTCCAGGCGAATTTCTTAATGTATTCCGAGATTTCCCGTGATATGGAGCTTGACAGACCGACAATCTCGGTTCTGGTCGGTTCATCGATATCCTTAACCTCACCGTTATATTTCAACCAGAATATGCGGTCGTAGTCAGCCCGGGCGTCGGGGTCGGACAATACCTGGTATGCCTCTCTGGCTTCTTTAAGCATCACCGAATACAGGGGTATCATTTTTGTTTTGTCGGATAACACTTCGTTGTATACATAGTAGAGCCGTTCGTAGGCACCGGTGATTGCTTCCGATTCCGAGTTCGGATTTATTCCAAGGATTTTGTAGTAGTCTTTCCACCGGTCAGGGTATCGCGCCAGTTCTTCTTCGAGGAAAGGTCCGTAGGCTTTCTTTGCCTTCCTCCGCCCCCACAACCATGTCGCAAACAGACCTGAAGCCGCGACAAGCAGCGTAATCCAGATGCTGACTCTCTCGAAACCGAGGATACATATAGCAGTGATGATACTGAAGAGGAATATCGCGGTATTGAGGTCCCACCTGACTGCCCTGGCTCTGTACCTTGCTCGCTGGGCAGCCTTTCGTCTGGTTTCAGGGTGTATCCATCCGGTGTTTTCGGAGTCTGCTCCCATCCTTACCTCTCAGCCGTCGATAGAAGTTGAAATTTATGAGATGTGTGGTACCTGAATAAGAGTTTATTATCTGCCCGTGCCTCAGTCAATAACCAGAAAGTATGACTTGTCGAATACTATGAAAGGACGAGAGGGTACTAGAAAGCGTTAGTAGTTTGCTCACATACTCATTTGCGCAATTGAGCACTTAGTCTCTGAAAGAGCTCCTCGTCGTTCTTAACGCCGCGCATATCAAGTTCCGTGGTGCTGAAAGCCCGGACCATGTTTTCAACCAGCCGCGTCTTACTGATTTTCCTGCCGCCGCTGAATTTGGCTATCGATGCCAGGTTTTCAAGATAGGCGTCTTCCTGTCTGTTAAGAAAGACTGACAGTTTTATCATGCTGGATGCGGGTTGCGGCGCCGTTTTTTCTTCAGCGGCGCGCGACGCCGGTCTATCACTGCCGGTCAGGCGGTCCAGTGCTGCCCCGTAAGCGTTTTCTTCGGTAACTTTAGCCCTTTTCATTCATCACCTCTCTCGTGAGTAATCGGTAAGCGTTCGCCCCGTTTGACCCCGGGTCGTAAGTGAGAATCGAACCCCCTGCCGCCGGTGCTTCCTTAAAGCGCACGGTAGTGGGTATAAGAGCGTCGAACACCCTTATCCTTTCACCGAACGCTCTCCTGGTAACGTCAATAACCTCTTTACAGTGCAGTGTGCGGGGATTGGTCATGGTAAATAAAATTCCGGAAATCTCCAGGTCAGGATTAATCTTTTCCTTTACCTGGATAATCGTGTTCAGCAGCAGTGCCAGCCCTTTCATAGCCAGGAAATCAGCCTGAAGAGGTATTATCACGCTATCAGCCGCGGCTAAGGCGTTAATGGTGAGGAGGGCAAGGCTCGGCAGGCAGTCAATGATAATATAATCATAGGAATTTCGCACCGGCCGGAGCATTTCTTTCAGAATGAACTCTCTGGTGAATGCTGCCACCAGGTCAAGCTGTGCCTGCGAAAGCTCGATATTTGCCGGGACAAGGTCAATATCTGGATTATCGGTATGGAGAATCACATCATTAATGGTGGGACTTTCGTTATTCCTGATAATACCGTTAAGTACATCGTAACCTGTCAGTTCCAGGTCTTCCGGACTGAAACCCATTGTGATGGTGAGGCTTGCCTGAGGGTCCCAGTCAATGAGGAGGACGCTTTTTCCGTATTCACTCAAGCCTTCGGCTAAAGCTGCCGCCGTGGTCGTCTTGCCGACTCCGCCTTTCTGGTTTGCGATACACAGTACGGGCATGTATGGCTACCTTCAGTGATAATTATAACGTAATTGCGCAATTACGTCAATACTCCATTGCGTAAAAAAGGCACCGCCTGATAATTTTTCCTAGTATAGCGGTGCCCTTTTAGATACGCCCGTTTCGCACTCACGGTGCTATACGTTATCTCTATATATAACTATTTCGTTTAAGTTTTTGGTTTTGGGCCGCGCATGGCTTCGCCCAGTCCCAGGACGTTTATCAGCCTGGACTGGTCGGAGATGACCAGCTTGGTATTGTCCTCCAGCGAAGCCTGGGTAACCTGAAGCTGCTTCAGCAGTTGAGCGTTGCCGATGAAGAACGTATCGGCTGCCTTTGATACGTTCTCTATCGCCTGAGCTTCACCTTCGGCTCTCAGAATCGCTGCCTGCCTGTCGCCCTCGGCTACAAGTATTGCGTTCTGTTTATCTCCCTCGGCTTCAAGTATCTGTTTCTGCCGGTAGGCTTCCGCCTCGAGGATGGTAGCTCTCTTCTCACGTTCCGCTTTCATCTGCTTGCTCATAGCGTCGGAGATATCATGTGGCGGCTCGATTTCCTTGACCTCCACCCTGGTTACCTTTACTCCCCACTTATCGGTAGCGTCGTCAAGCGTTTCCGTCAGAGTGGCGTTAATCCGCTCTCTAGAAGATAGCGACTCGTCCAGAGCCATCTCACCGACAACGTTTCTTACATTTGTCTGTGCCAGCTTACTGACGGCGGCAAAGAAGTTTGCCACCTCATACCTTACGGCCTGGGCATCGGTTACGTAGTAGTAAATTACGGCGTCTATGGTTACGGTGACGTTATCATTGGTGATGACCTGCTGGGGCGGTATATCGATGACGGTTTCTCTCATGTCTATCCTGGATACCAGAGAATCCATGAACGGTATCAGGAACCTCAACCCGGGTTCCAACGTCTCTTTATACTTCCCGAACCTCTCCACGATACCCCTCTGCGCCTGGTGGACGATAGTTACGGATTTAGCGAGCAGTACCACCGCTATTACAAGGACGATTATTAAGACTATAATTCCTGGCGACATTTTAGTTACCTCCTTCTGATTTTTCTACATTGAGAGTCGCCCCGCTGACGCTGGTGACGACTATTTCACTTCCTTCGTTGATGTCTTCTTCCGCTCTTGCTCTCCATCGTTCATTGCCGACCTTAACACGTCCTACGTCATTATGCGTGATATTTTTCAATACGGTTCCTTTTTTACCGATAATGGCGTCGATATTCGTTTTCTCAGCTTTTACCGCAGTCCACCTGTGAATATATCTTCTGCCGAGAAATACGTAAGCGACACAGATAACGGCGGTAACTATAAGCGTGGTTATCCAGGAATTAAACGGCCAGGTTACCAGCCCGCCAATGATAAGAGCGGTACCGATAAATACGAGGTCGAGTCCCGTCTCTACGCCGACGAGAAGTTCCAGCATGACGAGCAATAGACCTGCGCCGACGAATATTAGCCAGAGCCACAGGTCCGTGAAACCTAAAACTTCACCGTTCATAATTACCATCCTTTCTCAATATTATACACCGAAGCGGTTATGGTATTTTCCCTACGGGGATTATGTATATCGGCTGTCTGTCCTCCGGCAGGTTCAGGACTTCGGATACCTGAGAGGGAGAGAACGAGCCGATGGTAACCAGTCCCAGTTCCATTGATGTAGCTTGCAGACATATATTCTCAGCGGCATGTCCTGCTTCAAGGTGAACGTACATGACGCCTCTCTCACCATAAATGGACGTTGTTTTGTCATAGTCAGCGGTGATAACTATTGATATCGCTCCCGTCCTTACAGGAATCTGCCCCATAGCGGCAAGGGAAAGGTCGAGTCTTATATCACCGTCCATAAGCCGTGTAATCATATGCTCTTCTGGGTCATAACTGTAAACACCGGACATCAGTCCCGTAACGTTCCCGGCTACCAGAATAATATGCAGCGGATATGTTGCACCAGCGGACGGAGCCGTCCTGTGACCTGAAACATCGGTGATTCCCTGGGCTGACCACAGGAGCTGTGATACTTCCTGTAATGCTAAAGCCTTATCGGCGTAGCTTCTGGTGGACCTTCTCGAAAGCAGAGCCTGCTCGACGGAGACTTTACCATCGTGTTCCGGCTCGGGTAATGCTATGACTTTTGATTGTTCCTGTATCTGCTCAGATGTCGCGTTACTGATGGAATTACCACAGCCGGTACACAGGGTCGTCAGAGTAACTACCAGGCAGAGTAGATAAGCAAGACAATTAAGGTTTGTCACTTGGTTATCCTCCCGGTGCGTAACTCGATGGTATTACTGCTATAGTAACATAACCTGCGCGTAAAGAGGACACCGGCTGACGTTTTATCTTCTTGCAGTTATGGTGTCCCTATTTTGTAACATATCATACCCTGGGTCTGTGTTGTTGTTACCATATTCAGACCTGCAGTCGCTGCCCTTTTTTTAATTTGGCGAATCTGTTGTAGGCTCCCTCGTATTCTCTTACCATTTCTTCCGGT
Organism: uncultured Dehalococcoidales bacterium; assembly: GCA_964489895.1. Taxonomy (GTDB): domain Bacteria; phylum Chloroflexota; class Dehalococcoidia; order Dehalococcoidales; family UBA2162; genus MGML01. The sequence continues at coordinate 15,733 of CAZBAN010000037.1, forward strand.
AGCTTTGCTCTGAATCTTTGTATCTGGTCGTCATAAGTTGTATCCGCTATCCTGGCAGCGTACCATTTTCGTAAATCGGCACCGCATTTCGGGCACAGCCTGACTATTTTCGCCCTTCTTCTTCGCGCCTGTTCCGTGATTTCCTTGGGTACAATGTAGTGCTTCTCTATCTCGTTTGAATCCACTTCGTTCCCGCAGAGCTGGCATGATACCTTTTCATTTTTAGCCATTTTCCAAACCCTTTAAGGTTCGTTGTTCATATGTCGAGACTTGAGTTTAGTTTGTCACCGAAACTTTGTCAATACCCCCGGTTATTATATTTTGTTTGCATCTGTATTTTTGTATTTACCTCACCCCCTTAATCCCCCTCTCACACAGTTCCTTGATATTCCAAACGATTATTCTTCTGTGTGAGAGGGGGAGAGATATATGAGAGGGGGCTTCGCCCCCTCTCACTTTTACACCCCTCTCCAGCCATGAGTACTCCTAATGCCTATTCAATGGTTCTGGCTGGAGAGGGGTTCACCCTGAAAGGTTCACCCTGAAGGGTCAGGGGTGAGGTAGAAATAAATAAACAAATACAATAAATTGAACCTAAAATAACCTTGAGAGGATGCGAACTTCAGTGCTACAATGGGGCTGACGAAACAGGAGTTTCTATGCCTCAGGATTCCATAATCGTAAAGGGCGCCCGGGAACATAATCTGAAGAACATCAACGTGTCCATCCCGCGTGACAAGCTGGTGGTCATCACCGGTGTTTCCGGCTCGGGCAAAAGCTCGCTGGCGTTCGATACTATCTATGCCGAGGGGCAGCGCCGCTATGTCGAGTCACTGTCCGCTTATGCCCGCCAGTTTCTCGGCAGGATGGAAAAACCGGAGGTCGACTACATCGAGGGCTTGAGTCCGGCTATCTCAATCGACCAGAAAGGTCCCAGCAAGAATCCGCGCTCAACCATGGGCACGATAACCGAAATTTACGATTACCTGCGCCTGCTCTTCGCCAGGGTCGGTCATCCCCACTGCCCCAATTGCGGGCGGGAAATAGCCAGCCAGACGGTACAGCAGATTGTTGACTCCATTCAGAGTATAAACAAGGGCAGCCGGATTATGATAATGGCGCCGCTGGTCACGGACCGTAAAGGGGAATACCAGGCGGTATTTGATGATTTACGCAAGTCGGGTTATGCCAGAGCGAGGGTGGACGGCAGTATCCACGAGCTATCCGAAGAGTTCGACCTGGACAAGTATAAAAAACACTCAATCGAGGCGGTGGTGGACAGGCTGGTAATAGGCGAGAGTGACAGTCAGGACCGTATTGCCGATTCCGTGGAGACGGCGCTGAAACTCGGAGGCGGAACCGTACTGGTCTCCATAGTTGATGGCGAGGAACTGCTTTTCTCGGAGCATTTTGCCTGCGTTTACTGCGGTATCAGTCTCGGAGAAATCGCTCCCCGCACCTTCAGCTTCAATAACCCCCACGGTGCCTGCCGTGATTGTACCGGGCTGGGTTACAAGCAGGTAATCGACCCCGACCTGATAATACCCGACAAAGAGCTTACTATCGCCGAAGGAGCAATCCACCCTTACCGGACTCACACCTGGTACTACTACCACCTGGAAAATGTTGCCCGTAGATACGGCTTTTCGCTTGATACGCCTGTTAAAGACCTTACCAAAGCGCAGCTGGACCTTGTCCTCTACGGTGAACCGAGGGAAATACACCGCTACCGCAATCGTTTCGGGCGACTGCGGGAGGCTTTTAACGGACTGGAAGGCGTCATCCCCCGTATGGAAAGGTTATATCAGGATACCGAATCGGAGTACTCCCGTATGGGCATCGAGCGTTATATGGTACTGAAACCCTGCGCCACCTGCGGGGGAAAACGGCTTAAGCCTGAATCTCTGGCGGTCACCATCGGCGACAGGAATATCATGGACGTTACCGAAATGTCAGTAACCCGGGTACTGGAGTGGGCTGATGAACTGGCTAACGGTATATTGACGGAACGGGAAAAGTTGATTGCCCACCAGGTGCTCAAGGAAATAAAATCACGCCTGGGATTCCTGCAGGACGTGGGGCTAAACTACCTGACCCTGGAGCGTCCGACGGGTTCTTTGAGCGGCGGTGAAGCCCAGCGCATCCGGCTGGCAACCCAGATTGGCAGCGGTCTGATGGGCGTGCTCTATATCTGTGACGAACCGACTATCGGACTGCACCCGACTGACGGCTTGCGTCTGATTAAAACTCTTCAAAGGCTTAAAGGACTGGGTAATACAATCTTAATCGTTGAGCATGACGAAGCGATGATGAGGGCTGCCGACCATATTATCGATATCGGACCGGGAGCCGGTGAGCGCGGCGGTGAGATTGTGGCTACCGGTACGGTTGAAGATATTATAAAGTCCAGGAAATCGATAACCGGACAGTATCTCAGCGGAAAGAAGAAGATACCGATGCCGCGGGAACGCCGCCCAGGCTCCGGAGAAGAGATGGTGATAAAGGGAGCAAGACAGAATAACCTTAAAAATATTGACGTCCATATCCCCCTGGGGAAATTTGTATGCGTAACCGGGGTATCGGGAAGCGGGAAAAGCAGCCTTATCGATGAAATTTTACATAAAAAGCTGGCGCAGATACTATACCGGTCGCGCGAAATACCGGGTGACTGCGACGGCATTGTCGGCACCGAGAATATAGATAAGGTGGTGAATATCGACCAGTCGCCCATCGGGCGCACCCCCCGCAGCAACCCGGCCACCTATACCGGCACCTTCACCCCTATCCGCGAGCTTTTCGCCACCGTCCCCGAAGCCCGGTTAAGGGGTTATTCCCCGGGCAGGTTTTCATTTAACGTGAAAGGCGGACGTTGCG
>CAZBAN010000038.1:0-18319 GCA_964489895.1 uncultured Dehalococcoidales bacterium
TTTCAGGGTGCTTTGCCCAAAAGTCATTCTGAGTCCACCTCAGGTGTATGATTGAAGAATCTAATAAATGAGACCTTTCATCCCGACTCCGATAATATTGAGGGGTGACATTTATATAACGTATTTGGGCAAGTTAAAAAATATCCAAAACGGAGATCTAAAGGGGCGGAGCCCCTTTTATAAAAACTACTTCCCCCTTCCCCTTAATTAAGGGGAAGGGGGATACAGGGGGATGGGGTTTATAAATTAACTTACTCTTCTTTGGGCAGGATAACCACCCGGCGGGACTCACCCTGACCGATACTTTCGGTAATGACATCGGGATGGTCAGCCAGAGTAAGATGTATAATACGCCTTTCGAAGGCAGACATCGGTTCGAGAGTAAAGGACATCTGTTTTTCCTTGACCTGTTCCGCCATCTGCCGAGCGAAAGCCTGGAGTGCCTGGTAGCGACGCTGTTTGTATCCCTCAACATCAATGATTATGGGTGTCCAGGAATGAAACTGATGTCCTATAATCAGCCTGACGATATATTGAAGGCAGGAAAGGGTCTGCCCCCTTCTCCCGATTAATATACCTAGGTCTTCACCCTCGATATCAACGGAAATAGACGCGGTGACTTCTTCGCCTTCGATAACGGGTGGCGGTTTAAGCACCGCAGAGCCTTCCACTTCCATTAAAGCAAGCAGTCTCTCTATTATGCCCGTTGCTTCCGCGGTTAAGTCTTCACCGGTCTTTTCGGATAACGGTGTCACCCTTACAACGGCTTCATCGGAGCCAAAACCCATTATACCGGACTTACCTTCGTTTACGACGCTTACTTCTACCTCCTCCCGACTGACGCCTAATTGAGCTAAAGCCTTTTGAATAGCTTCCTCCACTGTCCTGGCTGATATCTCCAGACTCTCCATATTCTGTTCCTTCTTCCTGGGCGGGGCCCGGCTCGATAACGATATCGGCGCTGGTATCGTCTTCAGTCAGTACTCTCTTCTGCCGGGGCACACGCTCTTCAGATTTTTTAACTTTAGTATCCTGTCCTCCGCCTCCCAAGAAAGGTAAAGACAGACCTCCCCATCCGGTACTGTAATACTGCAGGGCTATTCTGATAACAGTCGAGGTAATCCAGTAGACAGCCAGACCACTGGGCAGGGTCGTACAGAGGAAGGCGAACATCAGCGGAAACATCCATAGCATCATCTGACTCTGCGCCTGCTGCTGAGGGTCGGCGCTCGTTGAAGTGGTCATCTTCTGCTGTACCCACATCGACACTCCGACGAGGATAGCCAGAAGGAAATCCGGATTTGCCAGGTCCAGCCAGAGGAAGCTGCTCTCAAGGGGTATCTGGGCAAAAACGGATAACCATGATGTATAAAGACGCTGGGATAAGTCAAGAAAAGCCTCCGGCGCTCTGGCAAGGAGCCGGATAACGGATTGATAGAGCGCTATCCAGACAGGCATCTGTACAAGCATCGGCAGCAGACACCCGGCAGGACTCACGCCGGACTCTTTCATCAGCCTCATCTGCTCCTGGGCTGCCTTCTGCTTGTCCTTGGCGTACTTTTTACGGACCTCGGCAATCTCAGCCTGCATCGTCTGCATTGCCTTACTCGCTTTAAGCTGTTTCAAAGTAAGCGGGTACATCAGCAGGTTCACGACGATAGTCAGAATGATAATAGCCAGCCCGAAACTGCCGCCCAGATAGCTGGAAAGCATGATGAGGACATTTATCAGCGGGTTCAGTATAATCAGGTCCCAGACGTATCCAACCCACTCCAACTGAATATACCTCTCTTAATCCTTTATATTGATTTGCCGTTTCGCTCCCGTCAGTGCATCCACTTCATGGAGCGCATCAGCATTTGTATGAATATATACTTTACCGCCACTCTCAACGAGGGGGGCAAACACGCTTTCTTCGAGTGCAGCCAGCTCTTTCTTGCGCAAACTGCCGGCATCAATAGCGTATACCACCCCGTCCTGGGTAACGACTACCAGCGTACCGTCAACCATAACTGGCGAAGAGGCAACAGGACTTCCCAGGTCGTACTCGACCTTTTTGCTGCCGCTGGCGGCATCGAAAGCATAGACTGTACCGTCAAGACAGGCTGCGTAAACGGTATTGTTATAGACCAGGGGTTTAGCCCAGAACCAGTTATCGACCAGATATTTCCACTTAAGTTTACCGGTGGAAGCATTAATCGCGTAAAGATTCCTGTCAAAAGAGCTGATATAGACCGTATTATTATAGACTACCGGGGTAGTTACTATAGTCCCTTCCGTAACAAATTCCCATTTCTTACTACCATCGGTGGTATCCAGCGCGTACAGCTTTTTATCAAAAGAGCCTATATACAGAGTATCTACGTCCACAGTGGGGGTCGACCATATCTTATCGCCGATATCATACTCCCACTCCGTATAGCCGTCAGCGGCATTGAGTGCGTAGACCTTTCCATTTGCAGCACCGAAATAGAGTTTTCCCTCGCCATATACAATACCACCAATAATTTCACCACCGACGTTACCCTGGCGGGGATATACCCAGCGCGGTTCTTCTCTGGCTTCTTCACGGGGGAAAGCGTAAACCTGACCGTTATAACCGCCGACGCACACGAGGTCATCCGCAATAACGGGTGAACTATAGATAACGACTGCCGATGATGATGCCCCCGCACAACCCAGCAGTCCTCCACCGGACGTTACCTCGGTTTCAAGGGGAACTGACATCAAAACGCTACCGTCAGTAATATTTACGGCTACGAGGTTACCTTCCATAGAGCCGGTATACAGGATGCCACCCTCTATAACCCCGCCAGCCCAGCCTCTCGCCAAGGCGCCGCGAGTCGCAACGCAGCCCGAAAGTGCCGCCGTGCCGACCAAAATAACGAGCAACAGCAGCGCTATTTTAGTAACCGGATTAGAAATAAATTTTTTCAGCATATATTCAAATTACCCGTACCGGAAGTGCCGGGAGACGTTATTAGCGATAAACGCTGAAGCTACATCAAGTCCTATCATTGTCTGGACAAACCAGCCCCTGATACTACGGCACAGGGTCATAACCACCGGGATTAAAGGGATGACATCGGGTTATACGCCTGAATCCCAGCCACCCTCCTCTGAAAAAACCGTACTTCTCAATTGCTTCATAAGTATATTGAGAGCAGGTCGGAATAAACCGGCAGGATGGTGGTGAAATACGAGATATGGTCATCTGGTAGAGTCTAATCAGTACTAAAGCAACCTGTTTCATATTCCCTTGATGGTCACAACCTTACCGTAATCCTTCTGAACACTCCTTATCCAATTAACCTTCCTGTCTCACTGCCAGGAAGTTCTCTTCTCCTGTTTCCTGAAAGTCAGCCCGGGATAACAGGCCTTCTATCGTTTTTTTCAGTCCTGCATAATCGGCTGAAGCCGCTGCCGGACGGACGATAAATACGAAATCCCATCCTGATTTCACCGGTACCACCCGGACTATCTCACGAAGCAAACGCTTCATTCTGTTCCTAATTACAGCCTTACCGACCCGCTTACTGACCGAAAAGCCGTACCTCGAGAAGGAAAGGTTATTTGGCAGGGCTCTCATTACTATCAGGTCAGATACCCACGAATCACCTTTACCGTAAACTAACGCGTACTGCTTTGGCCTGGTAAGGTATTCTTCTCTCCTCATCTCACCCCTCCCGGGTTCAGATGCAAGAGCATTATACAGCATTAAACCACGGTTAACCGCTTACGCCCCTTCTGCCGCCTGGCGCTTAAAATAGCTCGCCCGGCTCTGTTACTCATTCTCTTAAGAAAGCCATGCTCACGCTTACGCGGTATTTTCTTCGGTTGATAAGTCCTTTTTGGCATTCTATCCTCTTAATAGACGTGACCGCTGATAATCAAGATGTATACAGACAACACCTGGCTGACGTGACTATTCTCCCGCGCTGACACTCCCCGCTTTACGCATGTGAGCCGGGACATACGGTAACAAAGCCAGGTGTCTAGCCCTCTTTATGGCTGTAGCCAGAACACGCTGATGCCTGGAACAGGTGCCCGTCCTGCGACGCGGCACTATCTTTGCCCTGTCCGATATATAGTTTCGTAACTGGTCGGGGTCCTTATAGTCTATGACGATGGATTTATCGGCGCAAAACGTGCAAACCTTGCGTTTGGGCACGTATCTAGGCCTGCTCCATCTTGTGCTTCTATTGGCTGTGGGTCTTTTTCTGGGCACTTGTTATTTCTCCATATTCTGAGGTTATTAATTTAATCCCCTTTAGAAGGGAATATCATCCGGATCTATATCGTCATCTCCGCTTTCAGTACTACCTTCAATAGGTTTATCTTCCTGAAAGGAAGTCGTTGCCTGTCTGTCAAGAAAGCTTACTCTATCAGCTACTATCTCGTTCCGGTAGCGTTTTTGTCCATCCTGGCCCTCCCAGGTATGGGAACGCAACCTTCCCTCGACATAGACAAGCCTCCCCTTGGTCAGGTACTGGTTACACTGTTCAGCCAGCCTGCCCCAGGTAACTATGGTAAACCACTCCGTCTCTTCTCTACGTTCGCCGTCGGAAGTGGTGTACCGCCGATTTGTAGCCGCACTGAACGAGGTCACAGGCTTGCCGTTCGGGGTGAAACGCATTTCAGGTTCGCTGCCGAGATTACCAATTATTATTATCCTATTTACGCTTACCATTCTCTCAAAGCTCCTTTTATTCTCCCCAAGCGTACGGGAGAAACGGACTTTCTCCCGATAACCTAATCAGTTTTTACCAGCAGATGCCGAAGGACTTCTTCGGAGATACGCAGATTCGCTTCCAGTTCTTTACCTGATTCCGGCTTCATTTTGAACTGGGTTAATACGTAATTACCTTCAATATGATGCTTGATGGGATAGGCGAGCTTTCTTTTGCCCCACTGCTGTACGTCGGAAACAACACCACCCCTGGCAGTAATGAAACGCTTTATATTATCCAGTACAGCCTCAAACCTTTCTTCCGCAATCTCAGGACTGATTACTACTATAAGTTCATAGTCTCGCAGTTGTGATTCTTCTTCAGTTGATACTCTGTCAGACACCATCCCTCTCTTACCATAAGTTTCGTTGAATTATACCACACAATAGATAACATAAACAATACAAGGCGAATCTTGACAAAACGTGGTCCACCGGATTATATTTGCAATTGGTTGCAATAATCAGGAGTATATATATGTAGTGAATATATATTATTAAGTTATTTATTGCAATCAGTTGCAATAAATAACGGTCGTGGTACTTCTGAGGAAAAAGGGGGGTAACTGTCCATGAGTAAAGAGAGACCCAGACAGGAGATTGAGGAAGCAATTGCCGCCGGAGACCTTCATAAACTTTTACTGCTGAACGGCATGTTACACGGTCATTTCTGCCCGGGGTCGGCAATGGGAGTGAAGGCAGCCGCCCGGGCGGTGAGAGAAATGGGGACAGCCTCGACAGGCATGGAGGAGGTAGTCGCCATCGTGGAGACGAATGCCTGTTTCAGCGACGGTGTCCAGATGGTTACCGGCTGCTCCTTCGGGAACAACGCCCTTATTTACCGCGATTACGGTAAAACTGCTGTCACTCTGGCACAGAGGACGGGCGAGGGTGTGAGAGTTGCTGCTAAAGCGGGTACAAATCCACTTGACAGGTATCCGGAGGCGGCTGAACTCTTCAAAAAGGTGGTCAATGAACGTCGGGGCACGGAGGAAGACAGCAGGAAGCTGAGACAGCTCTGGATAGAGATATCTTTCAATATGCTGGATATACCTGACGAGGAGCTTTTCAGTATCGAGCGTGTAAAGATAGACGTGCCGGAATACGCCCGCATCTTTGGCAGTGTAAAGTGTTCGGTATGCGGTGAAAACGTTATGGAGCCGCGTGCCAGGGTAAAAGACGGGCAGTACGTTTGCCTGCCCTGCTCAGGTCAGGCGTATTACCAGCTTGCCGGAAACGGGCTTTCACTTATCGGCGGATGAAAACGAAAAGTTGATGTCATCAGAACATATGCACATCATCAGACTTGAAGGTCAGAAATACTTCCATCCCCGTTCTTAGCCTCATATCGACTAACGAGCGCCGGGTTACTGCGACCACGAACGGCACGCCGGCATCCACCTTAATCCTGACCACCGTCCCGGTATCGGAGATGTCTACTACTTTACCGCGGAAGGAGTTCTTGGTACTTGATTCGATATAACCTGGGAAGACCAGGATATCTTCAGGTCGGATGGATATATATACCTCCCCTTCCCTGAGATTCGCCGATGCCATCCTCAGCCCGTTGACGTTTACGTAGGCGGTTTCGCCTTCGATTACAGCGGTTCCCCGGAAAACGTTCCTCACTCCGAGAAATTCAGCGACAAACTTGCAGTTCGGTTTTCTGAAAACTTCACCGGGTTCGCCTACCTGTATAATTTCTCCCTTATCCATCACCGCCATCCGGCTCCCCAGTAGAAACGCTTCATTAAAGCTATGGGTGACGTGGAGCATTGTGGTGCCGGTGACCGAGTGTATTCGGTGCAGTTCTTCCTGCAGTCTGTCCCTGGTCTCATCGTCAAGGGCACTCAATGGTTCATCGAGCAGCAGCACCTCCGGCTCCAGGACCAGAGCGCGGGCTATGGCAGCTCTTTGCTTCTCACCGCCGCTTAAGGTAAGTGGATAGCGGTCCAGCAGTTGGGATATACCCAGCATCTCCGCCAGTTCCTTCACTCTTTCAGTTCCTTCATCGCCTCTGATTTTCTTCGCTTTCAGCCCGAAACTGATGTTTTTCCTGACTGTCAGGTGAGGGAAAAGCATATAGTCCTGATAGACTATTCCCACGTTTCTCATTCTCGGCGGCAGACCGGTGATATCCAGGTCATTCAGGAAAATCCGGCCTGAATCGGGTCTGTATATACCGGCGATTGTCTCAATGAGTATCGTCTTACCGGCGCCGGTGGGGCCGAGGATGACCATGTACTCACCGTCCCTGATATCGAGCGAAACGTCATTCAGTACGAAATCACCGAAATCTTTAGATATGTTCCTGATACTTATCATATATAACTAAAATACCCCGGCGGAGCTGCTGAACCTTTCAAAGAAAAATAGCATTACCAGTGAAGTAACTATCAATATGGTGGCTGCGGCGATAGCCATCGGCAACTCCCCGCACAGCATATTCAAATAAAGCGAGATGGGCAGGGTTTCCGTCTGGAACCTCGTAGCCCCGGCAATCATCAGCACCGCACCGAATTCTCCGATGCCACGGCACCAGGTTAGCACCAGCGCCGCCATCAGACCGCTTTTAGCCATCGGCAGGGTTACCTTGTAGAAAGACTGTGCCTCCGTATAGCCGAGAGTCTGGGCAACATATTCGTACCTGGGATTGATATTCTGGAAGGTCGACCTGAGAACCCGCAGGGTGAAAGGCACGTTAACAAAAAACTGGGCGAGGACGATACCCATCGGGGTAAAGACAAACTTAATCCCTATTTCACTGAGCCCTTTGCCGAAAGAGGTGGTGCCGAACAGTATGAGCAGTCCCAGTCCGGCCACCAGCGGCGGAAGCGCCAGCGGGACGTCCAGTATTGTGTTCAGGATACTTTTACCCCAGAAATTATACCTGGTCAGGGCATAGGCTGCCGGCAGTGAAACGAAGAGACATATCAGGGTTGAAATAATCGAGGTTGCCAGGCTCAGCCGGATGGCGAACCATATCTCTCCCGAGGTTAGACTGGTGATTAGTGCCTGAGCCGAGGTGTGAGTTACTATGCTGATAAGTACCGCCACGATAAGGGCGGCCAGTAAAAGGATTAATATCAGAGCCCCTGTCTTGAAACTGATTTCTCTAAGTCTGGTAAACATTTATTGCGGTGGCTGGATTCCTTTCCTTTGCCGGTACTCCGGCAGATTAGGCGCATTTTTATGCCACCCGGTTTTCTCCGGCTTCCTGACATCGAAGTCCGGTATATAAGGCTTGATGTCAAGCAGAGGCGTCCCATCGACGATATCAACCTCGCTGATATAAAGCCTGTTTCCCTTTATTTCATCCAGCCGTACGACGGAGATACCTATCGGGTTGGGACGCTCGTAATGCTTTATGGAAAAAATACCCTTTTCATCATTATCCAGGAAAGGTCGCTTCAGCAGCGAATAACCTCTGGACAGATGAAAGTGGTAAATCAATATGATATAAGAAAAACCGGAGAGTTCCTTCAGCCCCTCAGTATATTGAGGATAAAGTTCAATATCCCCGGTACTATCGGGTGAGAAAACGCCCTGTATGGGTGTTTCCGATTGTTCTTTATATGGAGTATGAATTATTCCTATGGGTTCATAACTAATCGCGGACATTTGTTTCCCCGCTGACTATCCTACATTCAGGAGATTATTTAATCAAGTCCTGGTACTGAGTGTCGGGGTAAGTTGTGAACCCATGTTTCTTGAATATAGCCTTACCCTCGTCGGAAGCACAGAAATCGACAAATTTTCTGGCAGCCTCCTCGTTTTCAGAAAAAGTGGTAACGCCTATCGGAATTATGTTGATTATATTCTGCTCTTGTGGTATCTCGATAACCTCTATGTCTTCAACCGTTTTAACCGTATCCCACCAGTTTATCGAAGCATCAGCCTGTCCCAGAGCTATTTGCAGCATAATCTCGTTCATTGTCGGCATCGTGGCAATAACATTTGCCCAGACTTCGTCATATATCCCGTTCTTTTCCAGTATCTTATTGCCCGTCTTGCCGATTGCCGCAACCTCCGGGTCTCCCCAGACCAGTTTTATGCCGGGCTTCGCCAGGTCTTCCAGGCAGGTGATACCTGCCGGATTACCTCTCGGGACGGTGATTATCGGTATATGGTAGGAGACAAGCTGCCGGTAATCTACCAGTCCTTTTTCCACGGCAATATCTATATACATTGTATCACCGGGCATGTAGGCGTCTCCCTCCCTGGTAAGCTCCATCTGGCTCAGGAGGGTGTTGGCACCGGCGTAGTTGAACCGGACTTCTATACCGTATTCCTCCTGGAAAACAACCCCTATCTCATCCATCGGTTTTTTCATACCGGCGCCGCTGTATACCAGCAGGAATTGATATTCCGCTTTTCCGGTTTCCTCATCCTGCGGGGAACATCCGGTAATACCCGCAAAGATTATGGTTACAAGGACGATACAGGTCAACAGTAGCTTTCTCATGGTAAAAACCTTACCTAAACGCTCATCAGACAACAAATCCCAGGGTGTCGTCACCACTGTAGGTATATTTATACCAAAAACAGGACAGAGTGAACACCTTATTCGTTAGCAAGTTCCGCCGCCCGGTTGATAATCTTGTCCGTATGAATCGAGGGCTTCAGAATATACTTAAATTCAAATGCGTGAGATGGGGGGGAAATATTTAAGAGAGTCCCGATATATCGGGACTCTCTTTTTTACTTCCCTATCTATATCACGTTTATTTTTCCGCTGCCAGTGCTGCCTTCACTTTCTCAGGAGTCGCCGGCAGGTTATATACTCTGGCTCCGCAGGCATTCTTTATAGCGTTGGTTACCGCCGGTGCCGTGGAGACCATCGTCATCTCCCCGATGCCGGTAGAGCCCAGCGTACCGGGTTCACGCGGAGTCTCACTGGTGTATATTTCAGTATCAAAACTGTCGTTTATGGTAGGGAACTTGAAAGTAACCCAGTCTTTCGTCTTTCCATTAATGTATTCTTCCCTCAGGGCATATCCAACACCCTGGTCCATTCCACCTTCAAGCTGTCCGGTGAAGTTCTGTGGATTAATTATCGGACCCGCATCGACCGCGGTCGTCATCTTTATCACTCTGGTTTCACCGGTCTTGATATTAACCTCGACCTCAGCCATCTGGATATTCTGGACATCCGTGACAAAAGACGGACCCTGACCTGTATCCCGGTCAGGTCTTCCTTCACCGGGGGCATTCCTGACTCCCTGATACCGGGTCGGTTTACCGGCTTTCTTCAGCCCTTCATAGGTCCTGGTACCGGCTTCTTTCATCGCCTGCTTCATCTGCTCCAGAGCATTAACCAGAGCTCCACCGCCCATAAAGGTCATGCGGCTTCCGGCAGCCGGACCCATGCCTACGGTTTTATCAGTATCGCGGGTGTAAAGGCGGACCTTCTCCATGGGTATATCCAGCAGGTGGGCAGCTATCTGGGTCAGCATCGAATCATTACCTTCGCCGGGGTCGGCGATAGCGGCATAGATAGTGATACCGTCATCAGGGTCAACTTCCACCGATAAATCAGACTTGTCACCCGCTTCGGCGATACCGAAGGCATCAGCGGCTATACCAACGCCGCGTCTGATTGGTCCGCTCTGACTGCTGTTAAATTCTTCGGCTTCTTTTTTAGCTTTTTCATAGCAGGGTTGTATTAGATCGCATATTTCAGGGAACGGCCACTGGCTGACCACCATTCCGGTAGCCTTGGACTGTCCGGGTTTCAGTGAATTCATCCGGCGGAACTCAAGAGCGTCTATCCCCAGTTTCTCCGCCAGCATGTCCATGGCTGATTCAAGAGCGAAACAAGCCTGTGGAGGTCCGGCGCCGCGCGCCGCTCCGCCCGGAGCGTCATTTGTATACACTGCCCTACCAACAGCGTTGATATTGGGAATATTATATGAGCTGGAAAGCATATGCAGGGCGCGGGAAATCGGGACGAATGCCAGCGTCATATACGCTCCTGTATTTTCAAGTATGTCAATATCATAGGCGGTGATATGCCCATCAGCGTCCGCCCCGAGCTTTACCGTCATATCGAACGGATGGCGTTTTGAACTAATCCACATGGACTCTTCGATACTCGGGACATAGCGAACGGGCCGTTTGAAATAGAGAGCGGCAGCTCCGGCGATTCCTTCCGAACTGATAGTAGCCTTGATGCCAAACTGGCCGCCGACGAAAGGCTCCTGGTAGCGGATATTATCATAGCCAAGGGCATCCTGCAGTTGCGCCCTGGCTCCATGGATATTAATACTCCGACCGACGATAACCAGTTCAGGTTTGTCTCCCTCTCCGTCGAGATAAGCAATACAGACTTCCGGTTCAAGTGGTGCCTGATGGTTCATTTGAGTCGTGAAATTACCTTCGACTATCGCTGCCGCTTCCTTCAGCGCTTTCTCAGCGTCGCCTTTCTTCAGCGGCATCGCGAAACAAAGGTTCGGTGAATGCGAGTGAATCTGGTAAGCGCCTTCGGCAATAGCTTCCCGGGCAGTCCTCATCACCGGCAGTGGTTCATAGGTAACTTTCACTTTTGCTGCCGCCGCTCGCGCCTGTTGCCTGGTCTCAGCGGCTACCACAGCAATCGGGTCACCGTACATCCTCACAATATCTTCGCAGAGTATCGGCTGGTCCGGAGCCATAACCCTTATACGATTGGTCCCGGGCACGTCTTTACCGGTCATAACGCCGATTACACCGGGCATTTTCTCCGCTTCAGAGGTATCGATGGACTTGATACGGGCATGGTGTTCGGTGCTGTGTACACCGGCTATCTCAACTGCGCCGTCGATGTAATAATCGGCGGCGAATTTTGCCAGCCCGCAGGCTTTAAGCATAGAAGATGGCCTCGGATGAGATTCTCCCATGGCTTCAGTTTTCAGGCTGGCGCGGACTTTCTCCGGGGTTGTCTCGCCGCGGATGAAGCTGGCTGCCAGCCTAACAGCGTCGAAGATTTTTGTATATCCGGTACAACGGCACAGGTTCCGTGATAGTGCTTTCTTGATATCGGCATCGGATGGATTTTCATTCTTGTCAAGCAGTGCCTTGGTTGCCATTATCATTCCGGGCGTGCAGTAACCGCACTGTATTGCCCCTGAAAGCACGTAAGCCTCCTGGATGAGGTGCGGATTATCAGGCGTTCCGAGTCCTTCCACCGTAATAACCTCTGAGCCGTCCAGACTGGCGACCTTGGTAATACAGGACCGTACCGCCTTGTTGTCTACGATTACGGTACAGGCACCGCATTGTCCCTTCCGGTCACAGGACTGTTTCGTTCCGGTGAGGTGCAGGTCATTCCGAAGCAAGTCAAGCAGCACCATATCAGGACTTGCCGGGACTTCCCGCTTTACACCATTGATTGTCAGGGTCACCTTTTTGTTTTCACTCATATTTACCTCTCCATATCATTAATTTGAACGTATGAATTGAGTCACTAAAAAGGGCATCTCTCAGGAGACGCCCCAACAATAACGCTAACTTGAATGGTATCTCCTTTCCAAACACGGGAGGCATTACCGTTTCCCGCAATACCTTCAGTCCCGATGAAATCGGGACACCGTCTCTTAACCATATCCCGACTTTGTCGGGATTTAGGTCAAAAAGCTCGGAGAATATTCAGTTATTAACTTTCAATAGTAAGCGGAATTTTCGTCAATATACAATAGATTGCTGAACGATGTCAATAAGAATTTCCCGGGGTTCTGTTTGCGTTTGGTTGTTAATTGTTTACCTCACCCTGACTTCCTATAGCTTCATTCGCATAGTATAATAACGTGGTAATCTGGTAGATATATACAAGGGGTAATACCGATGGACGATAACAAGTATCTGGCCGGAGTAGTTACCGAACAACTCGATACGAACTATCCGGTAGTGCTGGCATCTATAGTCAGCATGGAAGGCTCGACACCCAGGGAAAGCGGTACAAAAATGGTAATCGGTGCCGACGGTACATGCTATGGGACGGTCGGTGGCGGTTTGCTTGAAGCCTCCGTTATCTCAGAGTCAGCGAGTGTTTATAACGAGAAACGTCCGAAGTTCATTGATTTTGACCTCACCGGCAGCGATGTATCTTCCGAGGATATGATATGCGGCGGTAAAATGATTTTTCTCCTCGACTATATACCGCCTGACGAGGGAAACCGGGAGCTGTTCAGACAAATGAATGACTTCATATCGAAGGGCGAAAATTTCTACTTTATCACCGGCTTTACGGAATCCGGAGAAAAAGTTGAGATTACCGGACATACCCTTCTTTTCTCAGACGGCAGGACCAGCGGAGACAGGTTGCTTGAGGAAGCGGACATTGCCGATATCAGGCAGGAATTACACAACATCTCATCAACAACGATTCTTACCGTAAGTAACCGGCGATTTATAATCGACCCGATACGGAAAATAAAAACACTTTACTGCTTCGGCGCGGGGCATGTTGCTGTGCCGACGGCACATATCGCCTCCATGGTCGGGTTCAAGGTGGTAGTTGTGGATGACCGCGAAGAGTTCGCCAACGCTGAGCGCTTCCCCGATGCCGACGAAGTGTGTGTTATCAACGATTATAACAATGCCCTGGAAGGTATGAAAATAGATAAAGATTCTTTCATTATTATCCTGACCCGGGGACATAGCTACGACCGCGAGGTACTTGAACAGGCTATACAGACCAGCGCCGGATATATAGGGATGATAAGCAGCAGAAATAAACGTGATTCCGTTTATAAAGCGCTTATATCAGCGGGAGTGGCTACAGCAGAAGAACTGGAGCGGGTACACTCGCCTATCGGTCTGGCTATCGGGGGAGAAACGCCGGAAGAAATTGCCGTCAGCATCGTCGCTGAGTTGATCTACGAGCGGGAAAAGGAACCCGGATGAGCCCCGGTAAATACGCCGCTGTAATTCTGGCTGCCGGTTTTTCCACCAGGATGAAGGGTTTTAAACCTCTCCTGTCATTGGGAAGCCAGACGATTACCGACAGGCTTATTTCTACTTTCTCAAATAACGACGTTGATGTTCTGCTGGTAACCGGCTGGCGGGGTGATGAGCTCGCAGCCGGAATCCAGCGCCGCGATATCATAATAGCAGAAAACCCGGATTATGAGAGTGGCATGCTGAGTTCTGTCCAGGCAGGTGTGAAGCGTTTGGACTCCCGCCACAGGTCTTTTTTTATCATGCCGGTGGATATTCCCCTGGTCAGGCAAGCCACCGTTAAACGCCTTATCGACTGTGCGGATGAAAATCCGGAACGAATAATATATCCGGTTTTTGATTCCGTGCGGGGACATCCCCCGCTTATACCTGCATCTCTGATACCGGCTATTACAGGCTGGACAGAAGAAGGCGGACTGGATACGATTCTAGGTCAGCACCAAGCTCTGGAACTTGAGGTAAGCGTTGCCGATGAAAATATCCTGCTGGATATTGATAGCAAAGATGATTTTTCAAAGCTGGAGGAGCGTTTCAGGCACTATGATATCCCCGGTGAAAGAGAATGCCAGGCTATCCTGAATTTAGCAGGTACCCCGGACAATGTGCGGAGACACTGCAATAAGGTAGCTGAAGTGGCTGATACCATTTCCGGGGCGCTTTCCGCAGCCGGGCTCAAAGTGGATAAAGAAGTTACACGCGCAGCGGCGATTTTACATGACGTCGCCAGGGTCCATGCCAACCACGACGCGGTCGGCGCACAAATACTATACGACAGCGGCTTCGAGAAGATAGGAGACATCATATCGGTCCATCATGACCTGACTAAAAACACCGCCGCAATTACAATGGAATCCAAAATAGTTTTCCTGGCAGATAAGTATGTCCAGGGAGATAAGCTGGTTACCATCGCGGAACGTTACCGGATAGCGGAAGAAAAATACGGAAGCACACCCGACGCCGTAAGAAATATCCGGAGAGGAAAAGGCCGCACTATCAAAGTGAAAAAGGAACTGGAAACAATCCTGGGTCACTCACTGGACGATATCATTTTTGGGATATTCCACCGATATAATTAAAAAGTCAATTTAAACTCTCCCGCCTATCTTATTACCCGGGGTTTGATATAAAAAAGGGCTCCTACTCATAAGAGTCGGAGCCCATATTCACACGATATTTCAAGAAGCTTATCCGAGAATAGCCATTGCTTCCTCTCTGTAAGCATCCATGAGATAAGGTATCCCGGTGACCTTGGCGCAATCCTCGGTCAGTGACATGATGTGTTTGCGCGTAATCGCCGGTATACTGAAGCACCTGGCACCTGCCATCAACTGCTGCAGTCCCACCTTTATCTTTTCCGAGTAGCTGTAAATACCTACGGCACCGAGGGGGATATTCTTCATCTCATCCGCGCCGACAATGCTCTTCACGTCCTCGTAGGAGATAAAAATTTCTTCGGGAGTGGACCCGTACTGACTGACCGTATTGGGCAGCTTGCCATCCTGAATCCACTGAGCAATGTTTTTTCCTACCATACCCGGAATCATCAGAGCCCGTCCCATACACACGGCTTTGGTGAAAGGAGCGCCGAGGGAAAGAGCCTTGAATACGCCGTCTTCACTGCTGAAACCGCCGGCAAAAGCGATGTCCGGTACCCTTTCACCTTTATCGGCGAGCTTCTTGCAGAACTCATAAGCGGCGGAGTGCAGGTATATACTTGGCATACCCCACTCTTCCATCATTCGCCACGGACTCATCCCGGTACCACCGCCGGCACCGTCGATGGTAAGCAGGTCTATATGAGCATTTGAGCCCCATTTGATAGCCATCGCCAGTTCCCTGAGCCCGTAAGCACCCGTCTTTAAAGTAATGCGTTTGAATCCGATATCTCTGAGCCGCTGAATCTCATTGTAGAAGGCTTCTTCACCGATAAAGCCAAGACGGCTATGGCGCTCGAACTCTTTAAGTGAGCCTTCTTTAAAGGCTGCCTGAGCCAGAGGGTCGGACGGGTCCGGGGTAACGATATAGCCGCGTCTCTGAAGCTCCAGCGCCCGTTCCAGGCTGCCGACTTTGATTTCCCCGCCGATACACTTGGCGCCCTGTCCCCACTTCAGTTCAATGGTCTCCAGGCCGTGTTTCTTGTTGACGTACTCGGCAACACCGAGCCTGGTATCCTCCACATTCATCTGGACCAGGATTTCGCCGTACCCCTGATGATAACGCCGGTATATCTCAATCCTGCGGTCCATATCAGGCGCCGATGCAACCTTACCATTCGAATCAAGCTCGAGCATGGGGTCGATACCGCAGACATTCTCGCCGCAGACCAGAGTAACGCCGCTGATGGCAGCACCGACGGCGAAATGGTCCCAGTTCCTACGGGCTATTTCCGTGGAACCGAGAGCGCCGGTAAAGATTGGAACCTTCATCCTTACCTTCTTGTCCCAGCCGTATTCAGTTTCAGTGTTTACCGACGGGAACGTAGCCGTATCCGGGTCGGCGACAACGCCGTCCGGAAGTCCATCAGCCCCCAGAGCGTAACCCTGGATATTAAGATGAGAGTAATCGACAGGGTACTCTTTATCTCCTCCGGCAGTGATTTCCCCGAAAGGACCGGGGTAGATTAACTCCCTTCCGCGGAATGTCGCCCTGAAAACCTCGCAGTTTCCGGTGCAGCCGTCAATACAGCGTGAACATAACCCGCTTGAAGGAACGACACTTCTGGACCGGTTAGCTGATCTGGTAGCCTCATTGGCATTCGGTCTTTGCAGATTCATTAACTAAATCCCTCCTCTTATAATTTTACTTCGATACCTCTTTCTTTAAGGTAGTTTTTAGCCTCAGGGATAGATATTTCTCCGAAGTGAAATATCGACGCTGCTAATACGGCTGAAGCTTTACCGGTCACGACCGCTTCGTAAAGATGCTCAAGGGTACCGGCACCGCCCGAAGCAGTAACGGGAATGGAAACCGCTTCAGCTACCGCTCTGGTCATCTCCAGGTCATAACCGTCCTTGGTGCCATCGGCATCCTTACTGGTAAGTAGAATTTCACCGGCGCCCAGCTGCTCTACCCGTTTCGCCCATTCCACAATATCCAGACCGGTGCCTTCATTGCCGCTTTTTACCACCACTTCCAGACGGGGCAGGTCACCACCGGACGGATTCTTCCTGCCATCGATAGCCACCACCAGCTTCTCACTACCGAACTCCCTGGATGCTTCTCCGATAAGCTCTGGCTTTCGAACCGCAGCCGTGTTTATCGAGACCTTATCCACACCGAGTTCGAACAGCTCCTTCATATCATCAATACTGCCGATACCACCACCCACGGCGAAAGGTACAGTAACCACATCACAAACTTTCTTCACCCAGTCAAAACGCGTCTTTCTGTTTTCGACAGTAGCGAAGATGTCCAGAAACACAAGTTCATCAGCCCCCTCGCGACAGTAAGCTGTAGCCGCTTCTACCGGGTCGCGGGCATCTCTGAGGTCGACGAACTTAACACCCTTGACCACCCTCCCCTCTCTGATATCAAGGCAGGGTATAACTCTTACCGGATTCATTTTCCTCCCCTTATATAAGACTCTCGAACTTAACCATTTCGCGGTAATCAAGCAAGGTGCTCATCGCCCGGCTTTCAACTTCTATGCCCGCCTCCTGGGCGGCAGCCACCGGGGTAAGTCCACCAAGGAGTATCATTCCCACTCTGTTCAGACTTACAGAGATACCGCAGATTTCCTCGCTGGGATTACCCATCATAATCAGTCCACTAATACCAGCTTCATGGAGCTGCTCGATTATCTCTTCAGTCAGGGTCAGGCAGTGCGCCGGAAGCTCACGGAAGTTCGCCAGTACCTTCCCCTCTCCACCAACAATCAGGTTGCGGACGTCCGTCATCCCGGCACGGATAAAAACCTCCGAAGGGTCTACAGTCGAGCCGGAGTAATATATCAGGTCGACAAACCTCAGAGGCTGGTTATTCCGCATCTGGAGAACGCCTCCGAACTTCGAGTCTATCGGTATTCCCGCTTTCAGCAGGCAACCGTTGATTACAAGGCTACAGACGGTTGCCATGCCTGTTCTCCCTTCGGGAACAAGAACTTCACCTATTTTTTCTCCCTCATCCGCTATCAGCACCCGGTCACTGACACAGAGACCTTCGATGTAAGCCTTTTTCATTTTTCCCAGCGCAGAATGGAATTTATCCTTCGGGAAAAAAGAAACATTCACCGGGACCATGCCGGTTCCGGTTCGAAAATCGAATGAAGTACGGAAAGCCAGAAGCTCGATTTTATCAAGCACGAAGCCAACTTTATCGGATACAAGGGCGTTATTGAGTTCTTCGACACCGAGGGGAGTAATTACCCTGCCATCCCTCCTCTGCAGGGGATAAGTAAGACCTCGTTCATCCATCAGCTTAAGATGGTATCTTACCGCCCGTTCCCCCAGTTCCACGCCGTAGTCCTTCAGTTTATTGGCGATAAGACGGGCGCCTAATGGCTGAGGAGACTCCTTGAGTACCCTTAAAATGGATATTACTTTTCTTTCGACTACTTTGCTATCAGAACCAAGCATGGTAACTCCAGAGCCATAATCAGAGGATAAAATAAAGTACAAACGGTAACCGTTTTCCTATTATATTTACGGCTAAAAA
>CAZBAN010000039.1:0-17927 GCA_964489895.1 uncultured Dehalococcoidales bacterium
CTGATATAATACCAAGGACCAGGACTTCAAGGTCTTCGTAGCAGGCGGCGTTAACAATAACGTGCTTATTACCGGATACCCTGAGTAATTCTCCGGCAACGGCTTCCGGACCGCCTTCCCGCAGCAGTTTCAGGGATATGGACCCCACATCACCGGCTTTCACGGCGCCGTTTGTTTTTTCCTCCACCCACGCTTTAAGGTCGCTGTTTCTAAAGCCGAAGACCGGGTCGCGGGCAAACTCGGTCCGGTGTATCGGGGTAAGCTCTCCGTCATGTTGAGCCCGGTGGATGTCGTCGATGGTATACCTTCCGCCTTCGAAGAAAGCGGGGATAATGATAATACCATCGGGTTCCAGACCGAGCCCTGATGCTAAAGCGTCCACTTCGTAAGGATAGTGTCCTCGCAGCGTGCTGTCACCGCGGGAGGTAAGCAGAATCTCAGCTTTCTCTAGTCTGGCTGCCTCTCTCAGGTTGCATCCGACCTCAAAGCTGGTATCCCGTGCTACTTCCGGGCTGAGACTCCGCGAGTTGGTGGAGATGAAAAACACCGGTTCCCTGGTAGCGATGGCTTTACGCAGGGTTTCAACCGCCCAGTCCAGGAATATCCTGACACCGTGTATAGCCTGTGCGCCGGTAGGGTCGTCATCAATTACCACAAGCCGTTTTCCTGAAGCAATCAGGCTGTTTCTTATCTGCTCACGGGCTCCGGGAATACGCCTGACCGGAGGCTGCTGTGACAGTAATTCGGATAATTTCATAAATAGTATTCTCTTTACTTACCGGATATGATTGCCTTAATATCATATCACAAGCTTACTCAAGGAGGTTCCAGTAATGGTTGAGGATAAAGGGGGAAGAACACGCATGGACATTTCGGAATGGAGAGACATCACGCTGCCGATGGGAAAGGACTTGCCTGTCATGCCGGGCGGCATTTCAGAGCGCCCCGTTCAGCCTCCCAGCTTCGAGCGTTTCTTTGATGTTGATAAAGGAGATAGAGTTACCATGTCCCGTATTGAAATGAACTCTCACGACGGTACTCATATCGATGCACCCCTCCACTTTTTCTACGGGGGAGTGACAATCGATGAAATGCCTCTGGATGTAACTGTAGGACCGGCACGTGTTATTGAAATAAAAGATGCTGAATCGATAAAACCAGCGGAGCTGGAATCTTACGGTATCCAGCCGGGCGAACGTATCCTCTTCAAGACGCGGAACTCGCCGAAAATCTACGAGTCTAAAGAACTGGCTGGCGACTATGTCTACATCTCCACGGAGGCAGCCCGGTTGCTGGCTGACAGGCGGATACGCCTTGTCGGTCTGGACTATCTCACCATAGGTAATTATAAAGACCCGGAAAACATCAAGGATGTACACGAGATACTGCTGGGAAACGGGGTATATGTGCTGGAAGGTATAAATCTGGGCGGCGTGGCAGCCGGCGAATACGAGCTTATCTGTCTGCCTCTCAGGCTTGAGAAAGGCGATGCCGCCCCCGCCCGTGCTATCCTGAGACCGCTCTAGAATGTAATCTCCTGTCAGTCAGTACGTTTGACGAACACACACCGATATACTACACTTAAATGTCGGTTTCAGGTGGCGCATTCGTCTAGCGGTTAGGACACTGCCCTCTCAAGGCAGAGATCACGGGTTCGAATCCCGTATGCGCTACCAGTCTCTTTTCAGCTCTGTCCTGAAAGATAGCGAAAGGGAGCACTCCGGGAAAGTGCCCCCTTTCTCTTTGGGTACTTTTTCAGTTTAACTGATTTTATGGTCCCGGGTTTAGTAGCCCATCTCCGCTTTCACGTCCTGGTCAACCCAGGTAAACCACGGCCAGATAAACGCTAACCAGCCTACAGAGTTCTCCCCGGAGTAGTTCTTCAGCCAGGGCCACCAGAGGGTGTAGGTAGGATACCTGGGAGTCGGGATTACCCATGCCCCTTCAAGCAGGTATTTCATCAGTTCTCTGGTTTCCGTCATAGCCGCATCGAGGTCCGTGATGGCGGTCTTAAGCATATGGTCTGTCGCCTCGTTAACAAAGGGGTCGTTTATCCTGCTGAAGTTGCTCGAGGTTATACCGGTGTAACCTGCTACCTCGGGCCATGAAGAAGGAGGTGGTATGTAGTATACTACCATTTCTTCATAGGCATAACTGTTCAGCAGGCCCCAGAAGGCGCCACTCTCCTGGACGCTAAAATCAAGGGTAATACCCACTTTGTCCCACTGGTCCTTGATTATGGAGTAGTAATCGACGTCTATTTCCGTCATCATCACTTCAGCCGAAAAGCCATTGGGATAGCCGGCATCAGCCAGGAGTTGCTGGGCTTTTTCAGGGTTATAAACGTAAAGCTCCTTGATTGTTTCGGGCATATCCGGGTCATCAAGACCGAGGTAGAGTTTCTCGTATCCTTTTTGATACCAGTAAGGCCAGGTCAGGATTTGCCCGAGACCTTCGTACAGGCCTTCGTTTATCGTGTTAAAGTCGGTAGCCATCATCATTGCCCGACGGACATTGACATCGGTCCATGGTCCTTCCAGGTCTGTCCTCATGCCCAGCAAGGCTTGAGAACCCAGGCCGCCCACTTCTACCTGTACATCTGGAATTTGCTTGACCATTAGATTTTTGTCTTCTATGGAAAAGTTGGTCATCTGGTCAAGTCTCCCTGTGCGGAAGGCGGCTTGCTGGGTAGATGTGTCTTCTATAACGAGATACTTGATTTTATCCAGGTAGGGTAACTGGTCACCCATTCCCGGACCAACCGGGTTCTTCATCCAGTAATTGGAGTTCCTTTTTACTGTTGTCATGTTACTGGGAACGTAGTCCTCAATTATGAATGGCCCGGCACCGACGCAGCATGTCCAATCACTCGTCGATTCAGCCTGGTATACTTCGTCCACCTCCGGCGGGAATATCTGGCTTCCATCACAAAGGAACATAACTCCATTCAAGAGCTGAGATATGGGGAAAGTATACTTAATCTCGTTCTCACTTATTTTTTCTCCATAAATGCCCCACATCCAGGGGAAAAACAGGTGGATAAAGGCTCCGGGGTGTGCTCTCTCGTCGTTCATGCGCATATCGAGGTTCCAGAGCACATCGTCAGCGGTTAATTCCCGACCACCGACCAGTACGCTGGCTTCGCTGTTCGGGTCATAACTGTAGTGTATCCCTTCTCTTACCTTGATATATAAGGAGCCTGTTTCTCCTCCGGTGTCGGCTTCCCAGCGTATGTCCTCGGCGAGATAGTATGCTTTCATACCGCGCAGGTTAGTGCTGGTTTCCCAGCCGACCTCTCCGGTCCCGTATCCACCGGCGGGTCCCTTTGCCCAGTCGCCGTTCCAGAGCCAATCATTACACATTTGGATAGGAGCTGACGCCGCAAGTGACCACGAAAGGAAGTCGTTCACGTCCAATGCCATGGCTAATGTTATCGAGCCTCCATATTGCGGTTTGTCAGAAGGTGCAGCCGCTTCTTGTTCTGCTTTTTCCGTTACTTCTTCTTCTGCTCCCACTGATACCGTCTGACCCGTTCCTACTTCCTTTACCGTTCCCCCGGTCTCAGCCCCGCCACATGATGCCATCACCAGTGACAGCACCATCAAACAGCTTATCACCAACCAAAGTATCTTTTTTGTCATTCAGGTTCACCTCCTCTTGAGATTCGATGATTCCGGGTTTAGTAACCCATTTCCACCTTTAGATCAGTGTCAATCCAGTTATAGTAACAATGGTGGAATGGCAGCATTGCGCCCAGCGTGGTAGCGCCATAGTAATTCTTTACCCACGGCTGCCAGCAGTTGTAGTTGTAGGGTATAGGCATCCATATGGCAATAGATTCTTCGAGCAGGTACGGCGACAGGTCTTTGAGGGCGCTTCTCCAGGCAGTGTCGTCTATAGCCAGATTTTCATTGATAGTTGCCAATACGTCTCTGACTCTCTCGCTTTCGAAGAACGAAGCGCAGTCATTGGATTCGGGACGGACTTCGAACAGGTAATGGGGCAGGAAATGCTGCTTGGTGCCTTTGTACCACATCTCCTCCCAGGTACGACCGCGGTCCATTCCATTATATATGCTGCCTTCAACCTGAATTATCTCCATGTCAATGCCGACCACCGTCAGGTATTCCTTGACTATCGAGAGTATGTCCGTCGTACTAGGTGCAGCTGAGTAGATGGTTGTCTTGAAGCCATCGGGGTAACCTGCATCAGTAAGAAGCTGTTTCGCCTTTGTGGGGTTTCCGCCTGTAATTAGCTCCTGAACACCAGCGCCTGACCCTGCTATCGTCGGTTCTGTCGGCAACTCCTCCAGCGGAATGTACAGGTCAGAGAACGCCGGGGTATCATAGTAAGGCCAGCCCATCAGAGAACCGTGTCCCTCATAATAGTCTTCGAGAATTTCAACCTTGTCGACCGCCAGGTTCATTGCCTGCCGCACCAGAATATCGTTAAAAGGCAGGTCTTTGTCCTGCCTGCCTGTCGGCAGAGAGTGCCAACCATAGGTGTACACATATTCAAAATCGTGTTTCATCGTCTTCTTGAATTCTTCGTATACTTCCCATGAAGCATTATAGACATCAACTTGACCTGTCCGGAAAGCCGCCTGCTGGGCTGACGAGTCTGATATAATGATGAACTTCAGCCCGTCCAGATAGGGTAACTGGTTGCCTTCGCCGGGACCGCACGGGTCGGTCTGCCAGTAGTTGGGGTTCTTCTCCATAGATATTATGCTGCCGGGAATATAGTCTTTGATCATGAAGGCGCCGGTGCCGAGAGCATTCTCCCATTCTGCCTGAGTGGGATACAGTTCCGGGCACATCATGTAGCAGCGCTGACCATCCTCCCAGAAGTGAATTCCCTGCGTATTAGGGGGAACCTTGAGGACGACGGTATTATCATCCGTCGCTTCAACCGATATCAACCGCTCCTCCGGGGGGAAGAACGCCTGGAAGTTACCGATGGGAAGGTCCCACTGGGTCTGAATGTTCCAGGCTGCATCCTCAGCGGTAAATTCTCTGCCGCCAACCATGCGCCCGGCTTCGGTATCAGGATAGGCGTAGTGGATTCCATCGCGTATATGGAATATGAGAGTCTCGTTATCAGGGATTTCATAGCTATCCGCCAGTTGGCCGGTGCACATGTCGGCATACCCGACTGCACCGAACCGCCAGTCGGTTTCATATGTCCCTGCCGGTCCTTTCGTCCAGTCTCCTGCCATGAGGGGTTCGTTGGTAATTGATATCTGCCACCCCAGCAGGTCGAAACCGGTGCCGGCATCCCAGTTGTTAGTATCCCAAGCCATAGCCGCCGTGAAAACGCCGCCGTATTGCGGTTCATCGGTTGCTTCCACCACTTCTTCCGCCTGTTCAACTGCTTCTTCCTCTGCCCCCACTGATACCGTCTGACCCGTTCCTATTTCCTTTACCGTTCCCCCGGTTTCAGCCTCACCGCATGATGCTATCACCAGTGATAGCACCATCAGACAACTTATCACCACCCATATTATTTTTTTTGTCATTCAGGTTTACCTCCTGTTGAGATACGATAGTTCCGGGTATAAAGAGCTATTTTTAACTTCTTTGTCTGAAATCTCTTAATGTTTATTGGATTCTACCTCCTTTACCAGCCGTGATGTTAAGCCCGATTATTTCCGGGCTCCGGTAACGGGAGGGAAATTTCGGTACCCGAGTCGAGGTAGGCTATCAAACCTCGAGCACTGGCTTCGCCCGGCAGGATGAGCTTAACCTGGCTTTGTATTATTTTATTTACATCCTCCTTACTTCTATCTATTACCTGAGACATCACTGGTGTTTACTGGAAGCCCGTTACGGGTAAATAACCAAGGGTACCAGCGACCGCAGCCATATCGGCGGTTTTTGGTACCCTTTGTCACATCATATTCACCTCCTTAGAAGAAGGTGCCGCGTGCTAAAGTCTATTTAACCGTAGAATTACCATGTTTGGCTTGAAGTGTAATTCTTTTTCACAATAATGTCAATGGGTAGCAGTACAATTTTTGATATCGGCTAAGCTATGAACCGCGAGTATTCCTGTCCAGGCAATCACCTTTAGTTAAATCAGGCACGATTATGATATAATTCCTTTATTCCCTGCAGGCCGATTGATGAAGTGGTGAGGTACAGGGAATGACAGTGCCGTATGAAGGGTGATTAACTAAAAAGAGCACCCGCCTCAGGCGGGTGCTCTTTTACATAAAATATTAAGCCCTGTCGTCTGAGCTGGAGTTACCGCCACACGTCAATGTTATAGGCCATTCCGTGACCGCCGCTGAAGCGGTGGCAGCTTTCCTCATCGCCGCCGCAGACGAGCACAAGGTTATTGCGGGGAGAGTTGCCGCCGGCGGGTACCATGTATTCGGGGTCCAGCTCCAGCCAGGGTTTACCCGAGGTCCTTTCAATCGACCTCCAGCCGTTGGTGGCAAAATCAGGCGCGCCCCGCATCCTGTACTGTTTCACCGGCTCGAAACTCTTCTTCCATATCCACTCGCAGACATCGTCTTTGGACTTGAACCCGATATCTACCAGATGCTGAGCCATCTCCGGTATCATCATAAGAGTAATCCCTCCTTCCCTGTCAGCCCAGAGACCGACGGTGAGGTACTCAAGCCAGTTGTGGGGACCGGGTACGCCTTTAACATCCAGGTATCTTGCCATTGCTCCGTGGCCGTCTTTCTGGAGAGCGCGGTAGACGCCGGGCATAAAGTGCTGGCCTATTCCGAATGAACCGGGGTGTGTGACCATGATGATGCTTTCGTCCTTACTGTATCCGTACTCTTCGTTCAAGCCTTTCCATTCTTTGGGAAGTCCGCCGGCATACTCGGCGATACAGAAGCCGCCGTTAACAGCAGGGTTGTCTCCCCAGTTGCTGGTTACGGTCACGCTGGGAATGGCTCCGCCGAGGTTGCGCCACATCAGGTTGCAGGTACGGGCTATAGTTTTGTTGGCAGGATTTCCCGGACCGAGCAGACCGAACCCGAAGTTCATGCCTATCTCCTCGGCGATGGGACCGCTGACGATGAATCCCTGTCCGTCACGACCGTCACCGGTACCGGCTGACGCCTCGGCAATAGCCAGAACAACCGGCAGGTACTCCGGCTTGCAACCTGCCATCACGGCGTTCACAGCCACCTGCTCAACGGTAGCTACTCTTCTCATCGGCATGAACCTGACTGCATCACCTTTCTTCATCAGTGGTTCGCCCCCGACTGCCTCCGGTACTGCCATTTCCTCCATGTCTTTCTGGAGGGTTATCATTTCTCTGGGGTCATGGCTGGTGCCTTTCAGCATTGCTTCGACTCTCTCCTCGGTCGGCACCACAATCGGGAGTCCGTCGGTATATTTGGCGTACGGAGCGTTGAGCAGCCCCGGAATCCTCTCCGCCTGCATGTAGAATTCTTCCGCCTCTTCGAGGGTGCCTTCGAACAGTATCCTCGGCTCCTGGGGTGTCCACGCGCCGCTTTCTTTCTCCTCTTCGGTAAGGGGACGTGTTAAGCCGTCGAACATCGAATCGAGGAAGCTGTCGACGTCCGCCGGTCCGCGTACGGTTCTTGAGGCGTGCATGTATCGAAGCTTGGGCATACCGATTGTCAGGGCTTCCTGCCTGATGAATTCGTCCTGGTCGTCGAAACCGATGAGCACCGTCGGGATACCCGCCCTTTCCAGGTCTGCCAGATAAGGCAACTGCCTTCTTATGGCATTGTGTCACCAGCAGACCCCGAGTATCGTAGCATCGGTAGTCTTCATCTCTTCTTCCGACATCCGGTTCGGGTCGATACCGTAGGTCTTCCTTACCGTCCAGTTTACATTGGAATAATCGGCTTTAAGCTTTTTCTCCAGCGGTATTGTGATGTCCGGCTCTCCGCAGATACTGAGGTGGACGGTCTTGCCATCGAGTGAATCAAGACGCGGCGCCAGCGGGTATGTGTTTACCGGCACCTGCATCCCTACCGGACTAAGGCATTTATAAGTCTTTCTCCCTTCTGCCATTGTCATTCTCCTTTATCTTTAGTTAATAAAAAAGTTTAGTAGTATCTATATGGCTTGTCAATTTTTCAGATATACTATCGCTGAGAATGAAAATGGGAGCGTTATCGCTCCCATTTTCTAAGCTTCTTACCAGTCAGTTAATGTCACCCCTGAAGCTTTTAAACCTCCAGGCAGTTTTCCCAGAGACCGTGTATGTTGCAGTAAGAAAGGGCGCAGAAAGCCTTGAAATCCGCCACCGGCACCCGGAACTCGGCAGTAGGATATGTATAGGTGGGGGCGAACGTAGCCCTGCCGAGATTTATAACCTGCCCGTCCTTCTTCACCCCGAATAGCTCAAGCCAGTCGATGTGGTGTTCCATCGTGCTGGGGTGCGGCGTTTCTTTGCCTACATAGACGCGGACGGTACCATCACCTATCTCAATATCCGGGACATGCTTTTCTTTCAATTCAGCCGTCGCATCTTTCAGTATATCCTGGATTTTCATTATCCACCTCCTTAAACAAATAATGGTATTACTAGTAATTTTCTACCATAAGCTCGTAGTAGCTCTGCGGGAAATCGCAGGCGGGGCACCTCTCCGGTGCCTCTGTGCCGGTGTGAATATAACCGCAGTTGCGGCATTTCCACCTGACCACCTTATCTTTCTTAAAGACCTTCTTTTCCTTTACGTTTTTAAGCAAAGCCAGGTACCGTTTCTCGTGCTGTTCCTCCACCTCTGCAACTTCCTTGAAGAAGTCGGCAATTTCGGTGAATCCTTCCTCGCGGGCTGCTTTCTCAAATCCGGCGTACATATCCGTCCACTCGTAGTGTTCGCCGTCCGCAGCCGTCTGCAGGTTAGCCGCAGTATCACCTATCCCTTTGAGAAACTCAAACTCTCTCCTGGCATGCTCTCTTTCATTCTCAGCCGTCTCCATGAAGATTGCGGCTATCTGCTCAAGCCCTTCTTCTCTGGCAACCGTGGCGAAATAGGTGTACTTATTCCTTGCCTGTGATTCGCCGGCGAAGGCGAAGAGCAGGTTCTCCTCGGTCTTGCTTCCCTTTAACTCCATTCACTCCTCCTCTTATCGTTACTCTTATAAATAGTTATTCTCTTTGTGTTTATCGGCAATAGCTGCTGCCAGGTTGTCCAGCGCCTTGAAGTCCGCCTCCTCCGGATAGCCCTTGCACAGTACCGGCTCGAGTATTTCCACCTTCAGGTTCGGAATCAGCGCAGCAAGCGTCTCCACCGTTTTACCTCCCCAGCCGTATGAGCCGATTATCGAGGCGTATTTAAGGTTCGGTCTCAGGGCGTTGGCAAGGATGGCGGCGTAGGCAACATTCGGATGCGGTCCGGCAAGAACGGTAGGCGCGCCGAGAACGACGGTGGCTGCGTCTACCAGTGCCATCGCCAGCTTACCGATATCGGCTACGGCAAGGTCGAATTGTTTAACGGTGACGCCTCTGGCTGACAGAGCGCTGACCAGGTGTTCGACCATTCTGCCGGTACTGCCGTGCATCGAGATATACGGCAATACCACTATATTCTTTGGTTCGTCGTATACCCAGCTGTGATAGGCATTCAGGATGAACTCCGGTTTATCGTACATCGGTCCGTGACTGGGAGCGATGATTCCAATGTCGTAGTCCTTTACTTTCTCAAGGTTCTTCTGAATCGTGGTCCGGAAAGGCATCATGATTTCCGCATAATATCTCTTGGCGGCTTCATAGACCTGCCCCTCGTCGCTCACGTACATGTCAGTCGTGGCGAGGTGAGAGCCGAAGAAATCGCAGGAGAAGAGTATTTTGTCCTCTCTCAAATAGGTGACCATCGTCTCAGGCCAGTGCACCCAGGGCGTGTGGACAAACTCCAGAGTCCTGTCTCCAAGCGAGACGGTCTCTCTGTCTCCGACCGTTATGAACCTGTCTTCAGAAATCAGAAGCAGGTCGATAAGTAAATCCCGGCATTTCGGCGTGCAGACCACTTTCGCTTCAGTATATCTCTCGAGGACAAGGGGGATGGAGCCGGAATGGTCCTGCTCGGCATGATGGGCAATAACATAGTCGATATTCTCGACTCCAAGCCCGGTCAGGTTATCCATCAATATGTGATGCATGGGAGGGTCGACGCTGTCGAGAAGCGCCGTCTTTTCGCTGCCCTGAATAAGGTACGAGTTATAACTTGTGCCATCAGGAAGAGGTATCAGAGAGTCAAAGAGCCTCCGGTCCCAGTCGATAGCCCCAACGCAGTAAATCCCCTTCTTTAGCTCTCTCGGTCTCATACTAGTCTGCCTCTTTGAATTCATCTTTGGTTGCGCCGCAGATAGGGCATACCCAGTCGTCAGGCAGGTCTTCGAAGGCTGTCCCCGGTTCGATACCGTTTTCGGGGTCTCCCTCTTCCGGGTCGTAAATGTAGCCGCAAACAGTGCACTCGTATTTCTTCATCGTTTATTTTTCCTCCTTTTTCTCTTCAATATAGCTCGGGGCTGTCTTGGGAGTGGTGCCCCGCTTGACCTGATGGTAATAATCGTAGGTCATACTTACTTCATCGCTGATGATATCGGCATCTACAACCTTACCGATAAAGAGCGTGTGTGTTCCCACGTCGACTTCTCTGGTTACCTCCACCTCCATGTAGGCTACCGCGTTATCGGTAACCACCGGGGCCTTGGTCTTTCCCGTTTTATAATTGATACCTTCGAACTTGTCTGCATCCCTGCCCGACTTGAAACCGAAATTACCGATGAATGAGAGGGGTGTGTCCTGGCAGAGAACGGAAGCGGTGAATATCCTGCTTTCCTTGATATACTCGTGGGTCAGGTTACTATTATTGATGCTTACCGCCAGGGCAGGCGGGTCCGATGTAACCTGGATTACGGTATTGGCTATCTGCCCGTTGATTTTGTCACCTTTGCGGGAGCAGACAACATATACGCCATAACTGAGCTTGTGTAAAGCATTCAGGTTCATATAATACCTCTCTTCTACCCGCCATCGAGTGACGGGTGTTCTTTCACTGTAAACCATCCTGCCGGGTCTTTGAGGAATTCATAGTAGTCCAGCAGGATTAGATAGTGTTCCTTTTCTTCGGAGACCAGATTTTCATAAAATTCTTTCTCGGTGTCATAAGTAGCGATTTTCGCCTGATTGGTGTAGAAGTCGCGGGAGGCGTTTTCCATGTCCATAGCTGTCTGCACGGCTTCGAGTTCGGTTGAAGGAGACTTATCGGTGGAACTTACCTCTTCGGTTGCTCTGGCAAATATGGTACGCAGTTTTTGTCCACCGTCGGGCTGGAAATCGACTTTCGGCCAGCCCCTTTTATTTTTTATAGCGTTATATATCTCTTCAAATTTACGGCGGTGATTGTCCTCTTCCCGGGATAGTGACTCCAGCAGCTTTTTACCCAGTTTATTCTTACTCTCCTTACTGGCTTTCAGATAGAATTCTTTACCATCAATTTCCATCTGGATGGCGGTCCGGAGTCCCTGTATTGTCTTATCCTGCTCGTTCGTCATTACGGCATTTCCCTTCAATGGATATCTTATTGTGAATAAAGTGTAACGAATAATAGACCCGATGACTTGTTTTGTCAATACTGTTTTCTGAGTATTTTCCAGTCATTCCCTAGCCTGTGAAGTTTGTCGAGCTTGAGAATCCGCTTAGCCTTTGCCCGTCAGCTCTCTCCATCTCTCTTCTCCCAGGCACTGCCGGGCTGAGGCACACCAGTCGATACAGGAGGGTACTTTTTCCTTATATACCTTCTCCCCGCACTTCTGGCATCTGGCGCTGAGTTCGTCAGAAAATATCTCTACTTCGGCACCGCAGCCGGGGCACTTATGAAGTGATACTCTCAGGTTCCTGAAGTCCTGTCCGGGACACCTAGTCGTCATTTTATCGTACCTCACTTTCCAGAGTATGTGACTTATGTTTCATAATACAGTTTAGTATAACAATAAGAATATGACATAGGTCATATAAAAGGGAAATTATGGTTTTGTTTGTACTATGCTAACAGAACCATAAGCCTCAGACAGCCTTGACATGCAGTCTCGGCTTAATTAGACTGAATATTAGAGGGGACTGCCGGAGAAGCAGAAAAAGAGTCGAACCTTCTTTCCTCGCTTTACGCGGGTTCTTATCGTTCCAGTATTTATATTACGCCGGTCTTAAAATCAGGTATGCAAAATAGAAAATTAGTTCCACCGGGATTGACTTACCTTGCCGATAACATCACGGGCAGGGACAATATACTTGGTGCTTCTAAAAAAGAAGGGGCGAAATGGGCTAAGGATGTTGCCTTTTCTGAAGACGTGAGTACCATATTTTTCGCCGGCTGCGGGTACCAGTACTCCAGCGGGCTGGAAACACTGATGTCCCTGATAAGAAGGATAGACAAAAGCGTCATCAGCACCGAGATGACGATGAGCCTTGCCGGGCTGCAGAAGAAGCTCGGGTTCGACGCCGGAGGTATTTACCGCAAGGTAATGACCAGGGGTGGTGGAGATGATGCTCAACCGCTGTTGAGCGCGGTGAAGGTGCTGGAGAATCTTGGAGTGAAACCGGGTTATCTCGGCGAGGAAGAGCCGTGCTGTGGAGGGCTGCTGTATTACATCGGGATGCATAAAGAGTTCACCGAACACGCAAATTACGTGTTACAGAGGCTGAAATCAAAAGGCGTCAAGCGGATAATAGGTATTGTCCCGTCTTGCACGTTTACCCTGCGTAATTTACTGCCGGCAAGTACGGGGAACAGTGATATCGAGGTAAAGCATTTCTGCGAGGTGGTTGCTGAGAACATCTCCTCACTCAAGCTGAGTTACCCGGAAAAAGTGAAGGTTACCTATCACGATCCGTGCCAGCTTGCCCGGAGTCTCGGGCTCATAGAAGAACCTCGCCGGATATTAAATTCGATAGAGAATCTTGAGCTGGTGGAAACCGAGTGGACGAATTGCGAGTGGGCGACCTGCTGCGGGGGCGGCGGCGGATTTGAAGCGGTATTTCCGGAATTGAGCAACATCCTGGCGGTTAACCGGACGAAGGAGCTGCTCGACACGGGTGCCGGGATTATCGTCACTCACTGCCCGGGGTGTATTATGCAGCTGGAGAGTGGACTGAAGGAGTTGAAAGTGGATAACGTGAAAGTACTCGACCTTGCTGAGGTCGTGGCTACGGCAATGGGGGTGTAAGGGAGTTGTCCGTATTTTCAGAATATAAGAAAAAGATAATGGATGCCGCTCATAACGACCGGATAAGACTGGCTTTGTCAAGGAGTATTAAAACTTACAGGTCGAACGTAAATACGGCCCTGGAGAAGTTTCCGCACAGCGTACAACTTGCGGAAGAAGTCAGGGAGATTAAGGCTAAATCCATTCTTGAAATGGAGAAGCTCGTCAAACAGGCGTGCGAAGCTATCGAATCGAACCACGGAAAGACATATATCGCCAGAACGGCTGAAGAAGCGTTGAAGATTATCGGCGACCTGACGGGTACCGGTAAGCTGATTGTCAAGGGTAAGAGCATGACCAGCGAGGAGATTGGCCTGCGCGAGTACCTCGAAGAGAAGGGTAACGAGGTCTACGAGACTGATCTGGGTGAATTTATCATTCAGAAACTGAACACAAACCCGATGCATATCCTCTCGCCGGCAATCCATATACCCAAGGAAGACGTTGCCAAACTATTCTCAAAATTAGTCAATGAAGAACTGCCGCCGGATGATATCGGCAAGATGGTGGAGATCGCCCGGAAGCTGCTGAGAGAGAAGTTCTTCGAGGCGGATATCGGGATGAGCGGGGCGAATGTCGTTGCAGCCGATACCGGAACGCTGTTCCTCATTGAGAACGAGGGCAATATAAACCTGGCTACGGGAGCGCCGCCGGTCTACATTGCCCTGGTTGGTATGGAGAAACTCGTACCCACTCTGGACGAAGCTTTCAAGGTTGCCGAGGTAACCTGGAGGTACGCCAACTATACCGTTCCTTCGTATGTAAGCCTGATATCCGGTCCCAGCAAGACCGGTGATATCGAGAAGGCTATAACTTACGGTGCTCACGGACCCAGGGAGTTCCACGTAGTCTTTCTCGACGACGGGAGGACCAAGCTGGCTAAAAACCCCGTGTTGCGTCAGGCACTGTATTGCCTGAGGTGCGGTGGATGTCTCTATGAGTGCCCTATCTTTGCCGTAACTGCCGGGAACTTCGGCGATAAGTACTTCACCGGCGTTGGCGCTGTCTGGGCGGCGATAATTAGCGACAGTATAGAAAAAGCCGCTTCCGTAGCCTATACCTGCCTGATGTGCGGTCGCTGTAAAGTGAGATGTCCCATGGAGATTGACGTGCCGGCGATGATGGTGGAGCTCAGAAGATTGATTGCCGAGGGTGAGGGCGATAAGGCGGCGGAGTAGTTCCGCATGAGAGATATAGAATGCCATAAGATTACCGAAGCCGTTTCCAGGTTGTTCCAGGAGGCTTGTGTCTACCTGCCCGAAGATGTGCTGGCAGCTATAAAACACGCCAGAGAAAATGAAGAATCCCAGTCAGCCCGAGAAGTACTTGACCAAATCCTCGAAAATGCAGCGTTAGCCCCGGAAGAAAACATACCACTCTGCCAGGATACCGGTGTTGCCGTGGTCTTTCTCGAGCTGGGGCAGGACGTACAAATAACCGGCGGCGACCTGTATTCGGCAGTTGAAGAGGGCGTACGCCTGGGGTATGAAAAAGGCTACCTCCGTAAGTCAATGGTTAAACAGCCTTTTTCCTCAAGGATAAATACTGGCGATAATACTCCTCCCGTAATCCATACAGATATCGTCCCGGGTGACAGTCTTAAAATAACGGTGATGCCCAAGGGCGCGGGTTCCGAGAATATGACCCGGCTGGGAATTCTGTTGCCGGGGGAGGGACGCCGGGGAGTAATCGACTTTGTGGTAAATGCCGTCGATGGTGCTGGTGCCAATCCCTGTCCCCCGCTTATCGTGGGAGTGGGAATAGGCGGAACTTCCGAGCAGACTTTGCTGCTGGCGAAGAAGGCATTATTACGTGAGGTTGGTAAGCCGAACCCGGATGCCGAGGTTGCGGGGCTGGAAAAGGAAGTCCTGACGCGGATAAATGACCTCGGTATCGGACCGATGGGTTATGGCGGCAGAACGACCGCTCTTGCCGTTCACATAGAGACCTTTCCCGCTCATATCGCCAGTCTGCCCGTAGCGGTAAACCTGCAATGCCACAGCGCCCGGCATAAGGAGACAGTACTCTGATGGCGAAGAGAATTACCCTTCCTTTTACCGGGGCGAATCTCCGGGAGCTTAAAACCGGGGACAGCGTCCTCTTGACCGGTGTTATGTATGTTGCCCGTGATGCTGCCCACAAGAGAATGGTCGAAGCCCTGGAGAAAGGCGAGTCTTTGCCCTTCGATATCAACGGGCAGACAATATACTACACGGGGCCCACTCCGGCAGGACCGGGCAGGATAATCGGTTCCGCCGGACCTACCACCAGCAGCCGAATGGATGCCTATACACCTCGCCTGATAGCCGGAGGGCTTAAGGCGATGATTGGCAAGGGGGAGCGGTCGCAGGCGGTAAGAGACGCCATAAAGGAGCATAAAGCGGTATACCTGGCGGCTATCGGAGGAGCCGGAGCTCTCATATCGCGCTGTATCAAGAAATCGGACGTAATTGACTACGAAGAGCTCGGAGCTGAGGCATTACTCCGTATAGAGGTGGAGGATTTTCCGGCAGTCGTTATAAATGACATTTACGGTGGGTACCTTTATCAGGAAGGGAAAGCCGCATACAGGATAGTCAGATGAAACATTATGATTATATTATAGTCGGCAGCGGTATCGCAGGGCTGTTTACCGCCCTGCTGGCGAAGAGGCACGGGAGTGTCCTGGTTATCACCAAGGGCAGTATAGACGACTGCAATACCAGGCACGCCCAGGGAGGCATCGCGGCTGCCATAGGCAGGGATGATTCGCCGGAACTGCATTTCAAGGATACCATATCCGCCGGGGACGGACTGTGCGATGAGGAGGCGGTACGTATCCTGGTAGATGAAGCTCCGGGTCGCATTGCCGAACTGGTAAATCTCGGGGTGCCTTTTGATACTCTTGATGGAGAGATTACCCTGACCAGGGAGGCAGCCCACAGTGTCTCAAGGATTTTACATGCCGGTGGTGATGCTACCGGCGAGCATATTGAAACTACCCTCAGCAACCAGGTCCGTACGTCGGGGATACAGGTACTGGAAGACTCGCTGGCTTCCGAGATTCTGGTAGAAGACGGGAAAGTCCGGGGGATAAAAGTACTGGACTGTCACTCCGATTCTGTTGAAGAATTTGCCTGCCGTTTCCTGATTCTGGCTACCGGTGGTGCCGGTCAGTTATACAAATTCAATACCAACTCCGATATAGCCACCGGAGACGGCATATCTCTGGCTTTCAGTGCCGGCGCGGAGATAATCGACATGGAGTTCTACCAGTTCCATCCCACTGCTCTCCGTCTTCCGGGGGTAACTCCTTTTCTTATCTCTGAGGCTGTTCGAGGTGAAGGCGGAATACTCCGTAACGCGAAAGGAGACCCTTTCATGCTTGATTACACCCCGGACGGCGACCTGGCTCCGCGTGACATCGTAGCCCGCAGCATTTTATACGAGATGGATAAAACAGGTTCGGACAGGGTATTCATCGACGTTACCCACCTGCCGCCTTTTACCGTTACCACCCGCTTCCCGCATATATACCGCTTCTGTCTGGAGCAGGGTCTGAATATAACGAAGGAGCTGATACCGGTAGCCCCGGCAGCCCACTATATGATTGGCGGGGTAAAAACGAATAGCTGGGGAGAGACCAATATTGCCGGACTGTTTGCCTGCGGTGAGACCGCCTGCACTTCCATCCACGGAGCCAACCGGCTGGCTTCCAATTCTCTACTCGAAGCGGTTGTATTCAGTGAGAGGATTATCGACAAGACTGCCGGAGGAGTGAACAGCCTGGAACCGACCGGCGGTAAAAATGTGGTGGTCAATCATTTACTCAACCAGGGGCACGAGGCAAAAACCGCGATATCGCCGGGTCTTTCTTCTCTGCAAACGCTTCTCTGGGAAAAGGTTGGTATTTTGCGTGACGGGAAGGGTCTGGTACAGGCGGCTGATATTCTGGCTGCCTGGCAGAATTCTCTGCCTCCTCCTTTAGACCGCCCTTCTTATGAACTCGGTAACCTTATTCTGACCGCCCGGCTTGTCACCGAGGCGGCTCTTCTCAGGGAGGAGAGCCGGGGGGCGCACTTCAGGTCTGATTTCCCCAGGAGGTCGCCCCGGTGGAAACGTCACATCGTCTTTACCAGAGGTTAAACTTTAGTCTTACTTTTTCGTCGTTTCTGCTTATCAGGCTGACCGTAGCCTAATTTTTTAGCCTTATCGGTCCAGCCGCGTTCGGTCCTGAAGGGCACGCCTTTCTTGCCCGCGCCGTATGCCCATTCACACCTGTATTCCCGGCAAACTTTGGGCTTGGTATCATGGATTGTGCAGATATAGGTATCATCGCCAGTTTTCTGGATGAATGGGCAATAAGCTGAGTCTTCGCTGCCCTTTATGTCTATCCAGAGGTCGCCATATCCTTTCAACGGAGGCACCGAAGCATACTTGAGGATATCATCACGTCCCTGTCGTATCCATCGCCGGTAATCGGATGGTTTCGTGAGTAAGACAAGTGGAGCAGTGCAGCACTTACCGCACCGCGAGCATCTGGCTCTTTTCCTGAGTTTATCCGCCATCTCTCCTGAATTATACCAGTTCCTGATAGGTTACAGAAATTGACACCCTACCTCGACGGTAGTTGTTTATATTTGCCTGTAGATGTAAGTTTGAACCTAACCCTTTACCCTTCAGGGTGAATTCTCAGGGTGAACCCTTCAGGGAGAACCTTTCAGGGTGAACCCTTCAGGG
>CAZBAN010000040.1:0-4859 GCA_964489895.1 uncultured Dehalococcoidales bacterium
ATCTTCCGGATTTTAACACAATCTTTACGCCGTTTTTATGGGTACGTTAATCCAGCCCGTTTATACTGGATATCAAGGAAACAAAACGTGAACATATGGGCGTAAGGAGAATGCTATGATTAAGACAGTTATCAGATGCTCAGACGATATGGTTATGGTATTCGATGAAAAGGGAGAGCAGATACCCGAGTACCAGGGACAGTATGAAAATGTCAGGGAAAGTATCCTTGAAGCTGCGTCACCCGATACGATATTCAAACATCTCTCCGATACCGAACCAAGAATTACAGAGACATCGAGAGACAACTGGTAGTCAGCAAGAAGCTACAACAGCAGGTGCCAATCATCCATATTCCGCTTTAGACAATAAAGGTCACATTTATTGACTATTATCCACCTATTTGCTAAATTAAATATGCCTGAAGGCATATTTTTTGCTTTTTTAACACAATTGTCATACAATTATATACCCATAAGCTAAAAAGCCTGGAGATATTAACCCGGAATGGTAGGCATTGATAGAATAGCAATATTACCTGATTTAACCGGAGATGAGATATCAGACAAAGCCGAGGTAGTCAAGTACCTTTCTCTCGGTCTGTCTATCGTGATAGCAATAGGATGGGTTACTGCTATTATCACCTTATTGATTGTCGGCGCCCAGACTTCAGATAGCGGTAATTCGTTATTAAATATAAACACGGGAATAGGCACCGCAGCCCTCTTAACCCTGATAACCTACCTGATTTACAGACTCGGCAAGGTTAGATTCGCCGGTTACTTTCTGGTATTCTCTTCGTTATTACATATCTCACTAATCATCACTCTACAGGGAAATATCATCGGACCGGTGGCTATCTACTACCTCTTCCCTATTCTCATAGCTCCGATGGTAAGTAACATTAAAACAGGATTTCTCGCTGCAGCCCTGGCAACGGTACTTTATCTTACCCTGGCAGGACTGGAACAGGGCGGCTTTCTCCCCCGACAGACGACTACACCTCCCGATACTGCAATAAGCCTGTCACAGACCCTGGTGATGCAAATAACGATATTTTTTATTGCCGCCTTTCTGAGCTGGTACGCAACCAGCCGCTTGAACAGAGCACTCCGGCATGCCCGCCACTACGCATCAGAACTGCAGACCGCCAACGACAGGCTGCAAGCCAGCGAAGAAGAACTCACGGCCGCCAACGAGGAGCTTGAGGACAGGGTACAGGTAAGAACAGCCGAACTCGAATCGCTCAATGAGGAACTGAATAAAGAACGTGAAAAGGTCGAAGCCGGAAAGGAAAGACTGGAAGATATTATAGATAACATGCCTGACGGGGTCGGGATTACCGATGCCAGAGGTAAAATCATTGAGGCTAACAAAACCATCGCTGAAATGTACGGTTATGACACCCCCGATGAAATAACGGGTAAGTCACTTCTGGACTTTATAGCCAAGGAAGACGTACCGCACATAACGGAAATACTTAAAGAGTCAATAGCCAAGAAAAAGAAAGACATCAGGAATATCGAAAGCTACAGTACCAGAAGCAACGGAACCCGGTTTCCGATAGCGGTAAACATCACCAATCTCTGGGACGAAGACGATGAATTTATCTTCGATATCGCCTTAATCCGTGATGTTACCGAACGCAAACAGATGGAGGAGGAACTCAGGGAAAGCGAAGAACGCTACCGTGACCTGTTTGAAAATGCCAATGACCTTATACAGAGCGTTACGCCCGATGGACATTTTGTTTACGTTAACAAAGCGTGGCGAGAGATGCTGGGTTACACCGAAGAAGAGGTTGAAAACCTTACGCTGTGGGATATAGTCCACCCGGATTACGTACCACACTGCAGAGAAGTGTTCGGTAAAGTCCTTTCCGGAGAACCGGTTAAAAACATAGAAGCCGTCTTTGTTTCCAAGGACGGGAGACTGATAACCGTTGAAGGGAACGCTAACTGCTGGTACAAGAATGGAAAGATAAAAGCTATCCGGGGTATTTTCCGCGATATATCCGAGCGCAAGCAGGCAGAGGAACTCTACAGTACACTCTCGAAAAACTCGACAGTCGGTGTTTATATCTATCAGCAAGGAAAGTTCCGCTTCGTCAACCCCCAGTTTCAGAAATACACCGGCTACAGCGAAGGGGACTTATTAGATATGGCTCCCGGAGACCTTGTTTATCCTGAAGACAGGCAGAAAGTCAGGCAAAGCGCAATTACCATGTTGAAAGGAGACTCCACTTCACCATACGAATTCAGGGTCATCGATAAGCAGAACAATATTCACTGGGCTATGGAGACAGTCAGCTCTATTCTGTATCAGGGGAAAAGGGCTACCCTGGGTAACTTCATGGACATCAGCGAACTTAAGCAACTTGGAGAGGAATCGAGCCTCAGAGCCCAGCTTCTGGACAGCGCCAGTGATGCGATTATCCTGCTGGATCCTGAGGGGAACATCCTTTACGCAAATGAGATTTTCTGCAAGTCACGCGGCTACAGCAGAGAAGAACTGATGGGAATGAATATTAACCAGATTGATATTACGGGCCCCAACGAGCTTCTTAAGTCAAGAGGGGAAGTCATTAATGAAGAGGGGTTTGGCGTATTTGAGACCACTCACCTTCGTAAAGACGGCTCGGAAATTATCGTGGAGATACACTCCCGTACAATCAGGGCAGGAGATAAAACACTCATCCTCAGCGTCGAACGTGACATCACCGAGCGTAAGCAGATGGAGCAGGAGCTTAAAGAGAAAAACGAGCGACTGGACACCCAGAACGAGGAGCTCTATTCACAGGCTGAGGAGCTGAGGGCACGGCAACAGGAGTTAATCGTTAAAACACGGGAAGTCGAAATGGCAAACCAGATGAAGTCAGAATTCCTGGCAAACATGTCTCACGAGCTACGCACCCCCCTCAATGTGATTATCGGTTTTTCCGAACTGCTGGTGGACCAGGTGCCAGGTAAAATCAATGAGGAGCAGAGGCAGGGCCTTGAGGATGTCCTGAGCAGCGGTCGCCAACTGCTGAACCTGATAAACGGGGTACTGGATATATCGAGGATAGAATCGGGCAGGGTGGAGCTTAAAGCGGAGAATGTCGACATCACCGAGGTGATAGCATCACTGACGAGGACGGTAATACCTATACTGAAAGGAAGAAACCAGAATCTGGAAACCGAAATCCAGGAGGGATTGCCGCTGGTCTATACCGATGAAGGTAAAATATCCCAGGTACTCTTGAACCTGCTGGACAACGCATCCAAGTTCACCCCCGATGGAAAAGTACTGAAGATAAAGGCAGAGGTGGAGGACGGCTGGTGCGTGATACGCGTGATTGACAGCGGTATCGGCATCAGAGAAGAGGACCAGGAAAGGATATTCGAACCTTTCTCGCGCCTGGAGAGTCCGCTGTCGCGGACAAGGGGAGGCACTGGTCTGGGACTGACACTGGTTAAAAATATCATCGAAAGACACGGCGGAAGAGTCTGGGTTGAAAGTGAGTACGGTAAAGGCAGCAGTTTTACTTTCACTCTTCCGCTGGCAAAAGCTGATATTTCAAGCGTAAAGAAAATAAAGAGCAAGAAATGAAAGAAAAGATACTGGTTGTAGAAGACAATCCACTTAACATGAAGCTGGTTGAAATGGTACTGAGGACCAGAGATTGCAACCTGTTCAAGGCAATCAACGGAGAAGAGGCGCTGGAAGTGGCTGTCAGGGAACAACCCGACCTTATACTGATGGACATCTCTCTACCCGGGATAAGCGGACTCGAAGTCACCAGAAAACTGAGGGAAATGCCATCTTTCCGGAGTACTCCCATCATTGGTATCACAGCGTATGCCATGAAGGGAGATATGGAGAAGGTTATTGATGCCGGCTGTGATATTTACCTTTCAAAACCCATCAATACCCGTAAACTGCCTGAAACGATTGAAGAAATGCTGGCTAGGAGGAAAAAGGATAGCGTTTAGGTGTTATAGAGATGGAAGTAAGCAAGAAAATTCTCACAATCGATGACGACCCCGGATTCCTCAATCTTGTCGACAAGGTGCTCAGTCAGCAGGGTTTCAAGATTTTCAAGGCTTCCGGCGGACAGGAAGGGCTGAAACTCCTGTATCTTGAGAGACCGGATATGGTACTCCTGGACGTTGCCATGCCCGGAATGGACGGCTGGCAGACCTGCCAGCGTATCCGGGATATTACCGACATACCGATTATCATGCTTACGGGCAAACAGAAAGCGGAGGAAGATATAGTACGCGGACTCGATTACGGTGCCGACGAATACCTTTTCAAACCGGTAGGAAACCGGGAACTGGTAGCCAGAGTGAAAGCAGTGCTGCGCCGCAACGAGCTGCCAGCTCAAGCAGACGTAAAACGTGAGATTACTTACGCCGATGATTTCCTTCTCATTGATATTTCGGAGAGGAAGGTCGCAGTAAACGGAGAAAGGATAAAGCTCACCCCCCGGGAGTTCCGTCTGCTTGCCTACCTGGTGGAGAATGCAGACCATATTCTTACTCATAAAGAACTGCTGGAGAAAGTGTGGGGCTGGGAATACACCGACGACCTTGATTATGTGCGTATATATATCTCACACCTCCGCCAGAAGATAGAACCGAATCCCTCTCTGCCCACATACGTTATTACCGAGCCCGGAGTTGGTTATTATTTCCAGAAATCCGGGTGATTTCACAGCTCCTGTCTGTCACTGGTATCAGTTTATAGATTATTCAGGTCCGGCTGTTTTCTCGTTAATCTATTTACACTCTTTGTATCGTCCTGTTTCGTTTGATATCTATACTCACCCCCGCCTGCCAAAGTCTTGTACGGCGGGCAGGCCCTTTATCCCCCTCTC
>CAZBAN010000040.1:4959-17871 GCA_964489895.1 uncultured Dehalococcoidales bacterium
CCCCTCTCCAACCAAGATAGTTTCTCACTCCTTTACAATGGCTCTGGTTGGAGAGGGGTTCATCCTGAGGGTTCACCCTGAAGTGTAAGGGGTGAAGTAACAAAATACCAACAAAAATAGAACGATACCATAGTAAGTTTGTTGACCACGAAATTGGGCTTATGCTAACATAAAAACACGCCTAATATTTGATTACTGCGTGATTATTGTCTGAATCCATTTATATTCAACAACCATCAGGCGTCCCGTTATTGGTAAAAACAACCGGGGAAAGGAATTTATGCTGGTCGAGGAA
The DNA here is from genome assembly GCA_964489895.1 of uncultured Dehalococcoidales bacterium. GTDB lineage: Bacteria > Chloroflexota > Dehalococcoidia > Dehalococcoidales > UBA2162 > MGML01. Next base: position 5,255 of record CAZBAN010000040.1, read on the forward strand.
GAACTGGCCGCTTTTTCACCCGATAAAGATATGCTTCTGACAATCGGGGTTTTCGACGGCGTTCACCTGGGTCACAAATACCTGATTTCGCAACTTAAGGAGAAAGCCGGAGAACAGAACCTGCAAAGCGGAGTGGTGACCTTCCGCCAGCACCCGCTGGAGATACTGTCACCCGGAACCGGACTACCTTACCTGACCAGCCTCGCGGAAAAAGTCAGCCTTCTGAAAAATGAAGGCATCGATACCATCGTTACACTTTCTTTTACCCCGGAACTGGCTGGACTCAGTGCCGAGCAGTTTACCGGTCTATTACAAAAATACCTCAGAATGCGCGGACTGGTTATCGGTCCAGATTTCTCTCTGGGCAGAAACAGAGAGGGAAACACAGACACTCTCCGGGAACTCGGTAAAAAAATGGGCTTTGATGTCACGGTGGTACCTCCCGCAGAGCTGGACGGTGAAGTGGTAAGCAGCACTGCGGTAAGGGACGCTCTGGCTGATGGTAATATGAAACGGGTATTCAAACTTATGGGACGCCCTTTCAGTATTCAGGGTTGTGTTGTTGCCGGAGACGGGCGTGGTAAGGAACTGGGATACCCGACAGCCAACCTTGAGATAGATACAACCCAGAGTCTCCTCCCTGATGGAGTTTACGCTACCCGGACACACATCGATGACAGAGTATATAAATCCGTCACTAACGTTGGTAAACGTCCGACTTTCAACAATGGGGAACGTACCGTGGAGACCTATATCCTGGACTACCAGGGTGAGCTGTATGGTCGCGAAATTACAATCGATTTCCTGGAGATGCTCCGCGGCGAAAAGCGGTTTGGTACCGTTGAAGAACTGAAGAAACAGATAGCTGAAGACGTGGAACGGGTGAAAACGATAGCCTTACCTTAAACAGACTACAACTTTTAGTTATTCCAGAAAACCTCTAGCATGAAACCAGATACGGATACCGGACACATTACCCAGAAAGTACTTTGCTTATTTACTCAGTTCGGATATACTGTATAGGTGTAAGTGATAAAGGAGGCTTATGGAAGAATTACGTATCCCGGGACCAACTCCCTGTCCCGAAGAAGTCCTCCAAGCAATGACCAAGCAGATGATAAACCACCGCGGTGAGGAATTCGGCAGGATACTCAACCAGGTGACGGAAGACCTCAAGACGCTGTTCCAGACCAAAAACGACCTTTTTCTGCTTACCGGTTCGGGGACAGGTGGTATGGAGTCTGCCATCGTAAACACTCTTTCACCGGGTGACAGGGTATTGTCCGTATCCATTGGTGCATTCGGTGATAGATTCGCCAATATCGCCCGGGTTTTCGGAGCCGAGGTAGTCCCCCTTAACTTTGAATGGGGTAAAGCCGCCGATGCCGATGAGGTACGTAAAGTCCTCCAGTCAGAAATAAAAGTCAAAGCTGTACTGGTCACTCATAATGAAACTTCCACGGGCGTTACCAATGACCTGGCTGCCATAAGCTCCGTGGTGAAAGAACACGATAAGCTGCTGCTGGTTGACGCTATCAGCAGTCTTGGCTCGATTAATCTCCCGGTAGATGAATGGCACTGTGACGTCGTCGTAACCGGCTCTCAGAAAGGATGGATGGCTCCACCGGGAATATCCATGGTCAGCGTCAGCCAGGAAGCGTGGCGGGCACATGCCACCGCCAGTATGCCCCGTCTCTACTGGGATTACTCCGAGGCGAAAAGCTATCTGGAAAAAGGACAGAACCCGTGGACGCCGGCTATTACCACGGTATTCGCTCTTTCCGTATCGCTGAAAATGATGCTTGAGGAAGGTCTCGCCAACATCGTAGCCCGCCATAGGCGGGTTGGTAAGGCAACCCGTGACGGGGTGAAATCGCTGGGTCTGGAAATATTCGCAGATGAAGAATATGCCTCCAATACGGTAACCGCCATAAGCTCATCAAACGGGCTGGATACAAAGAAACTGCTCCGGATTCTCAGAGAGGAGCATAAAGTTATTCTCGGCGGCGGGCAGCAGAAACTCGACGGTAAAATATTCCGCATCGGTCATCTGGGCTGGGTAACCGAAGGCGATATTAATAAGGTCATCTCCACACTTAAAGTGGCTCTTCCGCTGGCAGGTTTTGCCGCCGGATAATATTTTAAAAGCAAGATAAAATGCAAGAAGAGAATACACCCACAGAAAAACGGAAAAAGATACTGGTTGCCGAGTCAATTTCAGAAGCAGGGATTGATATCCTCCGAAAATACGCGGAAGTAGACGTCAGGCTGAACCTGAAACAGGAGGAACTGGCATCAATCATAGGCGACTACGAAGCCCTGGTGGTACGCAGTCAGACGAAGGTTAACTCACGGGTAATAGCCGCCGGCAACAAACTGCAGGTCATTGCCCGTGCCGGCGTAGGCGTGGACAATATCGACGTTGATGAAGCTACCCGCAGGGGCATCGTGGTTGTAAATGCTCCCACAAGCAATACCACCGCAGCCGCCGAACATACTCTCGCCCTGATGTTCGCTCTGGCACGGCACATACCCCAGGCATCCTACATTCTAAAATCCGGGGTATGGGAACGCAGTAATTTTGTTGGCATCGAAGTTAGAAACAAGATACTGGGTATTATTGGCCTGGGTAATATCGGTTCGGAGGTAGCCAGACGCGCCCGGGGTCTGGATATGAAGGTCATTGCCTATGACCCCTTCATCTCACTTGATTATGCCCATAATCTGAACGTTGAGCTGGTGTCGCTGGAACAGCTGCTAAAAGAGTCTGACTTTATTACACTTCATATCCCGTTTACCAAGACCACAGACGGACTGATAGGCGCTGAAGAACTTAATCTCGTCAAGCCGACGGTCCGTATTATCAACGCCGCCCGTGGTGGACTGATAGACGAAGAGGCGCTGGTCAAGGCGGTCAAAGAAAAGAGGGTGGCTGGCGCCGCGCTCGATGTCTTCAGAAACGAGCCCCTGACCGGCAACCTGTTTTCTGAAGAAGACAATATCATCATAACCCCTCATCTGGGAGCTTCCACCACCGAGGCTCAGACTATGGTAGCCGAAGATACAGCCAGCCAGATTATCGCTATTCTAAAAGGACAGACAGCCAGATACTCCGTCAACGCTCCGTTCATCTCGGTTGAAAACATATCCGTGCTTTCACCCTTTATTAAAGCGGCAACAACTGCCGGTAAGCTTCTGTCACAACTCGTCGAGGGACAAATAAGCTCCATTCAGATTAAATACGAGGGTGAGATATCCAATTATGACACCAATGTACTGAAGGCAGCATTTCTCGGAGGCTTACTCGCAGAGATAAGCGAGGAACGGGTCAATCTGGTCAATGCCAATATAATAGCCGCCCGGCGAGGCCTTACGGTGCTGGAACAGAAAGAAGCTCACTGCGAGAATTATGCTTCGCTCATAACCGCAGAAGTATCCACCAGCAAGGATACCATTACGGTAGCAACAACGGTTGTGATGGGAGAGACCCATATCGCAAGGGTATATAACTACTGGCTGGATGTATACCCCGCCGAAGGAAATTTCCTTTTCTGCGACCACCTTGACCGCCCGGGACTGCTTGGCTCCGTGGGCAGGGTAACAGGAGATGCCAATATAGATATCAGCGCAATGCATGTGGGCCGCCTCGAGCCAAGGGGAGAAGCCTTGATGATTCTCACTCTGGACGAGCTGGTACCAGAAGAAGTACAGAAGAAGCTTCTGGCCATTCCCGATGTCTACTCGGCAAAGTTCGTTAAACTGTAAACCTTTTCAACAAGCTTAATCCAGCTTATTTAGAACCAGCCCGGAAGGCGATTTCGGATAAAAGTATGTGGACTTTCTCGGCATTTTGTCGCCGGCATCGGCAATCATCTTAATCACTTCCGGTTTAACCGGGCTCAACAGTAAAGCAATCTGGTATTCCTGAGCAAGCACCCTCTCGACCGCATCCGATATATCATAGCTGTAGTCAAGACCGGTCTTTTCCTTATCGCTGCTCAGGGCGAGGAGGTTTTCCAGTATTATGTGGTCGACGATACTGACATCGAGTTCTCTATAGAGGTCGGAGTGGAAATAAGGCATCATACTGCTGGCAGCAGCCAGGTCACTCAAAGTCAATACCAGCAGGTTCTCCTCATCAACACCGAAAAGTCCCACTCTGACCCTGCCCGAACTTGAGAGCCTTCTTTCCATTTCATTCCAGATATCAGGAATATTCAGCGGTACCTCTTCAATCTCAAAGAATACCTTCAGCCTGGTTTCCAGGCCATTGATAGCTGCTTTCGATATACCGCGGACGAGACGGTGAGGAGCAAGAATGATAAGTCCCGGGTCAGAAAATTCCACCAGCGACATCATGACGAAATTGTACGCTTCATCCCCGGAGGCTGCCGGTGATTGGGCCCGTTTCTCCTGGCAGTACGTAAGCGCACTCTCATACCGGTGATGACCGTCGGCAATATATAAAGGTTGCTCTGCCAGGGTATTGCTGATTGCAGATATCACCTCGGTATCCGTAACAGCCCGGATAATGTGACCTTCGCCGTCGCTGTTCTTTATACTTATCAGTGGTTTATTCTCTTCCTGCCCGGTTAACAGGGAGGCAATCGTTGCGGCGCTGTCTTCATACATAGCCAGGATGGGACTGGTATTTGCCTGGAGCGCCCACAACATGCTCAGACGGTCACCCCTCGCCTCCGTCAGCGTGCCCTCATGGGGGCGGATAACCATGTTGTCCCACTCTTCTACCCTGACAAGGACAATCACGCTACGGCGTTTATATTCCTGTCCCCTGTAGGTGAAATAGTGGTCATGAAGATACAGAGCGGGAGTTTTACTGACCTCAAGGATACCCTCGGTCAACCAGCGCTCGAGGGTAGCCGCCGAACGGGTATATTTGTTATCCGTAGCCGTATCCTGAGGCTGTTCGCGACCGGACTCCAGGCGGATGAAGTTATACTCGCTTTTAAGATAAAGTTCCTGCTGCTGTTGAGGCAAAATAACATCGTACGGCGGGCAAATTACAGATGAGATGTCTTTAATGAGCGCCGGATTATAATAAACACCCCGGAAAGGACGGATATCAGCCACGCTACCCAGATTCCTTTTCTGACTTCATATACGGGCGGTATTTCACAGCCATTCCAGTTTACCTTATGGTGCGTAAGGGGTGCAAGATTTTATTCGGTCGAAAATTACCAGATAACGAGAACATCCATAATCGTGTCATCGATAGATGGTTCCTCGTAATAGTGTCCGGGGTCTGGAATCACGCACTGGTAGTACCTTTTCCCTATCTCGGGAATAACTCTTTCGTCGGTAATAGGGTCAAAATAAAGCAGACCTCTGTCAACGGTGTTAAAAGCTATTATCGCATGCCCGGTATCAATGAACCGTATCTCCACAAAGGCACAACGAAAACCCTCCAGTTCCGCATTGTTACCCGCATCCCTGGCAAAGTGGCTGCACACATATACTCCGTAGGTATCTTCTATGTATTCGTTCTCATCCGTCCTGTCCTCATCGAGGAAAGAGAGCACTTCGGCATAAGTCGGGTCTCTTAACGTGTAACCATGCCCCAGGGCGGATGCCACGCCTTCATCATAGCCGCTGGCATGACCATCGTTCCTGCCGGAAGTATAGCCCTGGGTCTCACCGGCGCTGTACCCGGTCTCATACCCTTCATCTTCACCCACGGAGTAGCCTTCGTCATAACCCTCGTCATAACCTTCGTTATAACCGGACTGCTGACCTAATGTATAACCCTCGTCATAACCGTCCTGCACACCGGAGGTATAGCCTTCCTGTTTACCTGTGCGAAAACCTATAGACACGCCCTCGGTCTCACCGGCAGAGTATGCCGCATCGTAGCCGAAATAACCCCCGATAGCCGCCAGGACAATCACGACCAGTACTACCAGTCCCACTTTTATCCAGCTCATTTTTACCCCCTTCCGACAATGCATATTATACCCGTTTATCTTCTGACCAGCCACAGACTGTGATATAATTGGTCATAATCTTACAGTCAACGAATTAACTATGGAATCATCTGAAGCAAAGCAAAGGATAGAACAGCTAACAGCCCTGCTTAACCATCATAACTATCGCTATTACGTGCTGGACAGCCCCGAAATCAGCGATGCCGAGTATGATGGACTGATGAGAGAGCTGAAGCAGCTTGAGGAGAAATATCCTCAGTACTTGAGCCCGGACTCGCCCACGCAACGGGTGGGCGCCGAGCCGGTGGAAGCCTTTGGCGTCGTCATCCACCCCGAGCCTTTGCTGTCTCTTGGCAATGCTTTCTCAAAGGAAGAGCTTTCGGCGTGGCATACCCGGACATCCAGGGCCGTCGAAGGACAGGGTTTCGAGTTCGTTTGCGAGCATAAAATTGACGGACTTGCCGTAGCCCTTACCTACGAAAACGGGCTGCTGACTACCGGAGCTACCCGCGGCGATGGCTACCGGGGTGAAAATATCACCCAGAACCTGAGAACCGTCAGAAGTATCCCCCTGTCGGTATCCGGGGATGCGCCGCCGAGGTTCGAGGTGAGGGGTGAGGTCTTTTTACCCAAAGCCGGCTTTCAGAAGCTGAACAGAGAAAGAGAAAAAGAAGGACTGCCCCTGTTCGCCAACCCGAGAAACGCCGCCGCCGGCTCGGTGCGCCAGCTCGACCCGCGTATCACGGCAAGACGTCCGCTCGACATCTATATCTACGCCCTGGGTTACGCTGAAGGCAGAACGGTCCCGGATACGCACTGGGAAACCCTTGAGTACCTGAAATCTCTCGGTTTTAAAGTAAACCCCAATAATGTTCGACTATCCGGCATTAGCGAGGTCGAGGGCTACTATACTAATTGGGTGGAAAATAAAGAAAACCTGCCCTATGAAGCCGACGGAGTCGTGGTCAAAGTAAATTCGTTCGAGCTACAGGAGCGGATTGGCTACACCGGTCACGAGCCGAAATGGGCGATAGCTTACAAATTCCCGGCTGTACAGGGTACTACCCGGCTTAATGAAATCGGTATAAGTGTCGGCAGGACCGGCACGCTGAACCCGTATGCCATTCTGGAGCCGGTGTCGGTGGGCGGAGTAACCATCAGGCAGGCAGCTCTCCACAATGAAGACGATATCCGGCGTAAGGATATCCGCGAGGGCGATCGCGTCTATATCCAGCGCGCCGGTGAGGTAATTCCTGAGGTTATAGGTCCGACACGGGAAAGCAAGGAAAGCGCGGAACGCGGTAAAGAATTCAGCCTCATCGAGAAACTGCCGAAAAATGAGAAAGGCCAGCCGGCCTGCCCGGTGTGTGGGTCAGCAGTGGTAAAACCGCAAGGCGAGGTCATGTACTACTGCTCCAACGCCGCCTGTCCCGCCCAGGTACAGCAGAGAATCGAGCTCTTCGTTTCCCGCGGGGCGATGGATATCAGGGGCATAGGCGAATCACAGAGCGCCATGCTGCTGAAAGAAGGGCTGGTAAATGACGTGGCTGATATTTATAAACTCAAGGATAAAAGAGAACAGCTGATGAACCTGGAGGGCATGGGAGAGAAAAGCGTCGATAACCTGCTTGAAGCAATCGAAAATAGTAAAGAAGTGCCGCTGGCGAGTCTGATATACGCCATGGGAATACGCCATGTCGGCGGAGGGATGGCAGGAATACTCGCCCGGAATTACCGTGACCTTGATAAGCTGGCGAAGGCAACTATAGAGGAACTGACCGATATTCCCACCGTCGGACCCAAAATCGCCGAGAGTGTAGTTGACTTCTTCAAGCATAAGGAAAATCTTGACATCATAGAGAGGCTGAAACAGGCGGGAGTCCAACCGGTAAGAGAACCATCCTTATCAGAAGAACTTCCCCTGACCGGCAAAGAGTTCGTTATCACCGGCAGGCTCGAATCCTCCAGCCGACCGGAAGCGGAAGCAAAAATAACAGCCCTGGGCGGCACCGCCAAAAGCAGCGTTACCCGCAACACAACCTACCTGGTGGTGGGAGAGGAACCCGGCGGCAGTAAGCTGAGCCAGGCTGAAAAGTGGAACACCGAAAAGCTGACCGAGGACGAATTTTTGAAAATGCTCGGAGAAAGATAGCAGGTATGAGAAATCCAGAAGAGAGTAGTAATATGCCACATCCCGGAGGAGACCAGCAGTTCTGGCAGGATGAAATCGTGCGGAATTACGAGTATCAGCAGTATATTGCTTCAGAGAAAAAAGATGAGAGCCTTGCCAGTACGGTAAGGATTATCAATTATTTCAGCTATATGAACTCGATACACGCTCCGGTAATACTTGACCTTGGCTGCGGTCCGGGGACCGAAACGACCCTGTCCAGATATCTGCTTGAAGGAGTCCCGAACAGCTCCGTAATCGGTATCGATTCATCCTCTCAGATGGTCGAAGTCGCCAACAGCAGGCTTATTCCGGAATACGGCAACCGATTTTTCGGGTTCGTTGGTGATTTCAATAATGACCGTTTCTGGGTGCCGGACATAGACAGGAGGTATGATTTCATTACGTCGTTCGCGGCACTCCATTACCTGTCAGACAGGAGGATGTATTTATTCCTCAGGGAGATTTATGACCATCTGGAAGACAACGGCGTCTTTATTGCCGGTATGGGGAACCGCTCAGCATCCCCGCGAATAGCCGAAATGGAGGAAGTATTCCGGGTAGAATATACCTATAGTCAGCTTGATAGTGACCGACGCCCGGCGAGTTTTCAGGAATTCAGGAGAACATTTAAAGAGACGGACAGCAGAGCTAATATCAACTGGCACAGCTACCGTGAATGGCTGGAGTTAATTGAAGATGCCGGTTTCAGGGAAGTCGATGTAGTCTGGCATCTCTGGATAAGGAGCATATTCGTAGCCCTGAAATAATAATACCACCAGGACAGGATACAAATAATGAAACTGATAGCAGGTCTGGGAAATCCGGGGCGCAGGTACCAGAAAACCCGTCACAACCTGGGATTTATGTGCCTGAACCGCTTTGCCCGTACGCAGGGAATAAAACTCAACAAGAAACGGTTTAGAGCCCGCGTCGGTCTGGGTAAGGTGGCTGACAACGAAGTGATACTGGCAAGACCGCAGACATACGTGAACTCAAGCGGGGAGTCAATCAGCCGGCTGGTCAACAGATACAAAATCAGTCTTGACGACCTTATTGTTATTCACGATGACCTCGACCTGCCCACTGGTAAAATCCGTATCCGCCGGGGAGGCGGCTCCGGTGGACACAAAGGCGTGGAATCGGTGACGGCAGAGCTGGGCAGCCCGGATTACTATCGCGTCCGTATCGGCATCGGGAGACCTCCCGCGACTGAAGACTCACCTGAAATAACGGAGGATGATATAATCGACTACGTACTCAGCGAGTTCACTCCCGAAGAAAAGAAAATAATCACAAACACCATTCCCGTGGTTAGTGAAGCAGTCCTGTTCCTTATCACAGAAGGTCTGACAGCAGCGATGAATAAATACAATTAAAAAGTAAATGTCTCTTTTTTAAAATGGCGGGTTCAACTTGATATTAAAGAGAATAGGCAGGGGGTGAGAAGGATGAGCATTGATTCGGCAGAACCATCAGAACTCATAGATGATAGATTCGCCGTCCAGACCAGCCAGCTTACCAGGGTGTTCGGCAGGCTGATAGCCGTTGACGGACTGGACCTGAATATTAAAAGGGGAGAGCTGTTCGCCCTGCTCGGACCCAACGGTGCCGGTAAGACCACCACCATAAAGATGCTGTGCTGCCTGCTCAAACCCACCAGAGGAACCGCCACCGTTATGGGTTACGACATCAACAAACAGGCACACAAGATTAAAGAAATTATCGGCGTTTCTCCCCAGGAAACCATAGTCTCCGAACACCTTAACGCCCGGGAACACCTCAGGCTGATAGGTAAGGTGCACGGAATAGATTCCGCTGAGCTTAAAACCAGGAGTGAACTGCTGCTCGAGACAATGGGGCTTGCCGACCGGGCTAAAGAACAGGTAAGAAAATACTCCGGCGGTATGATGCGTAGACTCAATATCATAATGTCGCTGATTCACGACCCCGAGGTTGTCTTCCTTGACGAACCCACCCTGGGCCTTGACCCCCAGGCAAGACGGGCGATATGGGAGTATATCGTGCAGTTCAAGAGGAGAAAGACCATCCTGCTCACCACCCATTACCTGGACGAGGCGGACTTCCTCAGCGACAGGATAGGCATCATGGACGAGGGAAAAATTATCGCCCTGGGCACCAGCACCGAGCTTAAAACGAGCATGCTGGGCAAGCACACGATGATTATTTACGCCTGGAACCTCACCCAGAAAGTTATCACCGAGATGAAGAACAGGTACGACGAGGTTATTGTCCACGACGGCACCATTGAGATTACCGCTAAAGAACTGGATTTTAAGGAGGTGGTGGACAGACTTCATACAGCCGGGGCTACGGTCCGCTCCGCTTACGTAAAGGAACCGACTCTCGATGACGTCTTCCTCCAGTTGACCGGGAAGGAGATAAGAGAATGAGGATACTGGAATTAGCCGGCAGAAACCTGAAAGAGACATACAGAGACCCTCTGGCTCTGGGCTTCCTCCTCGGTTTTCCCCTGGTGTTTATGCTGCTTTTCGGAGCGATTTTCAGCAGTGATACCGCTCCGAGTTTCCCGGTTGGCATTATAGACTACGATGGTACCCAGCTATCGCAGGCTTTTATCAATGAAATTCTTCCCGGTGTTGAAGTGCTGGATATCATCGAATACGACGATTCCGAAAGCGCCCGGAAAGACCTGAAACTCGGTGAGTTATCCGCCTACGTGGAGATTCCACAGGGCTTCGGCGAGGAGATAGCCTTAACCTGGCAGGGACAGAAGAGTGATATTGTCCTTGATATGACCTACGATGAAAGCGACATCCAGACCTCGGAGCAGCTTATCTCGACCATAACTGCCGTTACCCGCGGTTACGCCCGTATTGAAATACCGGTAACCGTCAATACCAACCCCATCAATGTCGAGACGGATATAGATTACGCGGACTTCATGGCACCGGGAATTATAGTCTTCGGCATTTTAATTTTAATACCCACCTCGGCACGGATAATCGTGCGCGATAAAGAGAAGGGGTTTTTATCCCGCCTTCTGACCACCCCTGCCAGACCGCTGGACTTCATCTCCGGCTACTTCATATGCCTGGTCGCTATCGCTATCGCCCAGATAATTCTTTTCATGGTATTCGCCCGGCTGCTCGGTATGGATATAGTCGGCAGTGTCTGGCTGGCATTCCTGGTCTTTTTCCTTACCGGGCTATGCAGCATCGGCATCGGTATGATTGTCGGCTCACTATCAAAGTCGGAAAACCAGGCGGAGCCGCTGTGCTGGCTCTTCTCCATGCCGCTGGCGATGCTCTCCGGGTGCTGGTTCTCAATAGAGATTCTGCCCTCATACCTGAGGAATATAGCCTATGCCTTCCCCTACGCCCATACCATCGAGGCGGCAAGGGGCGTGATTACCCGGGGAGTGGGACTCGAAGCGATAGGCACCGACTTCCTGTTCCTGGTTATCTGGGCGGCAGCCGCTTTCATTATCGGTATAATTCTGTTCGGGAGGACGATGCGCACCTAAATGACGGTAAAACCGATTGAATGGCTGGGTGACAGGGTCAAGATACTCGACCAGACCAGGCTTCCTCAGGAGGAGGTCTATCTGGAGCTCGACGACTATCAGGATATAGCCTCAGCCATCACAGAATTGAAAATCAGGGGCGCTCCCGCCATCGGGGTGGCTGGTGGTTATGCCATAGCTCTCGGTGCCCTGAAAATCGACTCCGATTCGCAGAGTGTTTTCAGGGAGGAATTTTACCGGGTAAGCCGGGCTGTCGCCGGTACCAGGCCTACCGCCAGGAACCTTTTCTTCGCCGTCGAAAGGATGGAGAGGGTAGTAGAGGTCGGCGGGACGGTGGAAGAGCTAAAAAAAGCACTGGTAGAAGAAGCAATGAAAATGCACGCCGAGGAAGCGGAGGCTACGGAAAAACTCAGCAGCTTCGGCGCCGAACTGATAAAGGACGGCTTTACCGTCCTGACCCACTGCAACACCGGACCCCTTGCAACCACCGGCTACGGCACCGCCCTGGGAGTTATTATCAGGGCAAGTGAACAGGGTAAGAACGTTAAGGTGTTTGCTGATGAGACGCGCCCCCTGTTGCAGGGAGCGCGGCTGACCACCTGGGAGCTACAGAAAGCCGGCATCCCCGTTACCCTGATTACCGACTCCATGGCGGGGTATTTTATGAGTAAGGGGAGAATCGACTGCGTTATCACCGGGGCTGACAGGATTGCCGCTAACGGCGATACCGCCAATAAAATCGGCACCTACACCCTGGCGGTGCTGGCAAAGGAGAATAACGTGCCCTTCTACGTCGCCGCACCGACCAGCACCATCGACCCTTTACTGACGACCGGCGAGGAAATCCCGATAGAGCAGCGCAAGCCGGAGGAAGTGACGCATATCCGGGGAGTTCCGATAGCCCCGGAAGGCACGGAGGTGGAAAACCCCGCCTTCGACGTCACTCCCCACCGGTACATCACCGCCATCATCACCGAGCGTGGTATAATCAGAGAAC
>CAZBAN010000041.1:0-17749 GCA_964489895.1 uncultured Dehalococcoidales bacterium
CTTACCTTATTCCCGGAGCAATTCCAGAGTACGCTGAGCTCCGGTGTTTTTAAAAGAGCAGGCGACCGCAGGCTTGTTGAGATTGCCGTCCATAATATCAGGGACTACACCCATGACAAACACCATATCGTTGACGACTATCCTTATGGCGGTGGTGCGGGGATGGTGCTCAAACCCGAACCTGTCTTTGAGGCGGTAGAAGCGGTGATATCCAGCACGCACGCAGAAAAAGATAAGTTACCCATCGTTTTGCTGACTCCCCAGGGCAGACCTTTCTCCCAGCAGATTGCTGCGGAGCTATCCGGTCACGCTCATTTACTGTTTATCTGCGGTCACTATGAAGGGGTTGACGAACGGGTGCGCGAGCACCTGGTCACCGATGAGATAAGCATCGGTGACTACGTTCTCAGCGGCGGTGAGATGGCGGCTATGGTGGTAGCCGATGCCGTGGTCAGGCTGGTACCGGGCGTACTTGGCTCGTCGGACTCACCGGTGGAAGAGTCCCATTCTGACGGATTGCTTGAATACCCTCAATACACGCGCCCGCCGGTATACAGAGGGTGGGCTGTACCTGAAGTACTGCTTTCGGGGAACCATGCCGAGATAGCCAGGTGGCACCGCGAGCAGTCTATTATCCGTACTGCGAAACGCCGCCCAGACTTACTTGACAAAGCCGAACTGAACCCGGAGGAAAAACAGCTTATAGAGGGGTTACACAAACACTGATATTAATATATAATGGTAGTCGGAGTGTAAATAAATGAACATAGAATCGGTAGTTGAAGTTAAACCAAATCCCAATATCCCTGAAATAACCTCGGGTGACACCGTGAGAGTCAGCACCAAGATTGTTGAGGGAGATAAAGAGCGCACCCAGGTATTTCAGGGAGTGGTAATCAGAATCAGACGTCGCGGTCCCAGCTCCAGTTTCACGGTAAGGCGTGTCGCCTATGGAGTTGGTGTGGAGCGCACCTTTCCCCTGTATTCTCCCCGGGTGGAGAAAGTAGAGATAGTACGCCGGGGGAAGAAACGCCGGGCAAAACTCTACTATTTGCGCGGACTCAGTGCCAAGACCTCACGTCTCAGGGAGAGGCGGTTAACCCGGCAGGAAATAGAGCGGGAGCGGGAACGCCTGCAAAAGCTAGAAGAAGAAAAGACGCTCGAGCGGGAGTCGCTTGAAGCACAGGAGGAACCTGCCGAAATGGAACTGGAGCCTGAGCAGGTGATGGAGGAGGCGCCAGAGGCACCCGAGACGGAACCGGTAATGGAAGAGGAGGAGGTGCCTGAAGCTGAAGCCGAAGTGAAGCCGGTGATGGAAGAAGAGGCGCCCGAGGCAGAGGCTGAACAAGAGCCGGTGATGGAAGAGGAAGAAGCTCCGGAAGCAGAGGTTGAGCCTGAACCGGTGATGGAAGAGGAAGAAGCGCAAGAGGCGCCCGATGCAGAACTGGAGAAGGAAGAAGTTCCGGAAGAAGAAGCCGTGATAGAGCCTGTAATGGAGCAGGAAGAAGTTCCTGAAGAAGGAGCCGTGATAGAGCCTGTAATGGAGCAGGAAGAAGTTCCGGAAGAAGAAGCCGTGACAGAGCCTGTAATGGAGCAGGAAGAAGTTCCTGAAGAAGGAGCCGTGATAGAGCCTGTAATGGAGCATGAAGAGGCGCCCGAAGCAGAAGTTGAGCAGGAAGTCGAGTCGGAGCAGGAAGAAAAGGACTAGGTAAATTATCTCATCGGAGACTTCACCGGAGTGCAGGATGAGATATGCAGAGGTCAGCGTTAATTCCCCGGCAGCCCAGCGCAGGGCTTTTAGTTATTCCGTACCGCCGCATCTGAATATCGAAGCAGGGCAGGCGGTGTGGGTACCTTTTGGTGACAGGCTTCTTCAGGGCGTGGTCCTTGAGTTGACCGACTACCCTGCGGTGGAAGAGACCAGGGATATCATCGATATCATCGAGCCCGGAACGGTACTATCCCCGGCGCATGTTACGCTGGCAAACTGGATAAGCCAGTATTACCTGTCGCCTCTTTTCGATGCCGTAGCCCTGATGCTGCCGCCAGGGTATGAGCGGAAAGCAATCACTTTTATCAGCGCCTCGGTGCCTGAAGATTATGATTTGTCCTCTTTAAACAATGACCAGGGATATGCTCTCGAAATACTCCAGAAAGCTGACAGGACTGGCCTGAAAGAACTGGAGAAGACCCTGGGGCAGAGAAAGGCACAGCGTGCCGTTTCTCAACTGGTAAAAAAGGGGCTGGCTGTCCGGAGTTACGAACTGGAGCCGATTAAGGCGAAGCCGAAGGTAGAGTCCCGTATCGAACTGGCAATAGATACAGATAAAGCCCGGCGTGAAATAGTCAAGCTGACTGAAAAAAGAGCCCTAAAACAGGTGTCACTCCTGGCGTTCCTGGTCGAACAGGCTATTCCGGTATCTCTCTCAGAAGCCAGGCAAAAGACGGGGTGCGATAAGTCCACCGTTGAAGCCCTGGCTAAAAAGAACCTGGTTACCATCGAGCAGGTAGAAGTCAGGCGCGACCCTCTTTCCACCCAGATAATAAACCTTTCCTATCCTCTATCTCTTACCTCCGCTCAGGAATCGGCTTTACGGTCGATCAGTGAAAGCTTGCGGCTAAAATCGGACGGGCAGGCTGAGATTTTCCTGCTGCACGGTGTTACCGGCAGCGGCAAAACGGAGATATATTTACAGGCTCTGGCTGAAACGATAAAGCTGGGAAAACGGGGTATCGTTCTCGTACCGGAAATCGCCCTTACCCCGCAGACGATAGAGCGGTTCGCTTCCCGGTTTCCCGGCAGGGTGGCGGTCCTTCACAGCCAGCTATCGCTGGGAGAGCGGTTCGACGAGTGGCAGAGGATAAGAAACGGTGAGGTCGATGTGGTTATCGGTCCCAGGAGTGCCATTTTCGCTCCCCAGCCCGACCTCGGTCTGATAGTGATTGACGAGGAGCATGAGTGGACCTACAAGCAGCAGGATACGCCCCGCTATCATGCCCGCAGCGTGGCACTCAAACTGGCTGAATTGACCGGTGCCGTGGTGGTAATGGGCAGCGCCACGCCTGACGTGGAGACTTATTACCATGCCAGAAGCGGTAATTATCACCTGCTTGAGCTTCCCGAGCGGGTTACTCCCAGTGAGAACACGCCCCTTCCCGGCGTTGAGGTGGTCGACCTCAGAGAGGAGCTTAAGGCGGGGAACAGGAGCATGTTCAGCCGGTCGCTTGCCCGGGCAATAACCGCCGCAGTAACTGGCAGTGGACAGGTGATGCTGTTTCTCAACCGCAGAGGTGCCGCGACGTATATTCAGTGTCGTGATTGCGGGTTCGTACTCGGATGCCGGCGGTGTGATGTTCCTCTTACCTATCACCTTGATGAGAATATGCTGGTATGCCATCAATGTAACTACAGGATGCCGGTCCCCGAGACCTGCCCTCAATGTCAGAGCAAGCGGATAAAATTCCTCGGAGTCGGCACTCAGAAACTCGAGCGGGAAGCGAGGGACTCCTTCCCTCAAGCTCGGCTGCTGCGGTGGGACAGCGATACCACCACCCGCCGGCACGCCCACCAGGAGATACTGAACAAATTCCGGAACCACGATGCGGATATTCTTATCGGCACACAGATGATTACCAAAGGGCTGGACTTACCCCAGGTCACCCTGGTGGGAGTGGTCAGTGCCGATACCGCCTTAAATTTGCCTGATTTCCGTTCCGAAGAGAGGACTTTCCAGCTTCTGAGTCAGGTAGCCGGCAGGGCTGGACGAGGCCCCCTTGGCGGTCAGGTGATAATTCAGACATATTCGCCGGATAATTATGCCATTCAGGCGGCAGCAGGTCACGATTACGCTGGTTTTTATAACAGGGAAATCGAGTACCGACGCCAGCTCCGTAATCCGCCTTTCAGCCAGCTCGCCAGCCTGATTTTTACTCACAGGAATGACGCCGCCTGCCAGAGAGAGGCGGAGAGGATGAAACGGCTTATCACCGCGGAGATTGGTGTAAAGGGAATTGCCGGTATAAATATCATAGGACCGGCACCGGCATTTATCCACCGTCTGCGGGGCAGGTACCGCTGGCAGTTGATTATCCGTGGTTCTGAACTGTCCGGGTTCCTCTCGGAGTTACCAATACCTCAGGGCTGGGCGGTGGACATTGACCCGGTCGGACTGTAAAGGCTACAATTAAAAGGAACACAGGAACACTTGTTAGCTCTCTGACTGTGGAGGAAAAATGACGATTCGTCCTATTAGTATAGCGCCCGACCCCGTACTGCGGCAAAAAGCCAGGCGTGTCAGAAACATCGATAAGTCTGTTCATAAACTGATAGCGGATATGATTGAGACGATGCATAACGCTTCAGGGGTCGGACTTGCCGCCCCGCAGGTGGGTGTCCTGCTGCGAGTGATTGTTATCGGTATACCAGGGCAGGAAGATTTTGCCCTGATTAACCCTGAGGTCGTGCGCAGGAAGGGTGAACGCGTGGTAACCGAGGGCTGTCTCAGTATACCGGGATATATAGGTCAGCTAAAACGCTCCGAGACGGTTACCGTTAAAGGGCGCAACCCGGATGGTAAAGAAGTAAGGATAAAGGCGGATGAGCTCCTGGCTCAGGCGCTGGAGCACGAAATAGACCACACTAACGGTATCCTGTATATAGACAGGCTGGAGAGCGAGGACGACCTCCGCAAGATAGAGCCGGAAGAGGTGGAAGAGACAGGGCTCTAGCTGGATTACCGGAATAATAAAGGGGGCTGGCAGATGCCAGCCCCCTTTTTAGTCCTTCTGGCAGACTAGAACATGTCGGCGCAGCCCGGTTTATACCTGGTCTCCATTACTCTGTCCCAGGAAGCCAGACTATCCGGTACAAGAACGTCCAGGCGTCCCATCCGGGCAGCTTCGGTAGAGCTGAGCTGTCCTAAGTAAAGCAGTGCCAGCGTGCTTATCGGCATTTCCAGCTGAGGTTCTTCATCGGTATGCTTAATGGTGGCTTCACCAGGTGAAGTCTCAAGCTTCCAGGTTCCCTCGTTCCACGGGCAGAGTTTATCGATAATCCTGAATGTCAGTATGCCTTCTGCATCATACCCGCGTTTGTCCATGGCGCGTTCGACATCAACGATTCGCGCCAGGACCGCATCGCGTGATGTTTTGTTCAGCATCCTCGGTTCCATCAGCAGGTGCGGCAACGGGTCATCCGAGGGTGCTCCTCCCCAGGTGATTTCGAAAGCAATGTCCATCCGGCTGAAGAGCTCCCATATTGCCCGGTATGCCGAAGGTGTTAGCCATGCCATATCTCCAATCCAGATGTTCTGACCGGGTTTATTCCTGCCTTCATGAACCGCGGATGCTGTATATATAACATAGCCCTGCGGTTCTCCATCCTCTTCATAAATGACTTTACTTTGCAGATGTCCTTCCCGCGGAGTGGGATTGAGTCGTCTTTTCCACATATCCGTGTTACGCCGCAGGTATCCCGTCCTGTCTGCAATAAACCTGTCATAAAGGAGGGTAAGGGTATCTGTGTCACTCTCTCCGGCTTCTCTGAAACTGCCCTTCGGTTCTTTCCCGGCAATAAACTGGATATAACGCGGTTCTACCTTATAGGTATTATGGGTGACCACAACGGAGTATCCGTATCGCCGGTAAATGGCCGCCCTTGATGCATAAAGGGCGGCTACCGGTTGTTCACCCTTTTCGTGAAGTAGCTCGAAATGTCTGGATGTAATCTGTCGAAGACAGCCGAGTCTCCGGTAAACGGGCAGCGTACCTACCATCGTTACTCCGGCGACGGGAACATCGGCACCATTTATTCTTACCATAAGGTTCCAGGCTCCGTAAGAAGCAGCAAGCTTACCGTCTTTAAATCCGCAAAGCGTCAGGTCATGAGTAAAATTATCCGGCGCAGGAAACACCGTTAGTGCCGTTTGAACAACTCTCCTGAATTCATCCATTTCTTCCGGTTTGGCTTGACGAATTTCCAGTTTCACGATTCTCCTTTATATTTTTATATTAGTGTTCCGGTTATTCTCAGTTATTTTTCAGGTAGTCCAGCGCCCATTCAATGGCGTCTTCTTCTTTGAGTTCATAGTCCGGGGTTATACCCTTACCTTCTATCAGTTTCCCGTTGGGAGTAAGCCAGCGGTGAGTGGTGATGTAAACTCCTGAGCCGTCCTGCAAAGTATACAGGGTATTGACGCTGCCTTTGCCGTAGGTTACCGTCCCGGCAATAACAGCCCGGTTGTAGTCCTGTAAAGCACCGGAAAGCACTTCGCTGGCGCTGGCGGTATAGTTATCAGTTAATACTACCATGGGCAGGTCCGTTTTCCGTACGTTTTCCTTAACCTTGAAAGACTCGGTGTTGCCCCGGTTATCTTCGGCGTACAGTACCACTCCTTTCTGTATAAAACGACTCGTCACATCGACAACCGAGGTCAGTAAACCCCCGGGATTACTACGAAGGTCCAGGATAATGCCTGTAGCCGCTTCCCGGGAGATACTATCCAGCACCGGTTCTAGCTCTTCATCGGTACGTTCTGTAAAATTGCTGATATAAATGTAGGCGATATCGTCCATCATCTCAAGATAAACACTCGATATCTCGATTTCAGCCCTGACTATCTCTAGCTCTTCGGGCTCGGTCTCGTCCAGATGGAGGACAAGAATCCTGACGGTGGTTCCTTCGGGACCCCGGATACGAAGTACTGCCTCGTTGAGAGTCATATCCTCGGTGGAATCACCGTCGATTCCAAGTATAATGTCACCTGCCCTGATGCCTGCTTTGTCCGCCGGCGAGCCGGTAATAGGAGCGATAATAGTTATCTTATCGTCTTTCATTGACACGTAAGCACCGATTCCCTGAAATTTCCCTTCGATGCCACTCCAGCTTAGCTCGAAACTTTCGGGGTCCATATAAGAAGAGTAAGGGTCATCCAGAGCATCAAGCATACCCTCGATAGCTCCTTCACCCAGTGCGGCGGTGTCAAGTTCATCTCTATCTACATAATCGTTGAATATCAGGTCCCATACCTCCTCCACCACCTTCAGACTCAGGTCTTCATCGGAGAGTTTTTCGGTCCCTATAGCACAACCGACGCTGAAGACCAGAACAAAACTCACTACCAGTAACAGGCTTACCGCAGAGATTATTATAATTTTACGCATTGGACTTATCCTTCCTTGAAGTGTTTCACCTGTGTTTTGTAAAGAGATAATCGAGAGAAACCTGACTGTTTATACAATGATACCATAAAACGCCTTGTTCTAAGGCGTTTTCCACCGGCGGGACTCCCCCATCTTATCACGTCCACCGTGATGATTATTATTTGAAGGAGGCTCTTTATTAGTGATAGTATTTTGATGCGGAAGCGGTGACTCTGCTGGGATAATTTCTCGCCAGGCTAAAGGAGCGTGATGACGGAAAAGGGAGAGAGTCAATGGAAATAAACACGGTACAATTAGCCTATTTCTCACCTACCGGGACGACGAAAAAGACTCTGGAGGGCATCGCTGAGGCTATAGGAGTAGATATACAGCATATCGATTTGACCCGACCGGCGATAAAAACGCAGGAGCTGGATGAAATAAAAGATGGGCTGGCTATAATCGGCGCTCCGGTCTACGCCGGGCGGATTCCTCCAGAAGCGGTAAACAGGTTAAGAAAACTGAAGGCAGATGGTGTCCCGGCGGTTGTTGTCGCACTCTACGGTAACAGGGAGTATGAAGACGCCCTTATCGAGCTGAAGGACATTGCCGTAGAGCAGGGGTTTATTCCTGTTGCTGGCGGAGCTTTTATCGGTGAGCATTCATTCGACAGCGAAGAGATGCCTATAGCTGCCGGCAGGCCAGATGAGGCGGACATTGAAAGGGCAGGGGAGTTCGGGCGGATGATAAGGGATAAACTGGGCGGTCTTACAACACTCGATAATGTATCGCCCGTATCGGTGCCGGGAAACACCCCTTATCTGGAACACAGACATATGAGACACCCGCCGCCCGATACCGACGAATCACTATGTAATATGTGTACAACATGCGTTTCTGTCTGTCCTACCGGGGCGATTACGATTAACAGTGATGTCGTTACCGATGCGGATGCCTGTATAGCCTGCTGTGCCTGTGTTAAAAACTGCCCGACCAGAGCCAGAGTTTTAACTGACCCTATATACAGACGCATAACCAGATGGTTAAGTACGAACTTTCAGGAGCGGAAAGAGCCTGAAATCTTTATTATTCAGTAATAAACCTGACAGGTTGTTGAAGGATTGAGTAGTGTGCCATCATCAACAACCTGTCTCTTATTACCTATAACTGTTACCGGTCTTAAATCGGCAGACGGAGAAGCTTTATGGCATTATCTACGAGTATCATATTCTTTTCCTCGTCAGTAATGTCCATTGCTTCTATTGCGTTCAACGTCTGGCGGTAGCTTCGGAAACCGAAAAAGTAGTCGCCCAGAGGCATATCACACCCAAGGACTATATGGTCGGCACCCCAGAAGTCATAGGCACACATTAATGCCGCGGTATTGCCGTGAATCGCTGTGTCGTTGTAGAACATCTGGTAGTATTCGGTGGGTGTCTTCTTCAGTCCCGGTACAAGTCCGCCTACTCCGCCCCGTGCCCTTGAAGCCATCTGGCCGTAGTGTTGAAAGATTCTTCCTGCGTAGTAAGGTATCATGCCGCCACAGTGGTGGGTAACAACCTTCAGATTCGGGTATTTCTCTAAGATGCCACTGAATACGATACGGGTCATTGCTGCGGTGGTCTCGTATGGCCAGCCGAATACGCTGGCAAGCATGTATTTCGAGGTCTCCTCGGTCGGGTAGTCAGCGAAGGTATCAGGTCGCCAGGGGTGTATATATATCGGCAGGTCATATTCCGCCATCTTCTCCCATAACGGTATAAACTCCGGTGAGTCCAGCGGTTTTCCGTTTATATTACTGTGCACGTAAATACCCCTGAATCCAAGTTCTTTAATAGCCCGGTCAGTCTCTTTCATAGCGGCGTCGATATCGTTCATCGGCAGCAAGGCTATAGCCGCTGGAAATCTATCCCTGTATTTCACTGTCAGTTCAGCCATCTCGTCATTTGCCATCTTTGCCATATCCGGTGTTTTGTCCGGCCCGGCAAATTCCTCAATAGGCGGGACCGGTCCTACGGTCAGTACCTGTACCAGCCCTTCGAACATGTCCATTAACCGGAATCTTTCTTCGAGGTCATACATCGGCGGTGAATTCGCCAGTATCTGGCGGTACATATCCGGATAATTGTTTTTGAGAAACTCATTATACTTGGGAGGCGAGATGTGCGCGTAAGCGTCAATAATTATCGAATACTTGCTCTTCATCGGCTTTGTCTCCTTACACAGTGATAATATAGAAGGTATTTTAGCACTACGAATCAATATGTGCCAGCAATTTTATATTTCGGTATTGTACCTCAATTAACCGAAAAATAGTAAAATTTATTCCAAAAACCCTTGACAATAGAACAATTGTTCTACTATAATCATATCACCGCCCTTTGAGAGGTGATATGTGAGAGTCCTCTGTATCCTTTTACCTGATTTCCCGCTGAAGTGCGAAATCTTAAGAAATCCGGGTATCGAGAGCAGCCGCGTGGTAATAATCCACGGCGTCGGCTCAAAAAAACTGGTACTGGACCACTCCCCGGAGCTGGACAGGATACAGAAGGATATGACGCTGCAGCAGGCTCTTGCCTGCCATGACAGAGCCGGGATAGTCCAGGCTGACCTGCCCTACTACCGGTCCGTTTTTAACGGGATGCTGGACAATCTGGAAGGAATCAGCCCGCTGGTTGAAGGTGCCGACCTGGGCACCGCCTATCTCGGCGCCGATGGACTCCACCTAATATACCCGGATGATGAAAGCCTCGTCGCGGCAGCAAGGGGGGTCATACCGGAGGTTTTCACTGCCAGGATGGGGATGGCCGAGGGCAAATTCCCCGCTTATCTTGCCGCCCTCAACAGCCCGCCGGACGGGCACCGGATAATATCCGGCAGAACGGGCGATTTCATGAAGGACTTCCCCTGCGACGTACTGCCCGTGTCCATGAAAAGCAAGGGCAAGCTGCGGGAGTTCGGGATACGCACGCTGGGGCAGCTGGCTAAATATCCGGTCGGTCCTCTCCAGTCCCAGTTCGGTCCTGAAGGCAGGAAAATCCGGGAACTGGCCAGGGGTTTCGACGATACGCCGCTGCAAGCCCGGAGAGCCGAAGAGATTATAGAAGAAAACACCACGCTGTCATCGGTGACAATCTCGATAGACACCGTACTTGTCGCTATCGAGCAGCTGCTTGCACGGGTCTTTGTCAGGATAAGCCAGCAGGGAATGGGCATTCACAGCCTTATTCTGTGGACCCGCAGTTACGACTCCGAGCACTGGGAGCGGGCTATCCGCTTCAAGGAGCCGTCGACGGATATAAAGAGGGTCATGTCAAGAATAAGAATGGTGCTGGAGAATTACCCCCAGCCGGGTCCTGTCGAGCAGGCAGGAGTCAGGATAACCCGTCTGGGCTATCCGCGCGGAAAGCAGAACAGCCTGTTCACCGAAGTCAGGGGCAGAGACCACCTTATCGAAGATATCAGGCAGCTTGAGCTGCGGCAGGGCAATCCCCAGGTGTTCAAACTGAAGGAAGTAGAGCCATGGTCGAGGATACCGGAAAGACGCTACGCGCTGATACCCACCGGCCGGTAAATGTTCCGGAGCCGGTACAGGTAGAAGAAGCCTCCTCCTGCAGCCTGCCGCTCGCGGTTGGTGCACCGCGGCGGCAGGCTGTAAAAGCCATCGAGGACAGGTGGCGCATCGATGACGAATGGTGGCGCAAAGAGCCGGTATCGCGACTCTATTACGAGGTAGTTCTCGAATCGGGGCAGCAACTGGTGCTCTATAAAGACCTTACCACCGGAGAGTGGCACCGTCAGAATTATTAAAGGAAAACTTAAAATGAACGGAGGTCTGAAATGAACGAAGTTATAATCGATACAAGGTGCGGTCTTAGCTGTGTCAATTGCGAGTTCAGAGAGAGGACCGGGTGCGGCGGCTGCATTGCAACGAACGGACACCCGTTTCACGGCGAATGCCGGCTGGCAGCCTGCTGCCAGGATAAAGGGCACCTTCACTGCGGTGAATGTCCGGAATTCCCCTGTCAGCTGTTGCAGGACTTTTCCTCGGACCCGGAACACGGCGACGACCCTCCCGGGGCGAGAATCGAGCAGTGCAGAATATGGGCAAAACAGAAGAAGTAACGGTAACTGATGAAAAGCGGAGATATACCTTACGCCGAGCTTCACTGCCACAGCTATTACTCTTTTCACGACGGAGCTTCCTCTCTGGAGGAATTGATGCTCCGGGCAAAGGAGCTGGGCTACCGGGCGCTTGCCATCACCGACCATGACAACCTGTGCGGGGCGATACGCTTTGCCCAGGCAGCCAAATCTCTGGATATACAGGGCATCATCGGCGCCGAGATAACCCTCTGTCATCCTGAGTCCCGATGTAATCGGGGCGAAGGATCTCATTCGATAAGAGCAGAAGATTCTTCGGTCGTTTCACTCCCTCAGAATGACAGCGGTTCGAATTATCACCTTACCCTGCTGGCTAAGGACAGGCGGGGCTACGGCAATCTCTGCCGTCTTATCACCGCCGCTCACGGCGCCGGCGAGCGCAACAGCCCCGGGCTGCCTCCCGAACTCCTGCCGGAACACGCTAAGGGGCTGATTGCCCTGTCCGGCTGTCCCCGGGGAGAGCTGGCGCAGCTGGTGGTGCAGGAACGCCTGTCCGAAGCGCGTGAACTTATCCGGCGGTACCTGAACTGGTTCGGCGCGGAGAACTACTTCATCGAGCTCCAGCAAAACCTGGTCTTCGGCGATACAGAGCGCAATAAAGAACTGGTTGCCCTGTCCCGGGAGACGGGCGCCGGTCTGGTAGCCACGGGTAACGTCCATTACCATGTCCGTGAAAGACACCAGCTTCAGGACTGCCTGGTGGCAATAAAGCACTGCAAAAGCCTGGAGGAGACGCACCGGGAACGCCGTCCGAACTCGGAGTTTTACCTGAGAGCCAGGGAAGAACTGGAAGACCTTTTCCGGGAATGTCCCGAAGCCCTGTTAAACACCGTAGAAATCGCCGGGCGGTGCACCCTCGACCTGACTGAAGACCTCAGCTACAGCTTTCCCGACTATCCGGCGCCGGAGAGGTACACGCCGGAGAGCTATCTGGAGAAGTTGTGCCTTGAAGCGGCGGTGAGGCGCTACGGCTCCGTAACCCCGGAGGTGCGGGCGCGGCTGGACGAGGAGTTCCGCCTGATTAACAAGTATAAACTGGCGGGCTTTCTCCTGCTTTACCACGAGGTAATCAGGCTGGGACGTGAAGTGATGATAAAGCAGGGACTGAGCGACCCGTCCTTGACCCTGGAGGAAAATCCGCCGGGGAGAGGACGCGGTTCATCGGTCGCCCTGCTGGTGGGCTACCTTATCGGACTTTCCCACATTGACCCGCTGAAGTACAGCCTCTCTCTGGAGAGGTTCCTGCCGGAAGACGTGATGACCAACGTGCCGGACATAGACCTGGATTTTCCCCGCAGCATCAGGGAAGACCTTATACTGAGAACCCACGAGAAATGGGGCTGGGAGCATGCCGCCCTCACCGGGACAATCGCCACCTACAAGGTCAGGGGCTTAATCAGAGACCTGGGCAAGGCGCTGGGACTGCCGCAGGTGGAAATAGACCAGCTTGCCAGGCAGACCTCCTGGGGCAGGGCAAAGAAACTCGAGTCCGAGATGAGGAAAATGCCCAATTTCAGCAATAAGATAGACGCCCCCGGATGGCGCGACCTTTTAAGGCTTGCTCTGGAGCTCGACGGGTTCCCCAAGTACATGGGGCAGCACCCCGGAGGCATGATTCTTTCCTCCACCCCGCTGATAGATATCGTGCCGGTGCAGAGGGGAGCTATAGAGGGACGTTACGTCTGCCAGTGGGACAAGGACAGCATCGACGACGCCGGTTTCGTCAAGATAGACTTCCTTGCCCTGGGAACCCTGTCACAGCTCCAGGAAGCTGTCGAGCTGATAAAGCGAAGGACCGGTGAAAGAGTCGACATGTCGCGTATCGACTTCGAGGATACCGCCGTTTACGACATGCTCTGCCGGGGAGACACCATCGGCATATTCCAGGTAGAATCGTCGGCTCAGATGCAGACCATCACTCGCTTAAAGCCACGTAACCTGCTGGACATGGCGCACGAGGTGGGAGCGGTGAGACCCGGCGTGGGCGTCAATAACGGGGTGCATGACTACCTTGCCAGGCGCAGCGGCAGGAAGCCGGTGAGCTATCACCACCACCTGGAGAAGAGGGCGCTGGAGCGCACTCTCGGAGTGGTCCTGTTCCAGGACCAGGTAAACCAGCTGGCGATAGACGTCGCCGGTTTCGCCCCCAGCGAGGCTGACCGTTTGCGCCGCGCCTTCAGCAGGAAACACAACGATGAATTGATCGAACAGTACCGACAGAGATTTATCGAGGGAGCCCGGAGCAGGGGCGTCGGTGAAGATGCGGCGGAAACAATTTTCAAGAAGTTCAACGGTCAGTATATGTTCCCGGAATCTCACGCCTTCGCTTTCGGGGTGACGGCTTACCAATCAGCATGGCTCAAGTACTATTACCCGCTGGAGTTCTTTGTTGCCATCTTCAACCAGCAGCCGATGGGTTTCTACAACCTGGAGACGCTGAAAGAGGACGCCAGGAGGCATAATGTGCGGGTGCTGAACCCGGACATCAACCGGAGCCGGGCAAAGTGCGTTATAGAGTACCCGCCATGTCATTCTGAGCGGAGCGAAGAATCTCTAACCTTCGATTCAGGAGATTCTTCGGTCGCTGCACTCCCTCAGAATGACAGAAAAGAGAAACGTGGGGAAGCTCGAAGGGGTGTGGCTGAAAACGGATGCCTCCGTATCGGTTTTCTCAACGTGACGGGACTGGGAGAGGCGTCAGCAGAAGCCATAGAGAATGCCCGGCAGAATGGTCCCTTTAAGAGCATCGGTGATTTTCTGGAGCGCACCGGTGTGCTGGAGGAAGTTGCCCTTAACCTTGCCGGAGCCGGGGCTTTCGACAGCCTTGAGTCCAACCGGAGAAAAGTGAAGTGGGAGATAGGCCTCCGCTACAGACCGGTTAATTCCCAGCTTGCGTTGCCCTTCTCCGTGGAGCAGGACATTATAGAGCTGGAGTCGCCGGGCGAGTGGGAGCGCATGAGGGGGGAGTACAGCATCATGGGTATCTTCCCCGGCGGTCATGTCATGGCTAAGTTGCGTCACCGCTTCGGCAAGAAAATACGATGCAGCAGGGACATATTCGGCCTGAAGGACGGCATGGAGGTAACCACGGCGGGGCTGGTAATCAGGCGGCAGCGACCTCACGGCAAGGTGGTATTCATGACCCTCGAGGACGAGTTCGGCCTTATCCCCCTGATGGTCTTCCCGCAGGTGTACGAGCGCTACGAGTACGAAATCAAATCACCGTTCCTGATGATAGAGGGCAGAGTTTCGAGACGTGAAGGCACCCATAACGTGGTCGTCACCGGGGTAAAACCGTTCCGCGCCATGGACAAGGTCCCGCATTCCAGGAACTGGATGTGATTAGACTATCAGTTATAACTCAAAGGAAGATTCGCTCTGACTCAAGATGTAGCCTTAACTCTCTCCTCCTGAGACATATAAGCCAGCTTATCTACTTCTTTAACATCGAGACCGAGACCCTCAGCAACACGACTACCGTATTCTTTATCCGCTTTATAGAATATCGCCGTCTGGCGGAGCTGAACCCGCTTCTGAGCATTGCAGAGATGAGTCGTTATATTACCAACCAGATGATCCCTGTCTTTATCCGTCATGACTCGCCGGTACAGCTCTCCTGCCTGGAAGAAGTCATCATTCGGATGAACGTAAGGCTGACGGGCCGCCTGTCCTGAGACTTCGAAAGGCGGTTCGGCAACATCAGGCGTAGGCTCCGGACCACCGAACGTATTTGGATAGTAGTTAGGCCCGTCGCCGCTGTTATCACCTAAAGCCATGAAACCATCTCGCTGGTAATAGTTCACCTCGGCAGCTTTAGGTCTGTTAATAGGCAGCAGATGATAATTAGGTCCCAGACGGTGAAGGTGAGCATCATGGTATGAAAACAGCCTGCCCTGTAACAGCTTATCCGGTGAAGCCGCTATCCCGGGGACAAAATTAGCTGGGGAAAACGCAGCCTGCTCCACCTCTGCGAAGTAGTTTTTAGGATTCCGGTTCAGCACCATTCGACCGATTGTCATCGGAGGATAGTCCGCGTGGAACCAGACCTTGGTGATGTCGAACGGGTCAAAGCGGTAACTATTAGCCTCCTCCGGCGTCATGATTTGGACCTCAAGACGCCAGGACGGGTAATCTCCTTTATCTATAGAATCGTGGAGATCTCGTGTTGCGTGGTCAGGGTCACTCGCTTTCATTTCGGTAGCCTCATCACGAGTCAGGTTTTGAATACCCTGTTCCGTCTTAAAATGATACTGGACCCAGTAGTAATCACCCTTTTTGTTGTACCATTTAAAAGTGTGACTGCTGTAGCCGTTCATGTGCCGGAATGTCCTGGGTATCCCGCGGTCCGAAAAGAGAATTGTAACCTGGTGGATAGACTCCGGAGTTAGCGACAGAAAGTCCCAGAACATGTCCGCGTCTTTCAAGTTTGAGCCCGGGTGACGCTTCTGGGTATGAATAAAATCAGGGAATTTCAGCGGGTCACGGATAAAGAACACAGGAGTATTATTACCGGTCATGTCATAATTGCCTTCTTCGGTATAGAACTTGATTGCGAATCCCCGCGGGTCTCTCTCCGCATCCGCCGAGCCTCTCTCACCGCCCACGGTAGAGAAACGAGCAAATACTTCCGTGCGTTTACCAATCTCGGACAGGAACCTAGCCCTCGTGTACTTGGTAACATCAGCGGTCACTTCGAAGTACCCGTACGCACCCGCGCCCTTGGCATGGACGACTCGTTCAGGGATACGCTCACGGTCAAAATGTCCCAGTTTCTCCAGAAGATGGGTGTCCTGCATGAGTATAGGGCCGGGAATCCCGGCGGTTTTACTGTTCTGGTCGTTATCTACAGGTGCTCCGAATCCTGTGGTGTAGGGTTTCTTTTTATCAGGCATTTCAGTCCTCCTCTCCATAAGTGTCTAACCTATTATACTGTATATAAATACTCACAGGGAAATTTTGTATTACCCTAAAAATTGCGTTGTCAACAGCAGATTGAGGGCAGAGCGTTATTGATTACAGCAGTGTCGAGAATACTGCTTGTTTTTTACCTTAGTTATAACGACCGGTGATATACTTCGTAACTATATGAAGACCTGCTCTTTTTGCTGAATCGGCTTTTTGAACCTGTCAAAGCTGAAAATCTCCATACCGGGAAGCGAAGCAGGCTTCTCCAGTATCATTTCCGCCATCAGCCTGCCCACGGCTGGAGCGTGCATGAAGCCGTGTCCGCTGAAGCCGCAGGCAAGGTACAGTCCCTCCATGCCGGGTGCTTTATCAATAATCGCTATACCGTCAGGGGTATCGGAGTGGAGTCCAGCCTGTGCTCTCATAACACCGGTATCCGCCAGACACGGTAAACGATGACACGCCTTGGGAGCGACGGCACTGGTAAAGAAACTCCAATCTACTTCTGTATCGAAGCTCTCACGTTCCTCGGGATTACGCATACCGAAGATAAGGCAGGGACCTTCCCGCCGGAACCAGAAACCG
This sequence comes from uncultured Dehalococcoidales bacterium, assembly GCA_964489895.1. GTDB lineage: Bacteria > Chloroflexota > Dehalococcoidia > Dehalococcoidales > UBA2162 > MGML01. Next base: position 16,795 of record CAZBAN010000041.1, read on the forward strand.
CTGTGAAAATCTACGACCATCGGCAGTTTGGGCCAGTTTGGGTCACCGGCAAATTCCGCACGCTCATTAACAGGCTCGGTGACGAAAATGTGACGCTTCGACGGGCGGACAGGGATATCCAGATTAACCATCCCTCCGATTTCTCCCGCGTAAGGACCGGTCGCGTTTACCACCACCGGGGTGGTAAAATCACCGGCTGTCGTTCGTACTCTACTAATCCTGTCCCCCTTCAGGTTTATACCGGTAACCTCGGTCTCTTCGTGTATAATGACACCCAGCCTTTTAGCCGCCGAGGCAAAACCCGTCACCACCGAATACGGGTCGGCGTAGCCGTCAACAGGACAGAACGCGGCTCCAAGGATGTCTTCAGTTCGCAATTGCGGAATAAACTCCGATACCTCATGCCCTGAAAGGAGAATGACATTGAGTCCGAGTTTACGCTGCAACTCCACATTTGTGCGGAATATTCCCAGCTCGGCTTCGGTGGTTGCCAGTAAAAGGTAGCCGTTTTGACGAAAATCCGCTGCGTGTCCGGTCTCGCTCTCAAAACGGTTAAAAAACTGAACACTCTCCATTGAAAGCCGGATATTAGCTTCGAGAGAGAACTGCTGCCTGATGCCGCCGGCGCACTTCTCCGTGGAACCCGACCCGATATAGTTCTTCTCCAGGACCGCCACGTCGGTGCAACCGGATTTTGCCAGGTGGAAAGCAATACTGGTGCCGATGACTCCGGCACCGATAATAATCACATCAGCCGTGTTCATTATAAAATCCTGATTAATGACTCTCGTATCTGTCAGTATATCAAATGAGAAGTGCTGTTGCTCAGATAGTTTATTGGCGGCAGCGTATTTTAAACTTTTTACATGCGGTTATTTAGTTTCACCTCACCCCTTACCCCTCTCCAACCAGTACCTTTGATTTAGAGTGAGAAGTTCTTTTGGTTGGAGAGGGG